>NZ_JBEOYD010000043.1:0-82651 GCF_040296885.1 Streptomyces sp. NPDC001980 | reverse complement strand
AAACGCCCGGTTACATTCCGAACCCGGAAGCTAAGCCTTACAGCGCCGATGGTACTGCAGGGGGGACCCTGTGGGAGAGTAGGACACCGCCGAACTTCCTTTAGAGCTCTGGCTCTTGGGCAACAAGCCCAAGAGCCAGAGCTTTTTTGCGTTGAGGTAGGGTCAGGGGGAAAAGTTGGCTCGTTTCCCACCACAGGAGGCCCCCGGGTGGAGGTCCAGGAGACGCGTGTCCAGACGGACCGTGTCCTCACCATCCCGAACATCCTCAGCATGGCGCGTCTGGTCGGCGTACCCGTCTTCCTGTGGTTGATCCTCAGGCCCGAGTTCGGCGGGCCCAAGAGTGACGGCTGGGCCTTGCTGGTACTGCTCTTCAGCGGCGTCAGCGACTACCTGGACGGCAAGCTCGCCCGGCGCTGGAACCAGATCAGCAACCTCGGCCGGCTGCTGGACCCCGCAGCGGACCGGCTCTACGTGCTGTCGACGTTGGTCGGGCTCACCTGGCGCGAGATCCTGCCGCTCTGGCTGACGGCCGTGCTGCTGCTGCGCGAGCTGGTGCTGTTGGTGATGGTGGGGATCCTCCGCCGGCACGGCTATCCGCCACCCCAGGTGAACTTCCTGGGCAAGGCCGCGACCTTCAATCTGATGTACGCGTTCCCGCTCCTCCTGCTCAGTGACGGAAGCGGCTGGATCTCGTCACTCGCTGCTATTTTCGGATGGGCGTTCGCAGGGTGGGGTACAACGCTCTACTGGTGGGCAGGAGTGCTCTACGTGGTGCAAGTCCGCCGCCTCGTCCGTGCGGACGCCACAGCCGATTGAGCTCGGCGATTGTCCGGACGAAGTGGCCCCTCGATTGCTCTCGATGGCCCGCGGCGGAAAAGTGCGGGACAATCTGGACGGGTGAAGTCGGCTAGACCGTCATCTCTTAGAGGAGGACGCTTCCGACATGAAGGCCGTCGTGATGGCCGGTGGTGAAGGCACACGCCTTCGCCCCATGACCTCCAGCATGCCCAAGCCACTCCTTCCGGTCGTCAACCGACCGATCATGGAGCATGTGCTACGGCTGCTCAAAAGGCATGGGCTCACCGAGACCGTCGTCACTGTGCAGTTCCTGGCATCGCTGGTCAAGAACTACTTCGGGGACGGCGAGGAGCTCGGTATGGAGCTCACCTATGCCAACGAGGAGAAGCCACTCGGTACCGCCGGAAGCGTCAAGAACGCCGAAGAGGCGTTGAAGGACGATGCTTTCCTCGTCATCTCCGGCGATGCGCTGACCGACTTCGACCTCACCGAGCTGATCAACTTCCACAAGGCAAAGGGCGCGCTCGTCACGGTCTGTCTGACGCGCGTGCCCAATCCCCTGGAATTCGGTATCACCATCGTCGACGAAGAGGGCAAGGTCGAGCGCTTCCTTGAGAAGCCGACCTGGGGCCAGGTCTTCTCCGACACGGTGAACACGGGCATCTATGTCATGGAGCCCGAGGTGTTCGACTACGTCGAGGCCGATGTTCCCGTCGACTGGTCCGGCGATGTCTTCCCGCAGCTGATGAAGGAAGGCAAGCCGATCTACGGCTACATCGCCGAGGGCTACTGGGAGGACGTCGGTACCCACGAGTCGTACGTGAAGGCGCAGGCCGACGTCCTGGAGGGCAAGGTCGACGTCGACATCGACGGCTTCGAGATATCCCCGGGTGTATGGGTCGCCGAGGGCGCCGAGGTGCACGCGGACGCCGAACTGCGCGGGCCGTTGTACATCGGCGACTACGCCAAGGTCGAGGCCGGCGCGGAAATCCGCGAGCACACCGTCGTAGGGTCCAATGTCGTCGTGAAGAGCGGCGCCTTCCTGCATCGGGCCGTCGTCCACGACAACGTGTACGTCGGGCAGCACAGCAATCTGCGGGGCTGTGTCGTCGGAAAGAACACCGACATCATGCGGGCCGCGCGGATCGAGGACGGGGCGGTCATCGGTGACGAGTGCCTGATCGGTGAAGAATCGATCGTTCAGGGCAATGTCCGGGTCTATCCCTTCAAGACCATCGAAGCCGGCGCCTTCGTCAACACGTCGGTGATCTGGGAGTCCCGGGGGCAGGCTCACCTGTTCGGCGCTCGGGGCGTGTCCGGGATCCTGAACGTCGAGATCACCCCGGAACTCGCCGTACGGCTGGCCGGCGCGTATGCCACCACTCTGAAGAAGGGGTCCACCGTCACGACGGCCCGTGACCACTCCCGTGGTGCCCGTGCGCTCAAGCGGGCGGTGATCTCCGCGCTCCAGGCGAGTGCCATCGACGTACGCGACCTGGAGAACGTGCCGTTGCCCGTGGCCCGGCAGCAGACCGGGCGGGGCAGTGCCGGCGGGATCATGATCCGGACCTCGCCCGGGGTGCCGGACTCCGTCGACATCATGTTCTTCGACGGGCAGGGCGCCGACCTCTCCCAGGCCAGCCAGCGCAAGCTGGACCGGATCTTCGCGCGGCAGGAGTACCGGCGCGCGTTCCCCGGTGAGATCGGCGACCTCTATTTCCCGGCCAGCGTCTTCGACTCGTACACCGGGTCGCTGCTGCGGAACGTCGACACGACCGGGGTCGCCGAATCGGGCCTCAAGGTCGTCGTGGACGCCTCCAACGGCAGCGCCGGGCTCGTACTGCCGAGCCTGCTGGGCAAGCTCGGTGTGGACTCGCTGACCGTCAATCCCGGCCTGAACGAGGCGAGGCCCACGGAGACGGCCGATCAGCGGCGGGCCGGGCTGGTACGGCTCGGCGAGATCGTGGCGTCGTCCGGGGCCGCGTTCGGTGTGCGGTTCGACCCGGTCGGTGAGCGGCTGTCCCTGGTGGACGAGAAGGGCCGCATCATCGAGGACGACCGTGCGCTCCTTGTGATGCTCGACCTGGTCGCGGCCGAGCGGCGCAGCGGCCGGGTGGCGCTTCCGGTCACCACGACCCGGATCGCCGAACAGGTGGCCGCGTACCACGGCACCCAGGTCGAGTGGACGACCACCTCTCCCGACGACCTCACGCGCGTGGGGCGCGAGGAAGGCACCATCTTCGGCGGTGACGGCAAGGGCGGGTTCATCGTTCCGGAGTTCAGCAGCGTCTACGACGGTACGGCCGCGTTCGTACGCCTGATCGGTCTGGTGGCGCGGACGCAGCTCACACTCAGCCAGATCGACGCCCGGATCCCGAAGGCGCACGTCCTCAAGCGGGACCTGGCCACACCGTGGGCTGTCAAGGGGCTGGTCATGCGGCGTGTCGTCGAGGCGGCCGGTGATCGGTTCGTCGACACGACCGACGGGGTGCGGGTCGTCGAGACCGACGGGCGCTGGGTGATGGTGCTGCCCGACCCGGCCGAGGCGGTCACCCATCTGTGGGCCGAGGGGCCCGACGACGCGTCCGCGCAGGCTCTGTTGGACGAGTGGTCGGCGACGGTGGACAGCGCCGGACGGTAAAACCGCTGCACGCGTGCGTGCCGGACATGTGTCCCCACGGGGGCCGGTCCGGCACGCCGGTGGGGCCGTTCGGAGGTACCGGTCGCAACGTGCGACGATGTGCGGCATGCCGCAGCAACCCCCCGTTCGGAGCAGCGCCGCCCGGCCGTCGCGTCCGGACGCCTCCATGTCGTTGATCACCAACGTCATGGATCACAGCCTCGACGACGGGTACGCCGAGGCGGCCGCGCGCAAGCGGGCCCAGGGGGAGAGCGGCGGGATGCCGAAGACCCTCCGGGCCAGGCTGGGACTCGCCGGCGGTCTGGTGCTGGCGGCCCTCGTGGTGACCGTGGGAGCGGCGCAGGCGCGTGTGACGGCGCCCGTGGTGGCCAAGGAGCGCCAGGAGCTCATCGACAGGATCGACCGGGAGACGACGGCCGCGGACAGGCTGGAGACCAATGTCGACAAACTCCGGGACGACGTCAGCGCCCGCCAGCGCGCCGCACTGAAGGAGAGCGGCGGCAGCGGGCAGGCGGACCTGGTGGACGTCCTGTCGGGCGCCACGGCGGTGCACGGCCCCGGCGTGAAGCTGGTGGTGAACGACGCCAAGGAGGCCTCCTCGGGCGGCGACGCCGGCAATCCCCGGGAGACCTCCGGGTTCTCCGACACCGGCCGGGTGCGCGACCACGACATGCAGCGCGTCGTGAACGGGCTGTGGGCCTCGGGCGCCGAGGCGGTCTCGATCAACGGGCAGCGGCTGACGGCCCTGTCCGCGATCAGGGCCGCGGGGAGCGCGATACTTGTCGACAACAGGCCGCTGGTACCGCCGTACACGGTGCTGGCGGTGGGGGACGGGGAGAAGCTCGGCTCCAGGTTCCAGGACAGTCCCGACGGGCTGTATCTGCATGCCCTGGAGGAGAACTTCGACATCCGGGCGACCATCTCCACGGAGAGTGACGTCCGGTTGCCCGCCGCGCCCAGCGTGATCGTACGTACAGCACAGCCGTACACCGAGAAGACTGAGAAGGGCACATCGTGATCGCCGTACTTGGCCTCGTCGTGGGCGTCGTGGCCGGACTGTTGGTCCGGCCTGAGGTTCCGGCGGTCGTCGAGCCGTATCTGCCGATCGCCGTCGTCGCGGCGCTCGACGCCGTCTTCGGCGGTCTGCGGGCCATGCTGGACGGGATCTTCGACGACAAGGTCTTCGTCGTGTCGTTCCTGTCCAACGTGGTGGTGGCCGCGCTGATCGTCTTCCTCGGCGACAAGCTGGGTGTCGGCTCGCAGCTGTCCACGGGGGTCGTGGTGGTCCTCGGTATCCGCATCTTCTCCAACGCCGCGGCGATCCGGCGACACGTCTTCCGGGCGTGAGCGGCATGGGCGAGCACGAGAAGGAGCCGGAGCACCGGCTGCGCAGAGAACTCCCGGCCGAGGTGCCCGCGACGGCGCCGGAGGCCGGCTCCGCCGCGCCGGAGTCGGAGGCCAAGGTGACCGGCCGCGAGAGGCTGGTCCAGGGGCTGTGGCCGCCACGCGTGAGCAGGGCCCAACTGATCGTCGCCGTGCTGCTGTTCGGGCTCGGGTTCGGGCTCGCCGTGCAGGTGGCGTCGAACAGCGACAGCGACAGCGCGCTGCGCGGGGCCCGTCAGGAAGATCTTGTCCGCATCCTCGATGAACTGGACGACCGTACTCAGCGTCTTGAGGACGAGAAGACAGGACTCGAGAAGCAGCGCCAGGAGTTGCAGAGCAGCTCCGACCAGGCGGCGGAGGCCCGCAGGCAGACGGCCGAGAAGGAGCGGCAACTCGGTATTCTCGCGGGCACCGTGGCGGCGCAGGGTCCTGGCATCACGATGACGGTCGACGACCCGAAGGGGACGGTGCAGGCGGACATGCTGCTCGACGCGATCCAGGAACTGCGTGCGGCCGGCGCGGAGGCGATCCAGGTCAACGGGGTCCGAGTGATCGCCGGCACCTACCTCACCGACTCCGGGAAGAGTGTGAGCGTCGACGGGAACAAGATCACCCAGCCCTACGTTTTCAAGGTGATCGGCAAGCCGCAGGACCTCGAACCGGCCCTCAACATCCCCGGAGGCGTGGTGCAGACCCTTGAGAAGGAACAGGCGACTGTGACCGTCGAGCGATCCGCCAAGATCGTCGTGGATGCCTTGCGACCGGCGAAGCAGCCTGACTACGCTCGGTCGTCCTCACAGTGAACCGGCGGTGCATGGGGGACGTCCGGCGAGGGCATGAGGATGCGGGGGGTCGGCGCACCGGGGAACCGGAGCGTGGTGGAAACTGTCTGGTGGATACGGACGTTGTGTGGTTGTCCGGGTCGGCCGGTTTATTCAGTCAGGGTTCGTCCTGCCCCACGGGCGGGTCTGTTTCGGTCAAGGGGAATCGCCCGTGAAGTTGTTTGCGAAGTTGTTCGGCAAGAGCGCGCGAGAGGGTAGCGACAACGCGACCGCGCGCCATCGGGCACAGCCCGACGCGGAGGGCCAGCGCCCGCTGTTCCGGGACCAGGTGGCTGGTCCGGGGGGTGACATTTCGGGAGGTCAGGGCGCGCCGTCAGTTGACCCGTCCCAGTCCGGCGGCATAGGTTTCGGGCAACCGTCAACCTCAGGTACGGGTGGAGGGTTCACCTCCGGCCCGTACGCGTCCAACGCCCCGGCGGGGCAGCCGCGGCAGGAGGATCCGTCCATGTCGGCCCTGGTTTGTACGAGGTGCGGTAACCGCAACGCGGAGAACGCCCGCTTCTGTTCCAACTGCGGAGCCCCGCTGCGTGCGGGCGCCGTCCCCGAGCGTGCGTCGGAGACGACGTCCACGATCTCGATCTCCGGCCTGGAGGCCTACGACGCCGAGGTCACCGGCCAGACCCAGATGCCGTCGCTCTCTCCCGAGGCGCAGGCGGCGGTCGACGCGCTGCCGCTCGGCTCCGCGCTGCTGGTCGTGCGCCGAGGCCCGAACTCGGGCAGCCGATTCCTGCTGGACAGCGAGCTGACCACGGCCGGCCGCCACCCGCAGAGCGACATCTTCCTTGACGACGTGACGGTGTCGCGTCGGCACGTGGAGTTCCGCCGCCAGCCGGACGGCTCGTTCACGGTGGCCGACGTCGGCAGCCTCAACGGCACGTATGTCAACCGGGAGCGCATCGACCAGGTCGCTCTGTCGAACGGTGACGAGGTCCAGATCGGCAAGTACCGGCTGGTCTTCTACGCGAGTCGGCAGGGCATCTGACCCTCCGGAGCTCGCCTGGAGGACCCCAGGGAAGAAGGTCCATGCTGCACACACCGAGCGGCGGTACCGGTCACGGCACCGCCGCCACGGAACCCGGGCTGATGAGCATCGGCACGGTGCTGAACGTGCTGCGCGACGAGTTCCCCGAAGTCACCATCTCCAAGATCCGCTTTCTGGAGTCGGAGGGGCTCATCGAGCCGCGCCGTACCCCTTCCGGGTACCGGAAGTTCAGCGCCGGGGACGTGGAGCGTCTCGGACACGTTCTGCGGATGCAGCGGGACCACTATCTGCCGCTCAAGGTCATCCGGGAGTACCTGGAAGCCATGGAGCGCGGCGAGGCGGTACAGCCGCCCGTGCTGGGACGGCAGCGGGACGGCGAGGCCGTGCCGACGGCTCCCGAGGTGCCCACGGTGGCGCGGATCGGCCGGGACGAACTGCTCGCGGCCGCCGACATCGACGAGAGCCGCCTCGCGGAGTGGGAGTCGTACGGACTGATCGCTCCGCTGGAGGACGGCGTGTACGACGTGGAGACGGTCACCGTGGCCTCGCTCGTGGCCGAGCTGGGCCGGTTCGGGATCGAGCCGCGCCATCTGCGGGCGATGAAGGCCGCCGCCGACCGGGAGGCCGGCCTGGTGGACCAGGTGGTGGCGCCGCTCAAGCGTCACCGCAACCCGCAGACCAGGGCCCATGCGGAGGCCCGTACGAAGGAGCTGGCGGCGCTCACGGTGAAGCTGCACGCCGCGCTGATGCAGACGGCGCTGGGGGTGCGGCTGCCGTGACAAACGCGACAGGACCCGGGCGGAGGCCGGATCGGGCGCGCGTTCCGGGCCCGACTACCCAAACGTCCCGGGCACGGCCTAGGGTTGCTGTGTGAACGAGCTCGATGTCGTAGGTGTCCGGGTGGAAATGCCCTCCAACCAACCGATCGTGCTCCTGCGCGAAGTGGGAGGCGACCGTTACCTCCCCATCTGGATCGGGCCGGGGGAGGCGACGGCGATCGCGTTCGCCCAGCAGGGCATGGCGCCCGCCAGGCCGCTGACCCATGACCTGTTCAAGGACGTGCTGGAGGCCGTCGGCCAGGAGCTCACCGAAGTGCGCATCACGGACCTGCGTGAAGGCGTCTTCTACGCGGAACTGGTCTTCGCCAGCGGGGTCGAGGTGAGCGCCCGTCCGTCCGACGCCATAGCGCTGGCGCTGCGCACCGGAACGCCGATCTACGGCAGTGACACGGTGCTGGACGACGCGGGCATCGCGATCCCGGACGAGCAGGAGGACGAGGTGGAGAAGTTCCGCGAGTTCCTCGACCAGATCTCCCCGGAGGACTTCGGCACCAGCAGCCAGTGAGGACCGGAGCGGGCCCGTCATCCACCAGGAGGTCGGTGACGGGCCGATTCGTGACACAAGGCCCGCGACGGGCCGGTGCGGGGCCGGTCACAGCCGAAACTCATGGGCAATTGCCAGCGGCCATTGAGAGCGTCCTACGGCCTCCCGCCAGAGCATTCGGCTAGCCTTTCCCCGCGGTGGGGCACGGGAAACCACTCCTAGGGTGATTATCACTCGGCGTGCCGAGTGTGGCGATCGTTGACGCACCCCTGGTGACTGCCTACCGTCGAGAAGGCAGGTCAAGGACGGAGGTCGGCGTGAGAAGCAGCGGCGACGGTATGGCTGGGGGTGCCCCCGGACGCGGTTTCGGGGAGAGCGGTCCGTCCCCGCTTCACAGCAGCATTGCCGGTCACGCCCCTCAGCGGCCGACCGCAGTGCAAAGCGGCGGAGGGGCGGCGTCCATGGCCACCGAGGAGATCGGCTACCGCGGGCCAACGGCCTGCGCGGCGGCCGGCATCACTTACCGGCAGCTCGACTACTGGGCCCGCACCGGCCTGGTCGAGCCCAGCGTGCGGCCCGCCTACGGGTCGGGCACCCAGCGTCTGTACAGCTTCCGGGACGTCGTCGTCCTGAAGATCGTCAAGCGGTTCCTGGACACCGGGGTCTCCCTCCAGAACATCCGCTCCGCCGTCCAGCACCTGAGGGACCGCGGTTTCCGCGACCTGGAGCGCATGACCCTGATGAGCGACGGTGCCACGGTCTACGAGTGCACCTCGCCCGACGAGGTGCACGCCCTGCTCCAGGGCGGTCAGGGCATCTTCGGGATCGCGGTCGGCGTGGTGTGGCGGGACGTGGAGAACGCGCTCTCCCAGCTGCACGGCGAGCGCGTCGACACCGGCGAGACGCTCGTCGGCCACAACCCCGCCGACGAACTGGCCCGGCGGCGCAACCGGGCGGTCTGAAGGCCTCCTGTGATGCCCCGGCGCGGTTTCGTGCCGGGGCATTGTCAGTGCTGTGGTGCAGCATCGGAGATGTGAGAAACGCGCCCACGATCCTGCATCTCGACATGGATGCCTTCTTCGCCTCGGTGGAGCAGGCGTCCAAGCCGAGCCTGCGCGGGAAGGCCGTGGTCGTGGGCGGGCTGGGACCCCGCGGTGTGGTGGCCACCGCGTCGTACGAGGCCCGGGTGTTCGGGGTGCACTCCGCGATGCCGATGGGGCAGGCACGGCGGCTGGCGCCGAACGCCGCGTATCTGGTGCCCCGCTTCGGGCTGTACCGGTCGATCAGCGAGCAGGTGATGGGGCTGCTGCGCGGGCTCTCCCCGCTGGTGGAGCCGCTCAGCCTGGACGAGGCGTTCGTGGATCTGGAGGCCGGTGAGGTGGCCTGGGACGCCGTGTCGGCGCGCCTGGTGGGGGAGAGGCTCCGCGCAGACATACGGGCCGTCACCGGGCTCTCCGGGTCGGTCGGGCTCGCCGCCGCCAAGATGCTCGCGAAGATCGCCTCCGAGCAGGCCAAGCCCGACGGGCTGGTGCTGATCGAGCCGGGTACGGAGCGGGCGATGCTGGGGCCGATGACGGTGCGGACCCTGCCGGGGGTGGGGCCGGCCACGGGGGACCATCTGCGGCGGGCCGGGATCACCACGGTCGACGAGATCGCCGAGGCGGGGGAGGACGAGCTGGTACGGCTGCTCGGCAAGGCCCACGGCCACTCGCTGTACGCGATGGCGCTCGCGCACGACGAGCGGCCCGTGGTGGCCGAACGGGAGACGAAGTCGGTGTCGGTCGAGGACACCTACGACGTGGACATCCACGACCGGCTGCGGGTGGGGATGGAGGTGCAGCGGCTGGCCGACCGGTGTGTACGGCGGCTGCGGGGGGCCGGGCTGTCCGGACGGACCATCGTGCTCAAGGTGCGGCGGTACGACTTCTCGACCCTGACCCGGTCGGAGACGCTCAGGGGGCCGACCGACGACCCGGCGGTGGTACGGGAGGCGGCCGCGCGGTTGCTGGACTCGGTGGACACGACCGGGGGCGTGCGGTTGCTGGGGGTGGGGGTGTCGGGGCTGGCCGACTACACGCAGGAGGACCTGTTCGCGCAGGCAGCGGCCGGGGAGGGGGCGGCGGAGTTCGCCGCGGAGGAGGACGTTGCGGAGCCGGCCGCCGAGGAGCAGGTGGTTGCCGAGCGGCGGTGGCCTGCGGGGCATGATGTGCGGCATGCCGAATACGGGCACGGGTGGGTACAGGGGAGTGGGCTGGGGCGGGTGACGGTGCGGTTCGAGACGCCGGGGTCGGTCGAGCCGGGGAGAGTGCGGACGTTTCGGGTCGAGGACCCTGAGCTGGAGCCGGCGGAGCCGCTGCCGTTGGTGCCGGGAGGGCGGGGGGTTCCGGTGGACGGGGTGGGGGCGTGACCGAGGGATGTCGCTTACCGGCGCTGGCAGGGTGCCTCCCCCAGAGGGGGTACCCCCAGCCGAAGGCTGGGGGAGGAACCGCGCGATCAGCCCCCACCGGCCCGCACGCACCGTCGGCCATCAAGCACCCGCGTCCTCCGTTCCCGCCAGCTTGCCGAAGTCGCGGTCCGGGTGGTCGTGGGGCGGGGCGGTCGTGTCCAGGCCGTAGTGGTGGTAGAGCTGGAGTTCCTGTTCCGGGGAGAGGTGGCGGCCCACGCCGAAGTCGGGGGCGTCTTTGATCAGGGCGCGGTCGAAGGGGACCTGCAGGGTGCCCTCGACCAGTTCGCTGGGCTCCAGGGGCACGAAGGCGTCCCGGGAGAACAGGCCGGTGCGTATGGCCGCCCACTCCGGCACGCCCGTCGCGTCGTCGAGGTACACCTCGTCGATCGTGCCGATCTTCGTGCCGTTGCGGTCGAACGCCTTGCGGCCGATCAGGTTGCGCGGATCGATGTCGGTCTGCACGGGCCCTCCACTTGGTCGCAACTCATCCGTAAGCACTACAAAAGAGCACATTGAAGGAGGCGGCCACTCGAAGGCTCCGGTGTTGCCCTCGCTGGTACCCTGGCAACGGCTGCTGACCCCGTGCGGGAGAGTCCTCCGGGCAACCGGAGGCGCCGAAGGAGCAAATCCTCCCCGGAATCTCTCAGGCTCACGTACCGCACGGACGAGGTCACTCTGGAAAGCAGGGCGGACGTCGATGGTGTCCGCTCTCACCGACGGTGAAAGCCGGTGGTCCGCAAGGGCCCACTGGCGAAGCTCTCAGGTTAGATGACAGAGGGGGAGGCCGTCGGGGTACCCGTGCCGGGGTACCCCTCGAAGGTCGCGTCAGACCAGGAGGCCTCCGCAATGACCGCCCAGCGCATCCCGCTCTCCGAGCTTGAGCAGGGTATTCCCTTCGAGCAGCGCCATATCGGCCCCGACCACGAGGCTCGGGCCAAGATGCTCGCCCAGGTCGGGTACGGCTCGCTCGACGAGCTGACCGCCGCCGCCGTGCCGGACGTGATCAAGAACGCCGACCGCCTGGAGCTGCCGGACGCCCGGACCGAGGCCGAGGTACTGGCCGAGCTGCGGTCGCTGGCCGACCGGAACCAGGTGCTCGACTCGATGATCGGCCTGGGGTACTACGGGACCTTCACGCCGCCCGTGATTCTGCGCAACGTGATGGAGAACCCCGCCTGGTACACGGCCTACACGCCGTACCAGCCGGAGATCTCCCAGGGCCGCCTGGAAGCGCTGCTGAACTTCCAGACCGTGGTCGCCGACCTCACCGGGCTGCCCACCTCCGGTGCCTCGCTGCTCGACGAGGGCACGGCCGCCGCGGAGGCCATGGCCCTGTCGTTGCGCATGGGCAAGAACAAGAAGGGCGTCTTCGTCGTCGACGCGGACGCGCTGCCGCAGACCATCGCCGTGATCCAGACCCGGGCCGAGCCCACGGGCGTGGAGGTCGTGGTCGCCGACCTCGCCGACGGCATTCCGGCGGACCTCGCCGGGCGGGAGATCAACGGGGTGCTCGTCCAGTACCCCGGCGCCTCCGGTGCCGTACGCGACATCAAGTCCGTCGTCGAGCAGGCGCACGAAGTCGGCGCGCTCGTCACCGTCGCCGCCGACCTGCTCGCGCTGACCCTGCTGACCTCGCCGGGTGAGCTCGGGGCCGACATCGCCGTCGGCACCACCCAGCGGTTCGGTGTGCCGATGGGCTTCGGCGGGCCGCACGCCGGTTACATGGCGGTCCGTGAGAAGTTCGCGCGCAGCCTGCCCGGGCGGCTCGTGGGCGTCTCCGTGGACGTGGACGGGAACAAGGCGTACCGGCTGGCGCTGCAGACCCGTGAGCAGCACATCCGGCGGGAGAAGGCCACCAGCAACATCTGCACCGCGCAGGTGCTGCTCGCGGTGATGGCCGGCATGTACGCCGTCTACCACGGGCCCGAGGGGCTCAGGGCCATCGCGCGGCGGACGCACCGCTACGCCACGATCCTCGCCGCGGGACTCACGGCCGGCGGTGTCGAGATCGTGCACGGCGCCTACTTCGACACCCTGACCGCGCGCGTGCCCGGCAAGGCCGCCGAGATCGTCGGCGCCGCCCGCCGGGGCGGCGTCAACCTGCGTCTCGTCGACGCCGACCACGTCTCCATGGCCTGCGACGAGACCACCACCCGCGCCCAGCTGAGCGCCGTCTGGACGGCCTTCGGCGTCGAGGGCGACGTCGAGGCGCTGGACGCCGCCGCCGAGGACACGCTGCCCGAGGCGCTGCTGCGCGCCGACGGCTACCTGACCCACCCCGTCTTCCGGCAGCACCGCTCCGAGACCGCGATGCTCCGCTACCTGCGCAGGCTCGCCGACCGGGACTACGCGCTGGACCGCGGGATGATCCCGCTGGGCTCCTGCACCATGAAGCTCAACGCGACCACCGAGATGGAACCGGTCACCTGGCCCGAGTTCGGCCAGCTGCACCCGTTCGCGCCCGCCGAGCAGGCGCAGGGCTACCTGACCCTCATCCGGGAGCTGGAGGAGCGGCTCGCTGAGGTCACCGGGTACGACAAGGTGTCGCTGCAGCCCAACGCCGGATCGCAGGGCGAACTCGCCGGGCTGCTCGCCGTGCGCGCGTACCACCGCGCCAACGGCGACGCGCAGCGGACCGTGTGCCTGATTCCGTCGTCCGCCCACGGGACCAATGCCGCCAGCGCCGTGATGGCGGGTATGAAGGTCGTCGTCGTGAAGACCGCCGAGGACGGCGAGATCGACGTCCCGGACCTGCGGGCGAAGATCGAGCAGCACCGCGACGAGCTCGCCGTGCTGATGATCACCTACCCGTCCACGCACGGGGTGTTCGAGGAGCACGTCGCCGACATCTGCGCGCAGGTGCACGAGGCCGGCGGCCAGGTGTACGTCGACGGGGCCAACCTCAACGCCCTGGTCGGGGTCGCCAAGCCGGGGCACTTCGGCGGCGACGTCTCCCACCTCAACCTGCACAAGACCTTCTGCATCCCGCACGGCGGCGGCGGTCCCGGTGTCGGTCCCGTGGCGGTGCGCGCGCACCTCGCGCCGTACCTGCCGAACCACCCGCTGCAGCCGGCCGCCGGGCCGGAGACGGGCGTCGGGCCGATCTCGGCCGCGCCGTGGGGCTCGGCGGGGATCCTGCCGATCTCGTGGGCGTACGTCCGGCTCATGGGCGGCGAGGGGCTGAAGCGGGCCACGCAGGTGGCCGTGCTCAGCGCCAACTACGTCGCCAAGCGGCTGGAGCCGCACTTCCCCGTGCTCTACACCGGGCCCGGCGGGCTGGTCGCGCACGAGTGCATCATCGACCTGCGGCCGCTGACCAAGGCGACCGGAGTGAGCGTCGACGACGTCGCCAAGCGGCTCATCGACTACGGCTTCCACGCGCCGACGATGTCCTTCCCGGTGGCCGGCACGCTGATGATCGAGCCGACCGAGTCCGAGGACCTCGGCGAGCTGGACCGGTTCTGCGAGGCGATGATCGCCATCCGGGCGGAGATCGACAAGGTCGGGGCGGGGGAGTGGCCCGCCGACGACAACCCGCTGCGCGGTGCCCCGCACACCGCCGGTGCGCTGGGCGGCGAGTGGAAGCACGCGTACGGCCGGGAGGAGGCCGTCTTCCCCGCCGGGGTGTCCGCCGCCGACAAGTACTGGCCGCCGGTGCGCCGGATCGACCAGGCCTTCGGTGACCGGAACCTGGTGTGCTCCTGCCCGCCGCTGGACGCGTACGAGGACTGACGCGAAGGGTTTGACGGAGGCCCCGCTTCGGCGGGGCCTCTCGTCTTGTACCGGGTACGCGGTTTTATGCCGGGTACGCGTGTGTCTGGGTCGCCTTCACCGTTGCCCAGACCGTGGCGCCCGGGTGCAGGTCCAGTTCCGCGGCTGCGACTGTGGTCAGGTCTGCGGCGAGGGCGAGTTCCCCGGTCAGGTCGGCGCGGATCTGGTCGCCGTGGGTCTCCAGGCCGGCGACCTCGCAGCGCCAGAGGTTGCGGGCGCTGGCGCCGGTGGGACGGTCCCGGAAGAGGGTGACGGCGCTCGGCGGGAACGCGACGAAGACGTCACCGGCGAGGACTTCGGTGGTGGTGATGGTGGTGGTGTTCGAGGGGTCCGTGTCCAGTTCGACCGTGTGGCCCGCGGCCCGGCCCCGGTAGAGGTTGAGGCCGACCAGGTGGGCGATGTAGTCGGTGCGCGGGTGGCGGGCGATGTCGGAGGGCGTGCCCTCCTGGACGACCCGGCCGTGTTCGATGACGATCAGGCGGTCGGCCAGCACCATGGCGTCCAGCGGGTCGTGCGTGACCAGGACCGCGACCGCCTCGAACTCGGCCAGGTGACGGCGGAGTTGGGAACGCACGTCCAGACGGGTGCGCGCGTCGAGGGCGGCGAGGGGTTCGTCCAGGAGCAGCAGGCGGGGGCGGGTGGCCAGGGCGCGGGCCAGCGCGACGCGCTGGGCCTGGCCGCCGGAGAGACGGCGGGGTTTGACGCCGGCGTGTTCGGCGAGGCCCATGCGGTCCAGCCAGGCGGCCGCCTGGGCGCGCGCCTCGGCCTTCGTCGCGCCGTGGCAGCGGGGGCCGAAGGCGACGTTGTCGAGGGCCGTGAGGTGGGGGAAGAGGAGGTAGTCCTGGAAGACGACGCCCACCGGGCGGGATTCGGGGGGCGTGCGGTCCACCTCCGTGCCGTCCAGGTGGAGATGGCCGGCGGTGAGGGGGGTGAGGCCGGCCAGGGCGCGGAGGGCGGTGGTCTTGCCCGCGCCGTTGGGACCCAGGAGGGCGACGACCTCGCCGGGGGCGGCGGTGAGGGTGATGTCCAGGTGGAAGGTGGGGCGGGTGACGACGAGGTGGGCGTGGAGGCCGTGCGTCGCCGGGTGCGGGTGGGGGGGTGGTACCCGGCCTTCGGCCGGCTTTGGGTTCCCACCCGCACCACCTGTGCGGGTATCGGTGTCGGGCGCGGGTGGCCCCTGCGGGGGCTGAGCGCCATCGGCGGCTGCGGGTGGTCGGTGGGGATGCTGGGTGCCGTCGGCGGCTGAGGGGCGCCCGTCGGGATGCTGTGTGCCGTCGGCGGACGCGGACGGTCCGTGGGGAGGCTGCGTGCCGTCCGCCGGTGCGGGATGTGAGTTGGTCATCGGGGCGTCGTCCACCGGGTCGTTCTCATGATGCCGTCATCCAACGATCCCGCAACGCCGCCAGCACCGCGATCGACACCGTCAGCAGCACCAGGCTGAGCGCGATCGCCGCGTCGGGGTCGTTCTGCAGGGCGAGGTAGACGGCGAGCGGCATGGTCTGGGTGCGGCCGGGGAAGTTGCCGGCGAACGTGATCGTCGCTCCGAACTCGCCGAGCGCCCGGGCCCAGGCCAGGACCGAGCCGGCCGCGATGCCGGGGGCGATGAGCGGGAGCGTGACCCGGCGGAACGCCGTGAAGCGGGAGGCGCCCAGGGTGGTGGCCGCCTCCTCGTAGCGGGGGTCGGCGGCGCGCAGCGTGCCCTCGACGCTGATCACCAGGAAGGGCATGGCCACGAAGGACTCGGCGACCACCACGCCCGCCGTGGTGAACGGGAGGGTGATGCCGAACCAGGAGTCCAGCCACTGGCCGACCACCCCGTTGCGGCCCAGGGCGAGGAGCAGGGCCACACCGCCCACCACCGGGGGGAGGACGAGGGGGAGGGTGACCAGCGCCCGTACGAGACCCCGGCCGGGGAACTCGGTGCGGGCCAGCAGCCAGGCCAGCGGCACGCCCAGGACCAGGCTCACGGCCGTCGCTGCCGTCGCGCAGATCAGGGAGAGCTGGAGGGCCTGCCAGACCTCCGTGCTGGTGAGCAGGGACGGCAGGCTGCGCCAGGGGGCCCGCACCAGCAGGGCGACCAGCGGCAGGAGCAGGAAGACCAGAGCTACCGCTCCGGGGAGGAGGAGCGGTAGCGGTACGGCTGCCCGAACGCGCCGGCGCCGCGGACCGCCCGTGAGGGGGCCGGCCGCGGCGCCGGACTCGTCGGCCTTCGTCACGGCTTGAGGAACCCGGCGTCGTTCAGCACCTGCTGGCCCTCGGCGGACTGCACCAAAGCGATGAACGCCTTGGCCACCGTCGGGTTCGGGGCGTTCTTGAGGAGGGCGATCGGGTAGTCGTTGATGGCGTTGGCGGACTCGGGGAACTCCACGCCCTCCACCTTGCTGCCGGCGGCCTTCACGTCGGTCTTGTAGACGACCGCCGCGTCGGCCTCCTTCAGCACCACCTTGTTGAGGGCGGACTTCACGTCCTCCTCGTAGGAGACCGGGGTGAGCTTGAGCTTGCCGGCGTCCAGGGCCTTCTGCGCGGCGGCACCGCACGGCACCGTCTTGTCGCACAGCACGACCTTCAGCGACGACTTCGTGAGGTCCTTCAGCGAGGAGATCTTGTCGGGGTTGCCCGGCAGGGTGGCGATCTCCAGCTGGTTGCGGACGAAGGTGGCCGGCGTGGTGGCGGTGTCCTTCTTGTCCGTCACGATCGCCATGGTCTTGGGGCTCGCGGCGGCGAAGACGTCGGCAGGCGCACCGCTGGTGATCTGCGCCGCTAGGGTGTCACTGCCGCCGAAGCTGAAGTTGACCTTGGTGCCCGGGTTGGCCTTCTCGAAGTCGGCCTTCAGGGTGGTGAAGCTCTCCTGGAGCGAGGCCGCAGCGAACACGGTGATCGAGCCCGACAGCTTGGGCGTCGCCGCCGCCGACGTGTCCGACTTCGTCGTAGCGGACGAGTCGTCGTCGGAGGAGGAGCAGGCGCTCAGGGCCAGCAGGGCCGCGACCGAAGCACCGGCCACCTGGAGCGTCCGCCGGGTCCGGCGCACGGAACGGGTCATCACGAGTGAACTCCTCTGAATTCTATGAACAATCTGTCGCGCCCTGCTGCGACCTGTCTATCAGTCCGCGTGGCGATGATACTGCCGCAGATGCCAGGCGTAAGTCTTCTGTCACATCGCATGAGCTGCATACTTACGGATTGGGGCTGGCATGTGCGTTTGTACGGTGACCTGTCGCGGGTACCGTCATCCGGGAGGTGGCCGCACATGACGCTCGCCGAACTCGTCCTCACCGGAGACCTCGCACGACCGGCCCGGCTGACCGTGCCCGACCTCCTGCGCTGGCCCCAGCACCGGGTGCGGTCCAGCTTCGAGTGCGCCACCAGCGGCATCCAGCACCACGCCTTCACCGGACCGCGGCTGTACGACGTCCTCACCGCCGCCGGACCCGGATTCGACCCCGCCCGGCGCAAGGACCGGCTCCGCTTCCTCATCGCCGTCTCCGGCGCCGACGGGCACCACGCGCTGCTCTCCTGGGCGGAGATCGACCCCGATTTCGGCCATGCCCCGGTTCTGCTCGGGGTCAGCATCGACGACACCCCGCTGGACCGGGCCGGTCCGCAACTGGTGCTGCCGCAGGACCGTTGCGGGGCCCGGCACATCAGCGGCATCACGGGGATACGGGTGGACGGCGGCTACGGCGGCTGGCATCCAGCGCCCGCCACACCCGGTCGCGTGTCAGCGGCAGCTCCGTGAACCGTACGCCCGTCGCGTCCCGCAGCGCGTTGGCCAGCGCCGGTGCGACCGGGTTGAACGGGCTCTCGCTCATCGACTTCGCGCCCAGCGGCCCGATGGCGTCGGTGGTCTCCATGAAGTGCACCTCGGTGCGCGGGATGTCGGCGTACTGCGGCAGCCGGTAGCGGCGGAAGGCGGCCGTCTCGACCTCGCCGCGCGCGTCCAGCCGTACGTTCTCGAAGAGGGTCGCGCCGAGCGCCTGGGCCACCCCGCCCTCCACCTGGCCGCGGCACTGCATCGGGTTCATCACCTTGCCCGCGTCGGCGGCGTGCACGCTGCGCAGGATGCGGATCTCCCCGGTGTCCGGGTCCACGGCCACCCTGAACCACTGCGCGTTGAAGGCGACCGAACGCGGGGTGCCACCGAAGTGGCCCTCGGCGGCGCACTCGACGCCGACCGCGCGGGCGGCCGCGTACAGCTCCTTGAGCGGGAGCCGCCCGCCCGGGTGCAGGACGGCCTCTTCCACCAGCCGGCAGTCGGCGCGCGCCACGCCCAGGTGTGCGGCGGTGAAGTCGAGGAGCAGGTCGGCGAGGGCGCGGGAGGCGCGCAGGGTGGCCTTGCCCGCGACCACGGTTCCGGTGGAGGCGAAGGCCCCGGTGTCGTGCCGTACGACGTCCGTGTCGGACTGGCGGACGGTGATCCGGTCGACGGTGGTGGCGAGTTCGCCGGCCGCGATCTGGCGGTGGACGGTCGTGGTGCCATTGCCGAACTCGGCCGTGCCGACCGCCAGATCGAAGCTGCCGTCGGGGAGCAGGGCGGCCCTGGCGTCGGCGATGTGGCCGCCCGGCGGGCCCGTCGCGATCATCGCCAGCGCCGCGCCCTCGCCGACCAGCCAGCCGTCCGGGGCCGCGGTGGCGGGTTCCGCCTGGGCCCGGCGGACGATGGACACGCACTGGTCGAAGCCGTAGCTCGCGATGTGCAGGTCCTCCTCGTGGCCGCCGGGGGTGAGCATCGACTCGCCCGGGCCGATGATGTTGCGGGCCTTGAAGTCCAGGGGGTCCAGGCCGAGTTCACGAGCGAGCTCGTCGAGGGCGGACTCGACCGCGAACAGCACCTGGCCCAGGCCGTAACCGCGGAAGGCGCCGGCCGGGACGGTGTGGGTGTATACCGAGTAGGCGTCGACCTTCTTGTGCGGGGCCCGGTACATCGCCATCGACTCGCCCACGCTGTGGAACATCACCGCCGGGCCGTGGTTGCCGTACGCGCCGGTGTTGGAGACCACCCGGAGCTGGAGCGCGGTCAGCGTGCCGTCGTGGCGGGCGCCTGCCTTCACGTGCACGGTGAACGGGTGCCGGGTGGTGGCGCCGTAGAACTGCTCGGCGCGGGTGTACTCCAGCTTCACCGGTCGGCGCAGCCGCAGCACGGCAAGGGCCACGACGTCCTCGACCAGCATCTCCTGCTTGCCGCCGAAGCCACCGCCGACCCGGCCCGCGACCACCCTGACCTGCTCCGGCGGCAGGTCGAAGAGCGTGCACAGGGCGCGGCGGGTGAGGAACGGGGTCTGGGAGCTGGTGCGGACGGTGAGGCGCCCGTCCTCGTCGAGCCAGGCGACCGCGCCGTGCGTCTCCAGGCTGGCGTGCTGGACCCGTTGGGTGCGGAAGGTTGCCTCGTGGACGGCGTCGGCCGTGGCGAAACCGGCCTCGACGTCACCGATCTCGCCGTGCGCCTCGCCGACGACGTTGGCGTGCGGGCGGGAGATGCGGGCGGCCGACGGGTCCTTGTCGTGGACGACGGGGGCGCCGGGGCGCATCGCCTCCTCCGGGTCCAGGACCGCGGGTGCAATGTCATATACCACTGAGATCCGCCGGCAGCCCTCCTCCGCCGCCGCCTCGCTCTCCGCGACGACCGCCGCGACCCGCTGGCCGATGTAGCGGACCGTGTCGTCGAGGAGGCGGGTGTCGGCCGGGTCCTCCTCGGGGTGCTCGTGGCGGGCGGTGGAGTAGTGGCGTTCCGGGGCGTCGTGGTGGGTGAGGACGGCGTGCACGCCCGGCACGCGCAGCGCGGCCGAGGTGTCGATCGAGGTGATGCGGGCGTGGGCGTGCGGGGAGCGCAGCAGCTTCATGTGGAGCAGGCCGGGCACGTCGAGGTCGAAGGTGTAGCGGGCGGTGCCGGTGACGACCTGTGGTCCGGCGGGGGCCGGCAGGTTGCGGCCGACGGACTCGCCGGCGGACGGCTCCTCGACGTGTTTCACCCCGCGCACGGCGTCCTCGATGGCCCGGTAGCCGGTGCAGCGGCACAGGTTGCCCTTGAACGCCCGGGGCAGATCGGTGAGTTGCTCGTCGGTCAGGGCGGCCGTGGTCATCAGGAAGCCGGCCGTGCAGAAGCCGCACTGGAAGCCCTGGGCGTCCAGGAACCTCCGCTGCACGGGGTGGAGTTCGCCGTCGGGGGAGGCGAGGCCCTCGACGGTGGTGACCGTGCGGCCCTCGGCGCGGAAGGCCGGGTAGAGGCAGCTGTGCACCGGTTCGCCGTCGACGTGGACCGTGCAGGCTCCGCAGTCGCCGGCGTCGCAGCCCTTCTTCACCCCGAACCAGCCGCGCTCGCGGAGGTAGGTGCGCAGGCACTGGCCCGGGCGCGGTTCGTCGTCGTGGGACCGGCCGTTGACCTCGATCCTCATCGCTCCCCCAGGTCCCGCGGTTCCGCCAGCTCGCGGCGGATCTGCTCCGCGAAGTGACATGTCATATGGCACCGCCACTCCGGCAGCCCGTGGATGTCGTCGAACCACTCCCCGTCCCCGACGCCCGCACCGATCGCCGCCCGCAGCGCCTCCGCCGTCGGCACCAGCGGGAACCACAGCCGCACCGGCCGCACGGTCGACGCGGTGACCGTCAGCGCGAACGAGCCGTCGACGGGGTCCAGCGTGCCGATCACCAGTACGCCGGAGCGGCCCAGGCCGTAGAGGGAGGCCTGGCGGAACGCGGTGCGGCGGGCCAGCGCGCGGGCCGGGACGGTGACCGAGCGCAGCAGTTCGCCCTCGGCCAGGTCCTTGCGGCCCGCGCCGGTCACGAAGCGGGCGACCGGGACCCGCCGTCGTACGCCGTCCTGGGCGATCAGCAGGCACTCCCCGTCGAGCGCGGCCGTGAGGGAGATCATCGGGCCGGCCGGGAGGGCGTTGCAGAGGTTGCCGCCGACCGTGGCCACGTTCCAGATCTTGAAGGAGGCGAGGAAGGCGCGGCAGCACTGCTCGACGAGGGGAGCGGCCGCCGCCGGCGATGACCGTGCGTACCGGGAGAGCTGGGCGACGGTGCAGGTGGCGGCGATCTCCAGGGCGCCGTCCGGGGTGTGCCGCAGGGGAGTCCAGCCGGTGCGGCTCAGGTCGACCAGGCGGCGCAGGTGCGGCTGGGGCTCGGAGAAGAGGTACGTCCCGCCGCCGAGCCAGGCGTCGCCCGGCCGCCAGGGGGCCGGGTCCCGGGCGTCGCGGATCTCCACCAGCGTGTTCAGGTCCATGCCGGTCAGTGAAGCAACGCGCGAGGGCCCCGCACGACTGGTGCGGGGCACGGAAAAAACGAGCCGGACGGGGCCGGTCCTGGATGATTCACCAAGAGACGTTCCGTGCGGAAAGACTTGCATTTACGATGCTGTAACTCGCACTCACCTGGTGAATGCGAGGACGGCACAAGGAGTCTGAGCACATGCACGTCGAACACCTCGTGGCGGACCACTCCCTCGGGCTGCGTCCGCTGTGGGCGCAGGACGCCCTGTTGACCCGGGAGATCAGCGGGGTGACGGTCACCGACCTGGAGGACCCGGCCCGCTTCGTGCGGCCCGGGGAGGTGGTGCTCAGCGGACTGGTGTGGTGGGCGCCGGGGAAGGCGGAGCGGTTCGTGTCGGCCCTCAAGGAGGCCGGGGCCGTGGCGCTGTTCGCCGGGGAGGAGACCCACGGGGGCGTGCCCGGGGAACTGGTGGAGGCGTGCGTACGGCACGGCGTCCCGGTCGCCGGGGTGCCGGCACACATCATGTTCCGGGCGATCACGGACACCGTGTACCTGCGGCAGTGGGGCGAGTTGAGCCGCAGGCAGGCGCTGCCGGAGAACGCCCGGGTCCGGCTGAGCAGGCTGCTCGCCCAGGAGGCCGGACCGGCGGAGCTGCTCGCGGCGGCCTTCGCGCATCTGGACCGGACCGCCGCCCATGTCTTCACGCCGTCGGGGCGGACCGTCGCGGCCACGGCCGCCGCACCACGGGTGCCGGGCCGGGAGGCCGCGAAACTGGTCGCGGACGGGCGCGGGATGACGGTGTCCGTCGCCGCCGACAGTGTCTCGCCGTACGAGCGCTGGCTGCTGTACCTGCCCGACCCCGACAGCGCGCCGGCCGGGATGCTGCACGAAGTGGCCGCCGCGCTGGGCCGCTGCCAGGAGACAGCGGTCCGGCGCCGGTCGGCCGAGCGGCAGGCGGCCGACGAACTGGGCGCGCTGCTGGCCGGGGCGGCGGCAGGGGCGGTCGAGGGGACTCTGCAGGCCGCGGTCCGGGAGTGCGGGCTGCCCGCCGACGCGACCTCCTGCCGGGTGGTCGTCGCCGACACCGGAGCCCGGCGGCCGGGGCTCGCCGAGGGGGCACTGGCGGAGGTCGCCGGGCATGTCGCGGCGCACGCGGCGGTGGGCCGGCTGCCGGACGGGGGAGCCTTCGCGGTGCTGCCCGACGTGGAGGGCCCGCTGGACGAGGTCTGGTCGCTGGTCGCCGGCTGCGATCCCGGTGTCCCGCTGCACGGCGGAACCGGGGTGACAGCGGCGGGGCCCGGCGGGCTGGCCGGTGCGCTGGCGCAGGCGCGGTACGCGCTCACCTCCGCCCGCGCCACCGCGCCGGATGCCTCCGCCGTCACCGACGCCACCGCGCTCACCAGTCTCGACGCGCTGCTCACCGGAGTGCCCGCCGACGTCCGCGCGGCCTACAGCCGTACCGTCCTCGGCCCGCTGCTGACCGGCGGCCGCGCCGCCTTCGCCGTGCTGCTGAGCACCCTGGAGACCTTCCTGGCCTGCGACGGCTCCTGGGCGCGCACGGCGGAGGCGCTGCATCTGCACGTGAACACGGTGCACTACCGGATGCAGCGGGTGGAGCACTTCACCGGCCGGGACCTGTCCCGGCTGAGCGACCGGCTGGACCTGTGGGCCGCCCTGCTGTGCAGGTGACCCCGTCAGACGCGGTCGATGTGCACGTTCGTGGACTTCACCCGGGCGGTGGCCTCCATGCCGACCTCCAGGCCGAGTTCCTCGACCGCCTCCCGGGTCAGCAGGGAGACCAGCCGGTGCGGGCCGGCCTGGATCTCGACCTGGGCGGCGACGTCGCCGAGCTTGATCGCGGTGACGATGCCGGGGAAGGCGTTGCGGACCGAGGTGTAGGAGGCGTCCTCCTCGGCGGTGCCGGCCTTGGCCAGTTCGACGGAGAACGCGGCGAGGTCCGTGCCGTCGATGAGCCGCCGGCCGCCCTCGTCCCGATGGGTGGTCATCCGGCCCGCGTCGGCCCAGCGGCGGGCGGTGTCCGGGCTGACGCCGAGCAGCCGTGCCGCCTGGCCGATCGTGTAGGAGGGCATGGGCTCACCATAGGGCCAGGTGGCGGGGTACGAGGACGTGGGGTGACCGGTCAGGTGAGGCCGGACGCGTCGAGAACCGCGCGTGCGTTCGTATCGTCGATCTCGTGGCCGAGTCGCGTCAGCACCTCGGCGCCCCGGCGCAGGGTGCCGCGCTCCAGAGAACGGCGGACGCCGGTGTCGAGTTCGTGCCAGAGCAGGGGGTTGGCGTGCAGGACGCCCGGGTCGAGCTCCAGCCGGTTGCCGTCGGAGTCGCGCAGGACCAGATGCTCGGCGACGTCCCCGTACTGGCCGACGTAGACGAGGGAGTCGGTGCGGACGGTACGGCGGCGGAGCGGGCCGCGGACGGCCAGCCAGCCGGGGCCCGCCGTGACGCGGGCCGGCAGCAGCATGACGAGGATCGCGGCCGACAGGGCCACCCAGAGGAGGGCGCGGGCCGGGGTGAGGGTGCCGGCGTCCCAGTCCACCAGGAACGTCAGCCCGCCGAAGCCGACGGCAGAGCCCACGGCCAGGCGTGCGCTGCCGCGCCAGGTGCGGTCACCGGCCGCTCGCATCCCGCGTCTTCTGTCCTCCATGAGGCCGACGGTAGGGGTCGGTGGGGGCCAGCGAGCGACCGCTGATGGGGTTCTTATGCGGACCGTGCGGTTATTGACGGGATTCTTACGCCCCGTGTCCTGCGCCCTCTGCCCGGAGCCGTCTGCCTGGCGCCTTGTGCCCGGTGTCTTGTGTCCGGCCGTCAGCCCGTGTGGACGCGCGGCCGCCGGGAGCGGTCCGGCTCCGCCTCGCGCAGCACCTCGCGGGTGACCGGGGCGACCTCGCCCTGTCCGAAGAGGAAGAAGCGCAGGAAGTTGGCGAACGGGCTGCCCTCGGTCCACTCGAAGTAGATGTGCGGGATGCAGCCGGTCTCGTCCCGGACGTGCAGCAGGAGCGCGGCCAGGGCGTTGGGGATCGAGGCCGACTCCAGGGTCAGCACGCGGTAGCGGTTGTGCAGGACCTCGCCGCGGACGGTCAGGCCCGCCTCGAACTCGGAGGGGTCGGTGACCGTCACCTCGACGAAGACGAAGTCCTCCTGTTCGGGCATGTCGTTGTCGGCCCGGATCTGCTCGATCTTGTCGCGGTACTCGGCCTTGTCGCGCCGGTCCGGCTCGTTGGCGATGAACCGCATCTTGCGGCTGGCCATATCGCGGATGAATCGTTCCGCCATGTCGTCGAGGGTCACGCTGGTCACGCGCAGCTCGAAGGCGCGGGCGAGGCGGGAGAGCAGCGAGACGAGGATGATGCCGACGATGAAGCAGGCACCGATCTTCACGCCGTCCGGGCGCTCGATGACGTTCACGACGGTCGTGTAGAGGAAGACCGCCGAGATGATCCCGAAGCCGATGGTCCACTTGCGCTGTCCGGCCTTGCGGGCGGCGATGGTCACCGCGACCGCGGCGGAGCTGATCAGCACCAGCACGCCGGTGGCGTAGGCGCCGCCCTGCGCGTCGACGTCGGCGTCGAAGATCCAGGTCACCAGGAAGGCGATCAGGGTGAAGACGATGACCATCGGGCGCACGGCGCGGGCCCAGTGCGGGGCCATGCCGTAGCGGGGCAGGTACCGGGGCATCAGGTTGAGCAGGCCGGCCATCGCGGAGGCGCCGGCGAACCACAGGATGGCGATGGTCGACACGTCGTAGACCGTGCCGAAGGCGTTGCCGAGGTACTCGTGCGCCAGGTAGGCGAGTGCACGGCCGTTGGCGCTGCCGCCCGACTTGAACTCGTTCTCCGGGATGAGCAGCGTGGTGATGAAGCTGGTCGCGATCAGGAAGCAGCTCATGATCAGGGCGGCGGTGGTGAGCAGCTTCTTGGTGTCCCGGATCCGGCCGGTGGGCTGCTGCTCGGTGTCGCCCGGGTCGCCCTTGACGTTCGGCATGACGGCGACACCGGTCTCGAAGCCGGACAGGCCCAGGGCGAGTTTCGGGAAGACGATCAGGGCGACGCCGATCATGACGAAGACGTTGCCGTGTTCCGTGGTGAGGGCGCTGGTCCAGTCGGTGATGACGTGCTCGGCGGTGATGACGTGCCAGAAGCCGGCGATCACGACGACGACGTTGAGGGCGAGGTAGATGCCGACCAGGACGACCGCGACACCGATCGCCTCCAGGAAGCCCTTGAGGAAGACCGCGCCGAGCAGGGCCACCAGGAACAGCGTGATGACCATCTGCTTGCCCTGCAGGAAGTCGGTGAGATGCGGGTTCTCCACCAGGTGGGTGGAGGCGTCGGCGGCCGACAGGGTGATGGTGATCAGGAAGTCGGTGGCGGCGAAGCCGAGCAGGGTCAGCACGAAGAGCTTGCCCTGCCAGAAGGAGAGCAGCCGCTCCAGCATGGCGATGGAGCCCTCGCCGTGCGGGCTCTCCTCGGCGACGCGGCGGTAGACCGGCAGGGCGCCGGCCAGGGTGACTATGACGAGCACGATGGTCGCGATCGGCGACAGCAGGCCGGCCGCGAGGGCGGCGATGCCCGGCTGGTAGCCGAGGGTGGAGAAGTAGTCGACACCGGTCAGGCACATCACCCGCCACCAGCGCTGGCCCTGGTGCGCGGGTTCGGGCTGTGCGTGGGGGCCGGTGTGGCCGCCGCCCTTGCCCATGTCGGACAGCCCCTCCAGCATCCAGGCGCGCAGGCGACTGGGAGGGGGGTGTTCGGTCGTGGCCATGGGGTCGGCTCCTGGTGTCCGGCGCGGTGTGGTGCGGCGCAGTTCGATTCCGGCCATCACGCGGACGGCGGCACCAGCGTAAGCAGAGAGTGACGCGTGGGCCCACGGATCGGAGTGCGCTGGGCGTCAAGCTTGCGTTAAGAATCGCCTGGCAGGAGGTGGCGGAGCATCAAGAAAGGGTGGCCCGGAGGCCGGAAATGGGCGCTGGGCTGTACGGGGGACGGCAGGCGGGTGCCGGGCGCCGGACACCGAGCGTTATGCCGTACGGCATCCTGCACGACGTGCTGCCTGCTCCCTCTCACGCGCTCAGCCGTTCGCGTACTGCCGGACCGCCCACCGCGTAGTGCACATACTCGCGGACCAGGCGGAAGCCCGCGGTCCAGGCCAGCAGGCGGCTGGCGCGGTTGTGGACCGAGCAGTTCCAGGCGGGGACGTGGCCGCGCCCGGCGATGTCGGCGCACAGGGACGTCACGCAGGCCAGGGCGAGGTGGTGGCGCCGGCGGTCGGGGACCGTGTAGACGGCGAGGTCCTCGAAGCGGGTGCCGCGGAAGAAGGTGCAGGCGATCGCGAGGACCCGGCCGGTGCGGCCTACCGTGGCCCAGGCGTGCCCGGAGGCGGCCAGGCCCGGCGGTCCGCCCCAGCTGGCCGAGAGCCAGGAGGCGTCCGGGCCGAGGGCGAGCACCGCGTCGGCGTCGGCCGGCTCCAGGCGCCGTACCGTCACGCCCGTCGGGACCCGGGCGGGCTGCGGTTCGGCCTGGAGGGTCCAGACCATCCGCTCCCAGGGGGTGAGGCGTTCGAAGGCGGCGCCGAGCGCGGGCAGGAGGCTGGCGGGAGCGTCGATCCGAGTGCCGGCGAGCGGTGCCAGGGTCTCGGGTGTGAGCGCGTCCGCGGCGCCGCGAAGGACGACGTAACCGGCGCAGGACGCGGCGATCGCGCGCGGGTGGACCGGGCGGTCGGCCCACCAGCGGCCGACACCGGTGGCCAGGATGTGCTCGCCTATGGCGGCGGGTCCGGGGGTTCCGGCGGGCAGCCAGCGGGTGGTCAGGGGGAGGTGCGAAGGGGCGAGCTCGATCATGGGGTCTTCACTCCGACTTGTCCGGCGTTGAGGGTGATGGGGCAGAGCTCAAGGGACCGCGACGGGGGCAGTGCCCTCACCGGCACTGCCCCCGTCGCCGTACCGCCGGAGGCGTCAGCCCTGACCGGCCTTGGTGCCGTGGTTGGACTTCTTCCTGCGGCGGGCCTTCTTCTTGCGGGCTCGCTTGGACATGTAGATCAACTCCGTTGCAGTGAGGGGGCGTTCAAGCGGTGTGACCGACCAGGAGGTCGGCCAGCCTGCTCAGCCGCCTGACGGTGCGGTCCTCCGTCGCCGCCGGGGCCGGTTCGACGCGGGCGTCGCGGTCGTAGTAGGCGCCGTTGACGATCTCGACGGCCGGGTCGCAGAGCCGGACCACGTGTGCGGCGCCCTCGGCGGCCGAGGCGCCCTCGTGGGCGTAGAGCGGGAGCAGCGCGGTCTCGCACGCGCCCGGGTGCACGGAGACGGCGGTGACGCGCGGGTCGGCGGCGAACACCGTGAGGGCCAGCTGCGACTGGGCGTACGCGGCGAGCCGGGAGTAGCGGCGGGCGCGGTTCGGGTCGGCCCACTGGATGGAGGCCGTGCGGTGCAGCGCCGAGGAGACGTTGACCACCCGGCCGCCGGGGTCGCTGGTGAGGGCCGGCTCCAGCAGGCAGGTGAGCAGGTAGTGGGCGAGGAAGTTGACCTGGAAGGCGATCTCGTTGCCGTCGGCGGTCACCGTGTGCCGTTCGGGCGCGGCGATGGCCGCGTTGTTGACGAGGACGTCCAGATGCGGGTGCTCGGTGACCACCTTGTGCGCGAGGCCCTCGACCTCGTCGAGACGGGCGAAGTCGGCCGCATACGTGCACAGTTGGCCGGCCTCGATCCCGGCGGTGGCGACGAGCCGGTCTGCGGCGGCGCGTGCCTCCTCGGCGGTACGGCCATGCAGCAGCACGGTTGCGCCGCGCTCGGCGAGCAGCCGGGCGGTCTCCAGGCCGATGCCGGAGGTGGCACCGGTGACGAGGACGGTACGGGACGAAAGGGTGGAGTCGGACATGATCCCATCCGGGGTTGCGGGCACGCGCCACGGCCCCGGACGGGGCGGCGGGCGTGCGGGGTGAAAGGAGGGCAAGGGGGCGCCGGACCGGGTCAGGTCCCTTGGCGAGAGGGCGAGGGCCGGCGCCCCGTGGGTCACGGAAGCCGCGTCAGCGGGACGCGAGGGCTTCCGGGCAGCGCGGCACACGACGGGACGGCCGAGCGGGACTCGGCGGCCGGTCGAAGAGGAGCCAGGCGCTGTTCACAGGTTCCATGGAAGCCGCCCCGTAGACCCCGGACAAGCCGAAGTGCCGTTCTCTGACGGGGCTCTGACGTGCACATACGGGTCCTTGACGGGCCGTTCGGCCGCACGGGTGAGGGTCAGCCGAGGCCGGGTACCGCCGAGATGAGAAGGTCGATCAGCTTGATACCGGCGAACGGCAGCACCAGCCCGCCGAGCCCGTACACCAGCAGGTTGCGGCGCAGCAGGTCGTGCGCCGACGAGGGTGTGTAGCGGACTCCGCGCAGCGCGAGCGGGATCAGCGCGACGATGATCAGGGCGTTGAAGATGATCGCGGAGGTGATGGCGGAGGTAGGGCTGTGCAGGCCCATCACGTTGAGGGACCTCAGGCCGGGGTACGCGCCCGCGAACATCGCCGGGATGATCGCGAAGTACTTCGCCACGTCGTTGGTGATGGAGAACGTGGTCAACGCGCCCCGGGTGATGAGGAGTTGCTTGCCGATCTCGACGATCTCGATCAGTTTGGTCGGGTTGGAGTCGAGGTCGACCATGTTGCCGGCCTCCTTGGCGGCCGACGTACCCGTGTTCATGGCCACGCCCACATCGGCCTGGGCCAGCGCGGGCGCGTCGTTCGTGCCGTCGCCGGTCATCGCGACCAGTTTGCCGGCCGCCTGCTCCCGCCGGATCAGCGCGAGTTTGTCCTCGGGCGTGGCCTCGGCGAGGAAGTCGTCGAGGCCGGCCTCCTCGGCGATCGCGCGGGCGGTGACCGGGTTGTCGCCGGTGATCATGACCGTGCGGATGCCCATCCGGCGCAGCTCGGCGAAGCGCTGCCGGATGCCGTCCTTCACGACGTCCTTGAGATGGATCAGGCCGAGCACGCGCGGGCCGTCCCAGTCGTGCACCGCCACCAGCAGCGGGGTACCGCCGGACGCGGCCACCGTGTCGGCGAACGTCCGCGCCTGGGACGGGACCTGACCGCCGTACATCTCCACCCAGGCGATCACCTGCTGGGCCGCGCCCTTGCGGATCGCGCAGACGGCGCCGTTGTCCCAGCGCAGGTCCACACCGCTCATCCGGGTCTGGGCGCTGAAGGCGACCCAGCGGCCGTTCGCCAGCTCGTCCTGGGCGGGAGCGCGCAGTCCGTGCAGCTTCTTCGCGAGGACGACGACGGAGCGGCCCTCGGGCGTCTCGTCAGCCAGCGAGGACAGCTGGGCCGCGTCCGCGAGCTGCCGTTCGTCCACGCCGGGCAGCGGTACGAAGGCGACGGCCTCGCGGTTGCCCAGGGTGATGGTGCCCGTCTTGTCCAGCAGGAGCGTGCCCACGTCACCGGCCGCCTCCACGGCCCGGCCGGACATGGCGAGGACGTTGCGCTGCACCAGCCGGTCCATGCCCGCGATGCCGATCGCGGACAGCAGCGCGCCGATCGTGGTCGGGATGAGGGTGACGAGGAGGGCGACCAGGACGGTCGTCGACTGGGCCGCGTCCGCGTACTCGGCCATCGGCTGGAGGGCGGCCACGACCAGCAGGAAGATGATCGTGAGCGAGGCGAGCAGGATGTTCAGGGCGATCTCGTTCGGTGTCTTCTGCCGGGAGGCGCCCTCGACCAGGGCGATCATCCGGTCCAGGAAGCTGTGCCCGGGCCGCGCGCTCACCCGGACGACGATCCGGTCCGACAGCACGGTCGTCCCGCCCGTGACCCCGCTGCGGTCGCCGCCCGACTCGCGGATCACCGGCGCCGACTCGCCGGTCACGGCCGACTCGTCGACCGCGGCGACCCCGTCGACGACATCGCCGTCCGCGGGGATCATCTCGCCGGCCTCCACGACCACGAAGTCCAGCGGCTTCAGCTCGGTCGCGGCGACCGCCTCGGTGCGGGCGGTGCGCGCGTCCGTGCCGTAGCGCCAGTCGAGGAGCCGCAGCGCCACCGTGTCGGTGCGGGCCTTGCGCAGGGACGCGGCCTGAGCCTTGCCGCGGCCCTCGGCGACCGCCTCGGCCAGGTTGGCGAAGACCACGGTCAGCCACAGCCAGAAGCTGATCACCCAGGTGAAGACGGCCGGGTGCAGCAGCGCGGACAGGGTGGTCAGGGCGGCTCCCACCGAGACCACGAACAGGACCGGGTTCCTGACCAGGTCCCGTGGATGCAGTTTGCGCAGAGCGTCGGGAAAGGAGCGGACGAGCTGGGCGGGTTCGAAGAATCCGCTCGGGGTCCGGTGCCGCGTGCCCCCCTTCGACTCCGGACGGGTGGGACGCGGGGCGCGGGACGGCGGGGCCTGCTCGGGAGCGGCGCGCGACATGAGGACCTTCGTGAGACGACAGGGGGTGGTGGGCCGCGAGGACCGTGCGGTGCCGGAGCACCGGCACCGCACGGCGGGCGCACGGACGCCGACGGGACGCCGTCGGGGTGTGGTGCGCGGGCACCCGTCGTTCGGAACGGGCACCCCGGCCGCCGCGGCCGGCATCGGATGTGGGTCCGGGGCCGTGAGGCCGCTGACGCTCGCGGCCTCCTCGGGCGGCCGACCGTGAACCTATCCCTGCGCGGGCGCGGAACATGCCTGTTCAGCGCGGAATTTGCGGATCCCGTACGGGCGTCGCGGGCGGCCCGTCAAGGTCCCGTCAAACCCGCCTGAAGGGGCGTCAGGAGCGCGTCAAGGCCGATCGTTCATGCCCGGATCCGGTCGCAGACTGATCGGCACGGGGGACGGGCGACCGTCCGTGGCGGGTACCTGGGAGGGGACCGTGACCATCACGGCCGGCACAGCACACAGACCTCCGGCGGAGGCTGTCGAAGAGCCACGGCAGGCCACGGTGGTACCGCCGCCCGTACCCACCCCGGGGCCGCGGAAGGAACGCCCGGGGGAGTGGATCGTGGCCGCGCGGGCCGCTCTGCGCCGCCGTCTCCGGTCGACCGTACCGGCCCGGCTGCGTCTCCTGCGCGCGGCCACGGTCCTGCTCGCCGCCGCCCTCGGGGCGCTGCTCCTCGTCGCCGGCCTGGCCGCCAACGGCACCTGGGACGACGTGGCCGACCGCGACGCCCCCCGCACCACCAGCGCGGCCTCCCTCAACCTGGCCCTCAACGACATGGACGCCCAGGCCGCCAACATCCTGCTGTCCAGCGGGGACGGCGGGAAGGGCGAGCTGGCGACCCCGCACGCCAAGGCCGTCGCCCTGTACGGCGACGCCCGCCGCGAGATCGGCCACGACCTGCGCACCCTCGCGGCCGCCGCCCAGGGGAACCGCGCCGACGAGAAGACCGTGGAGTCGATCACCGACGACTTCGCCGAGTACCAGGAACTCATCGGCCGGGCTCTGGAGAACGACCGCCGCGCCGGCGGCAAACCGGACGCGCTCACCGACTACCGCGAGGCCACCGACCTGCTGCGCAACAGCCTCCTGCCGGACGCGCGCAAACTGGTCTCCTCCAACGACGCGGCCTTCGACTCGCACTACGCCGCGGCCCGTTCGGCACTCTCCGGCCAGCTCGCCGCGGTCCTCGCGCTGGGTCTGCTGCTCCTGGCCGTCCTCGGCGTCCTGCAGTGGTACCTGGCCCGCCGCTTCCGCCGCAACCTCAACCCCGGCATCCTGGCGGCCACCGTGTGCACCCTGGTCGCCGTCGTCCTCGGCACCCAGCTCCTCACGGCCTCCGCCACGCATCTGAAGGTGGCCCGGCACGACGCCTTCGACTCCGTCGTCGCCCTCTCCCGCGCCCGCGCGATCGCCTACGACGCCAACGCCGACGAGAGCCGCTACCTCCTCGACCCACAGCGCCGCACCCGGTACGCCGACTCCTTCCTCGCCAAGTCCCAGCAGCTGTACGGCATCCAGGGCGCCACGCTGGCCACGTACGACGCCGGCCTCGCGACCACCTGGCAGGCCTACCGCGCCGACTCCACCGACCTGCGCTTCACCGGTGAGTTCCGGCGCGAGCTGGACAACATCACCTTCCCCGGGGAGCGGGCCGCGGCCGAGAAGACGGTCGACGCGTACGCCGTCTACGAGCGCGACGACCGGAAGATCCGCGCACTGCTCGCCGCCGGCAAGGAGCAGCAGGCGGTGGAGTTCTGCATGGGGTGGGAGGCGGGCACGTCCAACGCGCACTTCGGCGCGTGGATGACCGCGCTGGACGAAGTGACCGGCATCAATCGTGCCCACTTCGACGCGTCGGTGGCCGCGGGGCGGAGCGAGATGACCGGCCGGCTTCCGTACGCCTGTGGGCTGTTGCTGCTTGCGATGGTGCTGACCGGGCTGGGGCTCCGGCCCCGGCTGGCGGAGTTCCGCTGAGTACTGGCCCCTGCCCGCGGAACGCTACGCGTCCGCCAGCCGCGCCTCCTCCAGGTCCAGCGACCGCTGGAGCCGCCTTCGGGTCGTGTCGCTGATCGTGTGCTCGTCGTACAGCCGTCGCAGCTCCGCCGCCTCCACCGCTATCAGGTCGCGGCGCAGCTGCCGGTAGACCAGGTCGGCCGACTCGACCGTACTGTCGGTCAGCCGGTCGCGGGCGTCGTCGAGACGTGCGTTCAGGCCGCGCCGGAGCCGGTCGAGGACCACGTCCGGCACGGCCTCCAGCTCGGACAGCTCCTCCAGGCGCCGGATGCCCGCGTCGGCCAGCCGGCAGCGGGCGGCGGCCTCCTCGCGCTCGGTGTGGTCGGGCTCCAGCGCGATGCCGGAGCGGCGCACCACCGAGGCCAGGGAGAAACCCTGCACGACCAGGGTGACCACGACCACCGAGGTGGTCAGGACCAGGACCAGCGGGCGCTCGGTCAGCGCCGAGCCGTCCTTCGCCACCACCGGGATCGACAGCGCGGCCGCCAGCGGCACCACGCCCCGGGTGCCGGCCCAGGTCAGCACCACCGGCACTCGCCAGTTCGGCCGCTGGATGCCGCCCTTGCGCTGCACGACCGCCGACAGCGGCGCCAGCCACAGCAGCCGCACCGCGATGAGCGTGCCGGCCACCGCCAGCGCGTACAGCGGCCAGGCCTTGTCTCCGTCGGAGAGCGCCCGCACCTGGGCGGGCAGCGCGAGCCCTATCAGGCTGAAGACCACGCTCTCCAGCAGGAAGACCACCGTGCCGTAGACGGCGTGCAGCTGGAGCCTTATCCGGGCGTTGGTGAGCCGGTCGCCGCGGCCGCCCAGGACCACGCCCGCCACCACCACCGAGGTGACCCCGGAGGTGTGGGCCGCCTCCGCGAGGACGTACGCCGCGTACGGCGTGACCAGGGAGATCACCGTCTCCAGGACCGGGTCCTCGGTACGCCGCCGTATCACCACGACGACCGCGGCGACCAGCGCGCCGATCAGCGTGCCGCCGCCCGCCAGCAGCAGGAACTCGCCGCCCGCCGCCCCCCAGTTCGCCGCCGCCGAGGCCACCGCGACACTCACCGCGACCCGGTAGAGGACCAGGGAGGTCGCGTCGTTGAACAGGCTCTCCGCCTGGACCAGCATCTGCACCTTCGGCGGCAGGGCGAGTCGGCGGCCGAGCGCGGTTACCGCGACCGGGTCGGTGCTGGCCAGGATCGCGCCCAGCACCAGCGCCATCCGCCAGGACAGCGGGGTGACCATCGAGGCGACCGCACCCACGGCCGCCGCCGAGGCGAGCACCAGGCCGACCGCGAGCACGCTGACCGGCTTCCACACCGCCCGCAGCTCGCGCCAGGAGAGTTCCTCCGCGCTGGCGTAGAGCAGCGGCGGGAGGACGACGAGGCCGATGACCTCCGGGCTGATCTGGATCGTCGGGGTGCCCGGCAGCAGGGCCACGGCGAGACCCGCGACCACGAGCAGGGAAGGCGCCGGAATCCGCCATCGGCGGGCGAAGGTCGCCACCACCGTGGCCAGTACCACGAGTGCGAGAACCGTACCCACGCTGCGCATGCCGTCCCCCTGGGGCCTGAGGGCCTGTCTCTCGGATCACGCCGCAGACGCGGGGCTGACGAGTCACCGCCGATGTCCTGCGACCTGATCCGAGAGACAGGCCCAACAGGAGCCACTGTGACTCCCGGCCGACCAGACTTCCCGGCACACCGCCTTCACCCTATCCGGCCAAGGGCCGTCAAGACAGTGTCAACGTCCTCGTCAGCGGCGCCAGAGACACGTCAAGACGGCGCTCCCCGGGCCCTCCGGCGCGCTTCTCTTTGAGGTGATGAACGATGTACCGCGCGGACGACTGAAGGTCTACCTCGGGGCCGCCCCAGGGGTCGGCAAGACCTACCGCATGCTCGACGAGGCCCAGCGCCGCGCGTCCCGGGGCGCGGACGTGGCGGTGGGGTACGTGGAGTGCCACGGGCGCCACCTGACCGAGGCCATGATCGACGGCCTGGAGGTCGTGGCACGGTTGCGCTGCGACTACCGGGGCGGCGAGTTCGAGGAGATGGACGTCGCGGCCGTACTGGCGCGTCGCCCCAAGGTGGCGATCGTCGACGAGTTCGCGCACACCAACATCCCGGGCGGCGGCCGGCACCCCAAACGCTGGCAGGATGTCGAGGACCTGCTCGCGGCCGGCATCGACGTGATCACCGCCGTCAACATCCAGCACCTGGAATCACTGAAAGACGTCGTCGAGAAGATCACCGGGGTGCCGCAGCACGAGACGGTGCCCGACGAGGTGGTCCGCAAGGCGGAACAGATCGAGTTCGTCGACATCCCGCCCGAGGGCCTGCGCCGCCGCATGGCGCACGGCAACATCTACGCCCCCGAGAAGATCGACGCGGCCCTCGCCAACTACTTCCGCCCCGGCAACCTCACCGCCCTGCGCCAGCTGGCCCTGCTCTGGGTCGCCGACCGCGTCGACGAGGCCCTCCAGTCGTACCGCGCCGAGCATGCCATCGGCGGGGTGTGGGAGACCCGCGAGCGGGTGGTGGTCGCGCTGACCGGCGGCCCGGAGGGCGACACGCTGGTACGGCGGGCCGCGCGCATCGCAGACCGGTCGGCGGGCGGCGACCTGCTCGCCGTGCACGTGGCCCGCAGCGACGGCCTGGCCGCGGGTGTCTCGCACGCCTCGCTGGCCCGGCAGCGCCGGCTGGTCGAGGACCTCGGCGGCAGCTACCACTCGGTGGTCGGCGACGACGTGGCCACCGCCCTGGTGGACTTCGCACGCGCCGAGAACGCCACCCAGCTGGTCCTCGGCACCAGCCGCCGGGGCCGCCTGGAACGCTTCCTCACCGGACCCGGCACGGGGGAGACGGTCACCGCCCTCTCCGGCGACATCGACGTCCACCGGGTCACCCACGAGCGGGCCGGCCGCGGCACACTGCTGCCCTCCCGCCGCCGCACCCTCTCCACCGGCCGGCTGATCGCCGGACCGGTCGCGGGGCTGGTGCTCCCGGTCCTGCTGACCGTCGCCCTCGCCCAGGTGCGCGGCACCGTCAACCTGACCAGCGAGGCCCTGCTGTTCCTGCTCGCGGTGGTCGGCGTGGCCTGCATAGGCGGGGTGACCTCCGCCGTGATCGCCTCCGTCACCGCGTCCCTGCTGCTCAACTACTGGTTCATACCGCCCATCGGCCAGTTCACCCTCGACGATCCCAACGCCCTGCTCGCGCTCGGGGTGTTCGCGGTCGTGGCCGCCACCGTCGCCGCGGTCGTCGACCGCTCGCTGCGGCTGTCCAGACGCGCGGCCCGGGCCACCGCCGAGGCGGAGACCATGTCGTCACTGGCCGGCAGCATCGTGCGCGGTGGCCAGACCATCCCGGCACTCCTGGAACGCACCCGCGAGACCTTCGGCATGGACTCCGCCGAGCTCGTCGAGGAGCCGCCCGACGGCGCCGAGGCCACCGCCGTGCCCGCCGGACCCGGCAACTACCTCGTCCTGCGCGGCCGTACGCCCTCGTCGTCCGAGCGGCGGGTCCTCGCCGCGTTCGCCGCGCACGTCGGTTCGGCGGTCGAGCGGGCCCGGCTCGCCCAGGCCGCCGCCGAGGTCGAACCCGTGCGTGCCGCCGACCGGATGCGCACCGCGCTGCTGCGCGCCGTCGGCCACGACCTGCGCACCCCGCTCGCGGCGGGCTGGGCGGCGGTCACCTCGCTGCGCAGCCGGGAGGTGGAGTTCTCCCCGGAGGACCGCGACGAACTCCTCGCCACCGCCGAGGAGTCCATGGCCCGGCTGAGCCGCCTCGTCGACAACCTCCTCGACCTCAGCCGCCTGGAGGCCGGCGTCCTCACCCTCAACCTGCGGGCCACCGCCCTGGAGGAGGTGCTCCCGACCGCCCTGGCGGACACTCCGACGGCCGAGGTGCACGGCGAGCTGGAGAACATGCCCCCGCTGCTGGCCGACCCGCCGCTGCTGGAGCGCGTGATCGCCAACCTGGTCGGCAACGCCGCCCGCTACAGCCCGCCCGGCAAGCGGGTACTGGTGACCGCGAGCGCGCTGGCTGGGCGCGCCGAACTCCGGATCATCGACCGGGGCCCCGGCCTGCCGGCCAACGGCCGCGACCGCCTCTTCGAGCCCTTCCAGCGGCTCGGCGACACCGACAACACCACCGGCCTCGGCCTCGGACTCGCCCTCGCCCGGGGGCTCACCGAGGCGATGGACGGCACCCTGACCCCCGAGGACACCCCGGGCGGCGGACTGACCATGGTCGTGTCGCTGCCCCTGGCCGATCGGGCCCAGCCCTTCCGGACACCGCAGCACGTAGGAGGTGCCACATGAGCAGCACGCATGCCGGTCCGGTACGAACGACCTTCGGGTGGCCCACGATGCCCGTCCGGGACCGGGCCGCCCTCGGTCCGCCAAGTCCGCCGACACCGTCGTCGACCACGTGCGCGGCGAACTCACCGCGCTGCTCGGCCTGTCCGGCTGCCGTTTCGAGTACGGCACCCTGCTGGGCCGGCCGCCGCGGCTGGGCAAGGACGGCGCGATCAGCGTCGGGCGCCGGACCTGGGACCCGGACCGCGACGGCTGGCCGGAGGGCGAGACCGAGCTGCGCGCGTACGGCAACGGGCACTACCTCGGCCGGTTCAGGCTCACCCCGGGACCCGGGCCGGTGCCCCCGTTGCAGGCACGGCTGGTCGCGGTGACGCCGGCCGACCAGACCGGGGCGGCGCTGGACACGGCGGGGCCGGTGGGCGCGGGCTGACCCGCGGGTCGGCGGCAGCCCCGCCGTCCGGCTTCCGCGCCTGTCTCGCTCCTGCTTCTTGACATGTTCTTGGCAGAGTTTTGAACGGCGGGCAGCGGTCCGGCCGGAACCGGCGTCACGGCCGGTGCCGTTCAGGCTGATGTGACGTCAACCCTGCTCGTGCCAGCGGCATCCGGAGAGCGAACCGGCCACATGGTGATCTGCGGCGACGACGGCCTCGCACACCGGCTCGCCGTCGAACTGGACGCCGTGTGCGGCGAGGTCGTCACCGTGGTCCTGCCGACCGCCGACGACGAGCACGGCGCCCGGGTCGCCGCCCTGCACCGCGACCCGGCGTCCGCCGTCCACCTGCACATCTCGGGCCGCCCCGACGAGGCCACCCTGCGCGCGGCCGGCGTGGCACGGGCCGCCGCGCTCGCCCTGACCTACCGCGACGACCAGGTCAACGTCACCGCGGCCCTGGTGGCCCGCGCGGTCAACCCCTCCGTACGGCTGGTCGTGCGGATGTTCAACCGGGAGCGCGGCAGCCATCTGGAACGGCTCCTCGACCGGGCGGCGGGCCTGTGCGACGCCCCCGCACCGGACACCTCCACCACCGTGCTCTCCGACGCCGACACCGCCGTACCGGAACTGGTGGCGGCGGCCGCCGTGGGGCACGGCCACACCCTCCAGGTCGAGGGCAAGGTCTTCCGCGGTGTCGTACGGCCCGCGGGGACCCCGACGCACGCCACCGACCTCGCCACCCTCGCCGTGCTCTCCGGCGCGCACGAGGACGATCCGGCCAGCCAGGACAGCGCCGAGACGGCCGGCGAGGACGGCACCCTGCTGCTGCCGGACGACCGGACGGCGTACCACCGGCAGTTCACGCACGGGCGGCTGATGCTGGAGGAGGTCGTCCACCTCGACACCGCCGAACCGGCCCGCCGCGCCTGGCGGTTCCGGCCGGTGCGCTGGCTGCGGGCCCGGCTCGCCCATCTGCCGTGGCGGGTCTTCCGCTCCCGGCAACTGGCCGCAGTCTACGGCTCGTTGGCCGCCGTGGTGGTCGCGCTGTCCGCCGCCACCGCGCTCTTCGCGGACGAGCATCCCTGGTGGAAGAACTTCTACCTGCCCCTGCTGGACATCTTCACGATGGGGGATCCGGCGACCGAGGAGTCCCCCGCCCGCCGCATACTCCAGCTCCTCGCCGGCTTCGTCGGGCTCGCCGTGCTGCCGCTCGTGGTCGCCGCGACCATGAACGCCACCGAGGCGTTCCGCACCGCCTCGGTGAACCATCCGCCCGACGACGACGTCAGCGGCCATATCGTCCTGGTCGGCCTCGGGATGGTCGGCACCCGGGTGCTGGACCGGCTGCGCACCAGCGGCCATCAGGTCGTGGCCATCGAGCGGGACCCACGTGCGAGGGGAGTCGCGCTCGCCCGGGCACTCGGCGTCCCGCTGGTCCTGGAGGACGCCACCGCCCCGGGCGTCCTCGAACTCGCCCGGGTCCGGCAGTGCGGCTCCCTGCTCGTCCTGACCCGCGACGACGGCCAGAACCTCGACATCGTGATGGCCGTCCGGGAGGCCAACCCCGAGGTACGGGTGGTCACCCGGCTGTACGACGACGCCTTCGCCGCGACCGTCCAGCGCACGCTGCGGGCGTCCTACCCGGACGCGCTCACCCGGAGCAGAAGCGTTTCGGCGCTGGCCGCGCCGTCGTTCGCCGCCGCGATGATGGGCCGCCATGTGCTGGGGGTGATGCCCGTGGAACGGGGGTCGCTGCTGTTCACCTGCGTGGACGTGGCCGGGCATCCGGAGCTGGAGGGACGCTCGGTGCACCAGGCGTTCCGGCGGCGGGAGTGGCGGGTGCTGGCAGTGGGGCCGGTCGGCGGGGGCGCCCCGGGACAGCCCGCCTTCGACTGGCGGCCGGCGCAGGGGCGGGTGCTGGAGGCGGGGGACCGGGTGGTGATGGCCACCACGCGGCGCGGACTCGATGTGCTGATGACGGGGGTGGGCGCTAATCCAGGCCCGACGCCTTGAAGACCCCCAGCGCGTTCTCGCGCTCGACCTGTTCGCCGAGGCGGCTCAGGGCGATCGAGCCGCAGAGCAGGGTGCCGGCCTCGGCGGCCTTGCGGGCGCCCGCGTCGACGCGCAGCCACAGGTCGGGGTTGTCGACGAGGACCTGGGGATCGATCTCCAGCCGGTCGCCGAAGGCGTCCCGGAGGAGCAGGCGCGGCGAGATGCCGTCGAGGCGGCGGACCGAGACCAGGCGGTCGGTGCGGACCCTGCGGGTGCGCAGGAGCCGGCGTGAGGTGAGCCAGCCGTCGCCGGCGCGGACCCTGGCGGGGCAGAGGACGCCGAAGAGGAGCAGGGCGAGGGTGGTCCAGAGGGTGCCGCGCCACCAGGTGAACGTCTCTGATCCCCAGTCGATCAGGAGGAGCAGGGCGAGGAGGGCGCCTGCGCAACGGGCCGATGCGTAGACGTCTTTGGACCAGCGGTGGTCCTCGGAGGGGCGGGCTTCTTCGCCGTGCTGCATGGGCTGAAGGTAGGGAGCGGCGGTGCACGGCGTCAGTAGGTGGGGCATGTCTTTGACGGGACTCTGACGGTTGTGGGTGCGTGCGGGCCGGTGGGGGCTGGTCGCGCCCACGCGGTGGCAGCCGCACATCGAATACAGCCCCGCGCCCCTTTCAGGGGCGCTGCCGTCAAGGGCGTGTCAAAGTCGCCGCCCCCCGCGCGAAGAACGCGCAAGGAATTGTCGGACCTGGGCAGGGCGGGACAGAACCTAGTCGCATCGCGCGCGGTACTCCCGTGCGCGAGACGTATATCCCGTTCGTTAAGGAGCACCCTCCCATGTCCGTACTGACCGCCGAGCCGGGGGCCGTGCCCGCCGGTGAGGAGCCGCCCGATACCGGGGAACGGCATCGCCTCACCGCCGTGACCGGCCTCGCCGCGCTGTCACTGGACGCGATGGCGTCGGTGGCGTACGGACCGGAGGCCATCGTGCTGGTGCTGGCCGCCGCCGGTGCGCACGGGCTCGGCTTCACGCTGCCCGTCACGCTCGCGATCGCGGCCCTTCTGGCGGTGCTCGTCGCCTCGTATCGGCAGGTCATCGCGGCCTTCCCGGACGGCGGCGGGTCCTACGCCGTGGCCCGGACCCATCTGGGGGCGCGGACCAGCCTGGTCGCCGCCGCCTCCCTGGTGCTGGACTACGTGCTCAACGTCGCCGTCGCCGTCACCGCCGGGGTCGCCGCCCTCACCTCCGCCTTCCCGGCGCTGTACCCGCACCGGCTGGTGCTGTGCCTGGCCGTGCTGGTGCTGGTCACGGGGGTGAACCTGCGGGGCATCGTGGAGTCGGCGAAGGCGTTCATCGTGCCGACGGTGGTGTTCGTCGGGTCGATCTTCGTGCTGATCGTGGTGGGGCTCTTCAGGTCCTCGCCGGCCAGTACGGTCACCGCCGCCGGGCATGCCTCCGTGCTCGCCGACAACGCCTCCAGCGTGGGTGCCCTGCTCCTGCTGAAAGCTTTCGCCTCCGGTTGTGCCGCCCTCACCGGCGTCGAGGCCATCGCCAACGCCGTGCCCTCCTTCCGGGTGCCCCGCGTCAAGCGCGCCCAGCACGCCGAGGTCGCCCTGGGCGCGGTGCTGGGCGCGATGCTGATCGGGCTCTCGGTGCTGATCTCCCGGTTCCATCTGCAGCCGGTCGCGGGCGTGACCGTCCTGGCCCAGCTCGCCGACGCCTCCCTCGGCCACAACTGGGGCTTCTACGTCATCCAGTTCGCGACGATGATCCTGCTCGCGTTGTCCGCGAACACCAGCTTCGGCGGGCTGCCGGTGCTGCTGAAGCTGCTCGCCCGGGACAACTACCTGCCGCACGTCTTCGCGCTGAAGGCCGACCGGCAGGTGCACCGGCACGGTGTGCTCGCCCTGGCCCTGGTCTCGGCCGCGTTGCTGGTGTTCTCCGGCGGCGACACCAACACGCTGGTGCCGATGTTCGCCATCGGGGTCTTCGTCGGCTTCACCGTCGCCCAGGTCGGGATGGTGAAGCACTGGCGGCTGCAGCGGGGGGCCGGCTGGCGGGGGAAGGCGCTGCTCAACGGGTTCGGGGCGGTCCTGACCGGGGTCGCCACCGTCGTGGTCACCGCCAGCAAGTTCACCGAGGGCGCCTGGCTTGTCGTGGTCATGCTGCCGCTGCTCGTCGGTGCCTTCGTCGCCGTGCACCGTGCCTACGGGCGGATCGGGGAGCGGCTCGGGCTCGGGCGGATCCCCGATCCGCCGCACCGGGAGCGGTCGGTCGTGATCGTGCCGGTGTCGTCGCTGTCCCGGCTCACCTCCCAGGCGCTGTCGGCGGCCGCTTCCCTCGGCGACGAGGTGCGGGCCGTCACCGTCTGCCATCCCGACCCCGAGGACCGCGCCCAGCTGCACGCCCTGGAGCGCGCCTGGGCCGCGTGGGACCCCGGGGTGCCGCTGGTCCGGCTGGCCTGCGAGCGGCGCACCCTGGGCCGTCCCATCGCCGCCTACGTCCGTGAGGTGACCGCGGCCGAGCCGGCCACCCAGGTGACCGTGCTGATCCCGGAGACCGAGCCGGAGCGGCTCTGGCAGCGGCTGCTGCAGAACCAGCGCGGTGCCGTCGTCGCCCATGCCGTGCGCAGGGAGACCGACGCGGTGATCTGCCGGCTGCGGTTCCGCCTGTCCTGACGCCTCCGGGGCTCCTGAGGCCGACGTTCCCCCAGTTCAGGGCGGTTTCGGCGGCCGAATGGCGCTTCCCGGTCGCGGGTTGGTCGCGGCCGCGTAAGAGTCCCGTCAAAGGCGCGAACACCGCCGTAAGGGACCCGTCAACGGCGGCTGAATCCGGCCAGAAAGACGCTTTCCTCTAACAGTCCAAGTCCGTTCCGAACCTCATCCAGGAGTTCACGATGGCCGATCTGGCCTTCGTCGTCACCGTGCTCGCGGGTTTCGCGCTGGTGGCCCTCGTCGCCAAGGGGGTGACCAAGCTGTGACCGCCGAGAACATCGTCGGCCTCGTCGTGGCCGTCGCCCTGCTGGGCTATCTCGTCCTCGCCCTGATCTTCCCGGAGAGGTTCTGAGACACCCATGGGTCCCGTAACCGCCGCCGTGCTCCAGCTCGTCGCGCTCATAGGCGCGCTGGCGCTCTGCTACATCCCCTTCGGCAACTACATGGCCAAGGTCTACTCCTCCGACAAGCACTGGCGCGTCGAGAAGTGGATCTACAAGGGCATCGGCGCCAACCCCGACACCGAGATGCGCTGGCCCGCCTATCTGCGCGGAGTCCTCGCCTTCTCCCTCGTCGGCGTCCTCTTCCTCTACCTGCTGCAGCGGCTCCAGGGCATCCTGCCCGGCTCGCTCGGCTTCTCCTCGGTCAACCCGGCGCAGTCGTTCAACACGGCCGTCTCCTTCGTGACCAACACGAACTGGCAGTCGTACTACGGCGAGCAGACCATGGGGCACATCGTCCAGACCGCCGGTCTGGCCGTGCAGAACTTCGTCTCCGCGGCCGTCGGCATCGCCGTCGCCGTGGCGCTGGTGCGCGGGTTCGCGCGCTCGCGCACCGGTGAGATCGGCAACTTCTGGTCCGACCTGGTGCGCGGCACCGTCCGCATCCTGGTGCCGGTCTCCGTCGTCGCCGCGATCGTCCTGGTCGCCTGCGGTGCCATCCAGAACTTCTCCGGCATCCACGCGGTCGGCCAGTTCATGGGCGGCTCGCAGCAGTGGAACGGCGGCGCGGTCGCCTCCCAGGAGGCCATCAAGGAGATCGGGACCAACGGTGGTGGCTACTTCAACGCCAACTCCGCCCACCCCTTCGAGAACCCGACGCCCTTCACCAACCTGTTCGAGATCTTCCTGATCCTGCTGATCCCGTTCGCGCTGACCCGCACCTTCGGTGTGATGGTCGGCTCGGTCAAGCAGGGTTACGCGATCCTCGCCACCATGGGCACCATCTGGCTCGGCTTCACCGCACTGATGATGTGGACCGAGTTCGCCCACCACGGCCCGGCGCTCCAGCTCGCGGGCGGCGCGTACGAGGGCAAGGAGGTCCGCTTCGGCGTCGGCGGCTCGTCGATCTTCGCCGTGGCGACCACGCTCACCTCGACGGGCGCGGTGGACTCCTTCCACTCCTCGTTCACCGGCCTCGGCGGCGGCATCACCATCCTGAGCATGCAGTTGGGCGAGATCGCGCCCGGCGGTACCGGTTCCGGCCTCTACGGCATCCTGATCATGGCGATCATCGCGGTGTTCATCGCCGGTCTGATGGTCGGCCGCACGCCCGAGTACCTGGGCAAGAAGATCGGTGCCCGCGAGATCAAGCTGTCGGCGATCTACATCCTGATCACCCCGGCGCTCGCGCTCGTCTTCACCGCGGCCTCCATGGCCCTGCCGACCCCGCCGCACTCCATGCTCAACCCGGGCGCGCACGGGTTCTCCGAGGTGCTGTACGCCTTCACCTCGGCGGCCAACAACAACGGCTCGGCCTTCGCCGGCCTGAACGCGAACACCGACTGGTTCAACACCATGACCGGACTCGCGATGCTGTTCGGCCGCTTCCTGCCCATGGTGTTCGTGCTGGCGCTGGCCGGCTCGCTCGCCGAGCAGAAGCCCGTCCCGGCCACGGCCGGCACCCTGCGCACCGAGAAGCCGCTCTTCACCGGCCTGCTCGTCGGCGCGATCCTGATCATCACCGGTCTGACCTACTTCCCGGCCCTGGCGCTGGGTCCGCTCGCCGAGGGGCTGGCGTCATGACCACCCGTACCCAGAAGTCAGAGGACTCCATGTCCACAGCCACCCCGACCCGGGCGCCGCACAGCGACGTCCCCACCGGGCACAAGCCCGCCGAAGGACGTGTCGGCGCGGGCCTGTTCGACCCCAAGCAGCTGGTCAAGTCCCTTCCCGAGGCCTGCCGCAAGCTCGACCCGCGGGTGATGGTCAAGTCGCCCGTGATGTTCGTGGTGTGGGTCGGCTCGATCCTGACCACCGTCTTCTCCTTCAAGGACCCCGGCGACTGGTTCGGCTGGACCATCAGCGCCTGGCTGTGGCTGACCGTGATCTTCGCCAACCTGGCGGAGGCGGTCGCCGAGGGCCGCGGCAAGGCCCAGGCCGACACCCTGCGCAAGGCGAAGACCGACACCATCGCCCGGCGGCTGACCGGCTCCACCGAGGAGCAGGTGCCCGGCACCGAGCTGAAGATCGGTGACCTGGTCGTCTGCGAGGCCGGCGACATCATCCCCGGTGACGGTGACGTCATCGAGGGCGTCGCCTCCGTCGACGAGTCGGCGATCACCGGTGAGTCGGCCCCGGTCATCCGCGAGTCCGGCGGTGACCGCAGCGCCGTGACCGGCGGTACGAAGGTGCTGTCCGACCGGATCGTCATCAAGATCACGACGAAGCCGGGCGAGACCTTCATCGACCGCATGATCAGCCTCGTCGAGGGCGCGGCCCGGCAGAAGACGCCGAACGAGATCGCGCTGAACATCCTGCTCGCCTCGCTGACCATCGTCTTCCTGCTGGCCGTCGCCACCCTGCCGCCGTTCGCCGACTACGCGGGCACCCACCTGACGATGGTCGTGCTGGTCGCCCTCCTTGTCTGCCTCATCCCGACCACCATCGGCGCGTTGCTCTCCGCGATCGGCATCGCCGGCATGGACCGGCTGGTGCAGCGCAACGTGCTCGCCATGTCCGGCCGCGCGGTCGAGGCCGCCGGTGACGTCTCCACGCTGCTGCTCGACAAGACCGGCACCATCACCCTCGGCAACCGCCAGGCCTCCGAGTTCGTGCCGGTGCGCGGGGTGACCGAGGCCGAGGTGGCCGACGCCGCACAGCTGTCGTCGCTGGCCGACGAGACCCCCGAGGGCCGCTCCATCGTCGTCCTCGCCAAGGAGAAGTACGGGCTGCGCGAGCGGCACCAGGGCGAGCTGGCGCACGCCGAGTGGATCGCCTTCACCGCCCAGACCCGCATGTCGGGTGTGGACGTCGACGGCCGGAAGATCCGCAAGGGCGCGGCCGGTTCGGTCATCGCCTGGGTCCGCGAGCAGGGCGGCACCGTCGCCGAGGACGCGGACACCCTCGCCAACGCCATCTCCGAGTCCGGCGGCACCCCGCTGCTCGTCGCGGTCGACGACGCCGAGGGCGCCCGGGTCCTGGGCGTCATCCACCTCAAGGACGTCGTCAAGGAGGGCATGCGCGAGCGGTTCGAGGAACTGCGCCGCATGGGCATCAAGACCGTCATGATCACGGGTGACAACCCGCTGACCGCGCGCGCCATCGCCGAGGAGGCGGGCGTCGACGACTTCCTCGCCGAGGCCACTCCCGAGGACAAGATGGCCCTCATCAAGCGGGAGCAGGCGGGCGGCAAGCTGGTCGCGATGACCGGTGACGGCACGAACGACGCGCCGGCGCTCGCGCAGGCCGACGTCGGCGTGGCGATGAACACCGGTACGTCGGCCGCCAAGGAGGCCGGCAACATGGTCGACCTCGACTCCAACCCGACCAAGCTCATCGAGATCGTCGAGATCGGCAAGCAGTTGCTGATCACCCGCGGTGCGCTGACCACGTTCTCCATCGCCAACGACGTCGCGAAGTACTTCGCGATCATCCCGGCCATGTTCGCCGTGGTCTACCCGGGCCTGGACAAGCTCAACATCATGCACCTGTCCTCGCCCAGCTCCGCGATCCTGTCCGCGGTCATCTTCAACGCGCTGATCATCATCGCGCTGGTGCCGCTCTCCCTGAAGGGCGTGCAGTACCGGCCGGTGAGCGCGGACAAGATGCTCCGCCGCAACCTCGGGATCTACGGCCTCGGCGGCCTGATCGCCCCCTTCATCGGCATCAAGATCATCGACATGATCATCTCTCTCATCCCTGGAATCGGCTGATCGCGATGAACAACTCCGTAACCAACACCGCCCGGTTGCTCTGGGCGGGCCTGCGGGCCCTCCTGGTGCTGACCCTGGTGACGGGCGTCGTCTACCCGCTGGTCGTCACCGGCATCGCCCAGGCCGCGTTCCACAACAAGGCGAACGGCTCCGAGATCAAGTCGGACGGCAAGGTCGTCGGCTCGTCCCTGATCGGGCAGTCGTACAACCTGCCGCTGAAGAAGGGCCAGGAGACCCCGGACGCGGACCTGCAGTGGTTCCAGGGCCGCCCGGCCAACGGGCTCGGCAGCAACAGCATCAACACCCAGTACAAGTTGATCCTTTCGGGTGCGACCAACCTGGCTGCCGACAACAAGGTGCTGATCCAGCAGGTGAAGGACGCCAAGGCCGCCGTCGTCAAGGACAACTCGGTGCCCGGCTACACGGTCTCGCCCTCCCAGGTGCCGGCCGACGCCGTCACCTCCTCGGGCTCCGGCCTGGACCCGGACATCTCCCCGGCCTACGCCGAACTCCAGGTCCACCGGGTCGCGGACAAGAACGGCCTGTCCGTCGCCCAGGTGGAGAAGCTGGTCAAGGACCACACCACGGGCCGCACGCTCGGCTTCATCGGTGAGCCCCGGGTGAACGTCCTCGAACTCAACATCGCGCTGAAGGATCTGACCAAGGGCAGTTGAGAGAACCGATGACCCGAGTGCTGGTCGTGGAAGACGACCCCCAGCTCGTGCGGGCACTCGTGATCAACATGCAGGCACGCCAGTACGGAGTGGACGCGGCGCCCGACGGCGCCACGGCCCTCCGGCTGGCGGCCGCGCGTCAGCCGGACGTGGTGATGCTCGACCTCGGACTGCCCGACATGGACGGGGTCGACGTCATCAAGGCGCTGCGTGGCTGGACCCGCGTACCGATCCTGGTGCTGTCCGCGCGGCAGGCCTCCGACGAGAAGGTCGCCGCGCTGGACGCGGGCGCCGACGACTACATCACCAAGCCGTTCAGCATGGACGAACTCCTCGCCCGGCTGCGGGCCGCGGTCCGCCGCACCGAGGACGTGCCGCTCACCCCCGAGACCACCCGGGTGGAGACGGCCGACTTCACCATCGACCTGCTCGCCAAGAAGGCGGTGCGGGCCGGTCACGACGTACGGCTCACCCCCACCGAGTGGCATCTGCTGGAGATACTGGTCACCAACCCCGGCCGGCTCGTCACGCAGAAACACCTGCTGCGCGAGGTGTGGGGAGTCACCCAGAGCAACAAGACCAACTACCTGCGGGTCTACATGGCCCAGCTCCGCCGCAAGCTGGAGGCGGACCCCTCGCACCCCCGGTACCTGATCACCGAGCCCGGCATGGGCTACCGCTTCGAAGGATGACATGGCACGCGGCAGGCTTCGGATCTACCTCGGCGCGGCTCCCGGCGTGGGCAAGACCTACGCCATGCTCTCCGAGGCCCACCGCCGGATCGAACGCGGCACCGACTGCGTCGTCGCGTTCGTCGAGCACCACGACCGGCCGCGCACCGAGGTGATGCTGCACGGCCTGGAGGAGATCCCGCGCAGGGAACTGGAGTACCGGGGCGCGGTGTTCACCGAGATGGACGTCGACGCAATCCTCGCCCGCCGCCCCCAGGTCGCCCTCGTCGACGAACTCCCGCACACCAACATCCCGGGCTCCCGCAACGCCAAGCGCTGGCAGGACGTGGAGGAGTTGCTGGCCGCCGGGATCGATGTCGTCTCGACGGTGAACATCCAGCATCTGGAGTCGCTGGGCGACGTCGTGGAGTCCATCACCGGGGTGCGGCAGCAGGAGACCGTGCCCGACGAGGTGGTACGGCGCGCCGACCAGATCGAACTGGTCGACATGTCCCCGCAGGCCCTGCGCCGCCGTATGGCGCACGGCAACATCTACCAGCCGGACAAGGTCGACGCGGCCCTGTCCAACTACTTCCGGCCGGGCAACCTCACCGCCCTGCGCGAACTCGCCCTGCTCTGGGTCGCGGACCGGGTCGACGAGTACCTGAACGAGTACCGCAGCGAGCACCGGGTCTCGAAGATCTGGGGTTCGCGGGAGCGGATCGTCGTCGGACTCACCGGCGGCCCGGAAGGACGGACTCTCATCCGTCGGGCGGCGCGGCTGGCCGAGAAGGGCGCCGGCGGCGAGGTGCTCGCCGTCTACATAGCGCGCAGCGACGGCCTCAACTCGGCCTCCCCGAAGGAACTCGCCGTCCAGCGCACCCTCGTCGACGACCTCGGCGGCACCTACCACCACGTCGTCGGCGACGACGTCCCGGCCGCGCTCCTCGACTTCGCGCGCGGGGTCAACGCCACCCAGATCGTCCTCGGCGTCTCCCGGCGCCGCAGCTGGCAGTACGTCTTCGGGCCGGGCGTCGGCGCCACGGTCGCCCGGGACTCGGGACCCGACCTCGACGTCCACCTCATCACCCACGACGAGGCCGGCAAGGGACGGCTCCCGCTGGGCCGTTCGGCGCGGCTCGGCCGGTCCCGGCTCATCTGGGGCTGGCTGACCGGTGTCCTCGGGCCGGTCCTGCTCACCTGGCTGCTGACCTCCGCCGCACCGGAGGTGGGCCTCGCCAACGACATGCTGCTGTACCTCGCGCTGACGGTCGCCGCGGCCCTGCTCGGCGGTCTGCTCCCGGCGCTCACCTCCGCGGTGGTCGGCTCCCTGCTGCTCAACTGGTTCTTCACGCCGCCCGTCCACACCCTCACCATCGCCGACCCGAAGAACATCGTCGCCATCGCGATCTTCGTCGGGGTCGCGGTGTCCGTGGCCTCGGTGGTCGACCTGGCCGCCCGGCGCACCCAGCAGGCGACCCGGCTGCGCGCCGAGTCGGAGATCCTGTCCTTCCTCGCGGGCAGCGTGCTGCGCGGCGAGACCAGCCTGGAGGCACTCCTGGAACGGGTGCGGGAGACCTTCGGCATGGAGTCGGTGGCGCTCCTGGAGCGGGCGGACGACGTGGCGCCCTGGACGTGCGCCGGCAGCGTCGGGCCGCAGCCCTGCCAGTCGCCGGAGCGGGCGGACGTCGACGTGCCGGTCGGCGACCACATGACCCTCGCCCTGTCAGGACGCGTACTGCCGGCCTCCGACCGGCGGGTGCTGGCCGCGTTCGCCGCCCAGGCTGCCGTCGTGCTCGACCGGCAGCGGCTCCAGCAGGAGGCGGACCAGGCGAAGGAGCTGGCGGAGGGCAACCGCATCCGTACCGCTCTGCTGGCCGCCGTCAGCCACGACCTGCGCACCCCGCTGGCCGGCATAAAGGCCTCGGTGTCGTCGCTGCGCTCGGACGACGTCGAGTGGTCCGAGCAGGACCGGGCGGAGCTCCTGGAGGCCATAGAGGCGGGCGCCGACCGGCTCGACCACCTCGTCGGCAACCTCCTCGACATGTCCCGCCTGCAGACCGGCACCGTTACGCCCATCGTCCGCGAGGCCGACCTGGACGAGGTGGTGCCGATGGCGCTCGGCGGGGTCCCCGAGGACAGCGTCGAGCTGGACATCCCGGAGACGCTGCCCATGGTGAACGTCGACAAGGGGCTGCTGGAACGGGTCGTCGCCAACGTGGTCGAGAACGCCGTCAAGTACAGCCCCGCGGACACCCCCGTACTGGTGAAGGCCAGCTCCATGGCCGACCGGGTGGAGGTGCGCGTCGTGGACCGCGGACCCGGCGTCCCGGACGAGGCCAAAGAACGCATCTTCGAGCCGTTCCAGCGGTACGGGGACTCACCGCGCGGTGCGGGGGTGGGGCTCGGCCTCGCCGTGGCCCGGGGCTTCGCCGAGGCGATGGGCGGCACGCTGACCGCCGAGGACACCCCCGGCGGCGGCCTCACCATGGTGCTGACCCTGCCGACCGCACCGGGCCGCAGTCCGGGGCGGCCGGACCTGCCGGCGGCTGTGACGTCGTAGCGCGGCGACCCGCCACAGGGCTCGGTGCTACGACAACTGCCGTGAGTCCAGCGGCAGATGCCAGCTGTTGCGGCGGTGCGCGGCGGCCAGCGCCTCCTCCAGCGGGGAGGGCGGCACGGCCAGGACCGGGCAGTGCGCGTGGGAGAGGCAGTAGCGGGCGACCCGGCCCGAGAAGGCCCGGTGCCAGCCGCGCCGGCCCGCACCGACGACCAGCACGTCGTCCTCCCGGTCCGCCGTCTCCACCAGGGACAGCCCGGGGGTGCCGCGCACCACGAGGCCGTGCAGGGGGGCGCCGGGCCCGGCGTCGCCGAAGACATCCTCCAGCACGTCGAGCAACCGCTGCCGGGCCATCCGCTGCCACTCGTCGACCAGCAGCATCGAGGCCGGTGAGCGCCGCGCCGCCAGCTCACCGCCCGGCGGCTCCCACACGAGCACCGGCCACAGTTCCGCATCCCGGCGCCGGGCCTCCGCCGCGGCCCGCGACAGGGCCGTGACGCTGCCCAGCGAACCGCTCACGCCGACCACGACCCGAACGGGCGCGCAGGCGTCGTAACCGGACATGACTCCACCGTTCTTCCGTAGGTGTCCCGGGGCGCTCCCGGGCCGGACGGGTACCCCGATCCGGTTCCATGACACTGCGTCGAACGGGTGACGGCCAGTGCCCGGGGCACTTCTTGGCACGCCTCTGACGGCCACTGTGACCGCCGCCACCAGCACCGACGGGTGCTCCGTCAGCGTCCCGTCAACGTCGCCGCGATCACCGTCAGCGTCCCGTCATGAGGCATCGGAGAGGGGCCGGAAGCGGGCATAGCGTCTTGGGCACGCCCCGCCGGCCGACCCGCCTCCGGGGCACCAGCTCCTTCCTGTGCCAGGAGGCATGTCATGCCAGAACTCTTGTGCGGTGACGATCCGGAGCCTTCCGATCGCTCCCCGGCCGGACCCCTGTTCGTACCGGTCCGGCCGGGACCCGCGGGATGTGCGGCCCGGCTCTTCCGCACCCCGCTCGGCGAGCGCACCGCCGTCGGTTTCACCTCGGCCCGCAGACTCGCCGCCACGCTCGGCCCCGACCAGGCCTGGATCCGGCTCGCCGAACCCGCGCTGCGCGCCCTGGCCGCACCGCTCGGCGTCACCACCGTGACGGTCGACCCGCAGCTGTCGGCGCCGGCCCCCGCGCCGGTCGCGCCGCTCCCGCGCGCCGCCGTGTCCCTGCGGACCGTCCGCACCGCCTGAGCCGCGTGAACCGCCTGATTCGTCCGAGTCTGAGAGGGGAGCGGTCGATGACCACCCTGCATGAACCCGTCGTCACCACCACGCCCGCCGATCTGTCGGTGTGGCCCGCCTCCACCACCGAGCCCCGGCCCGGCGACCTCGCCGTCGGCGGGGTCCCGCTCGCCGAGGTCGCCGACCGCTTCGGCACCCCCGTCTACGTCCTCGACGAGAACGAGGTCCGCGAGCGCTGCCGCACCTACCGGCACGCCTTCCCCGACGCCGAAGTCCTCTACGCCGCCAAGGCGTTCCTGTGCCGGGCGATGGTCCACTGGACCGAGGAGGAGGGGCTCGGCCTGGACGTCTGCTCGGCGGGCGAGCTGGAGTTGGCGGTCACCACCGGGTTCCCGCCGGAGCGGATCGTGCTGCACGGCAACGCCAAGTCGCCGCGCGACCTGGAGACCGCGCTGCGGCTGGGCGTCGGACGGATCGTCATCGACAGCCCCTCCGAGATCGCCCGGCTCGCCGCCGCCGTCGGACCCGACGGACACCAGAGGGTCATGGTCCGGGTGGTGCCCGGGATCAGCGCGGGCGGCCACGAGAAGATCCGCACCGGCACCGACGACCAGAAGTTCGGCCTCTCCATCGCCGACGGCTACGCCCAGCACGCCATCGCCCGGATACTGGACCAGCCGCAGCTCGAACTCACCGGCCTGCACTGCCACCTGGGCTCCCAGATCACCAGCGTCAAGCCGTACCTCGCCGCCGTGCGCCGGGTGGTCGGGCTCATGGCCCGGCTGCACGAACAGCACGGACTGGTACTGCCCGAGCTGGACCTCGGCGGCGGCCACGGCATCGCCTACCGGCCCGGCGAGGAGGCCCTCGACCTCACCGCTCTGGCCCGCAAGGTGCGCGCCGAACTGTCCGACGCCTGCGCGGCGGCCGGGCTGCCGGTGCCCCGCCTGATCATCGAGCCGGGGCGGGCCATCGTGGGCCCGGCCGGGATCGCCGTCTACCGCGTCCTCGCCGTCAAGAAGACCGGCGACCACACCTTCGTCGCCGTCGACGGCGGCATGAGCGACAACCCCCGGCCCGCGCTGTACGGCGTCCGGTACGCGCCCCGGCTCGTCGGCCGCGCGAGCGCCGCGCCCACCGCCCCGGTGACCGTCGTCGGCCGGCACTGCGAGGCGGGCGACGTCCTGGCCGCCGACGTCGAACTCCCCTCCGACCTGCGCCCCGGCGACCTGCTCGCGGTGCCGGTGGCCGGCGCCTACCACCTCTCCATGGCCTCCGGCTACAACCTGGTCGGCCGCCCGCCGGTCACCGCCGTCCGTGACGGCCACGCCCGGCTGCTGGTCCGGCGGGAGTCCCTGGACGACATCCGCCGCCGCGACGTCGGGCTCTGACCGGGCCCGTTCCCCGACCCACCTCCGGGCGAGCGGCGGCCCGGCCCTCGCCCGGAGGTGCTCCACGTCCCCTTGTGAAACATGCGTGTGAAGATGAGGTCCCTGTGACGATCGAGAACATCGTCGGGCTGGTCGTCGCGGTCGGCCTGCCGGCCTACCTCGTGGTGGCCCTGATCAAGCCGGAGCGCTTCTGATGACCGCCTCCGCACCCGTGCGCGACAGACCCGCCGGCACGGTACGACCACCCGACGCGGGCCCCGGCCGCCGGATAGGCGGCGGACTGCTCGACCCCCACCAGCTGTGGCGGGCCCTCCCGGCCGCGCTCCGCAAGCTCAACCCGGTGACCCTGGCCCGCAACCCGGTCATGTTCGTCACCGAGATCGGCGCGGCCCTGACCACCGGCCTCGCGATCGCGCACCCGTCCGGGTTCGGCTGGCTGATCACCGTCTGGCTGTGGCTGACCGTCGTCTTCGCCAACCTGGCCGAGGCGGTCGCCGAGAGCCGGGGCCGCGCCCAGGCCGACACCCTGCGCGGAATGCGCCGGCAGACCGTCGCCCGCAGGCTGACCGCCGCGCCGGACGGCGGGTACGCCGAAGAGAGCGTCGGCGCCGGGGAGTTGCGGCGCGACGACCTCGTGGTCGTCGAGGCGGGGGACCTGGTGCCCGGTGACGGTGACGTCGTCGAGGGCGTGGCCAGTATCGACGAGTCGGCGATCACCGGCGAGTCCGCGCCGGTCATCCGGGAGTCGGGCGGCGACCGTTCCGCCGTCACCGGCGGCACCCGGGTGCTGTCCGACCGGATCGTGGTCCGCATCACCCAGGAACCCGGCGAGTCCTTCCTGGACCGGATGATCTCCCTGGTCGAGGGCGCCAACCGGCAGAAGACCCCGAACGAGCTGGCCCTCAACCTGCTGCTCGTGATGATGACGTTCGTCTTCCTGGTCGCGGTCCTCACCCTGCAGCCGATGGCGATCTTCTCCAAGGGCGTCATGTCGGCCGCGCCCGACACCCAGGCACTCACCGCGCACGGCGTCACCGGGATCGTCCTGGTCTCCCTGCTGGTCTGCCTGATCCCGACCACCATCGGCGGTCTGCTGTCCGCGATCGGCATCGCCGGCATGGACCGGCTGGTGCAGCGCAACGTGCTGGCCATGTCGGGGCGCGCGGTGGAGGCGGCCGGTGACGTCAACACGCTGCTGCTCGACAAGACCGGCACCATCACCTACGGCAACCGGCGGGCGAGCGCGCTGCTGCCGGTCGGCTCGGTGCTGGGACGCCAACTCGCCGAGGCCGCCCTGCTGTCGAGCCTCGCCGACGAGACCCCCGAGGGACGGTCGATCGTCGAGTACGTGCAGGGGCAGTTCGGCATCGCGGCCACCACGCCCGAGGGCGCCGAGTGGGTCGCCTTCTCCGCCGTGACCCGGATGTCGGGGGCCGACCTTCCTGACGGGCGACGCCTGCGCAAGGGGGCGGCCGCAGCGGTCGCCGCCTGGGTCGAGGAGAACGACGGCACGGTTCCGGTCGCCCTGGACGCCTGCGTGGAGCAGATCTCGGCCTCCGGCGGCACCCCGCTCGCGGTGGCCGAGGCCGCCGGCGACGGCCCGGCGCGGCTGCTCGGCGTCGTCCACCTCAAGGACGTCGTCAAGCCCGGCCTGCGTGAGCGCTTCACCGAGCTGCGCCGGATGGGCATCCGCACGGTCATGATCACCGGCGACAACCCGGTCACCGCGCGCGTCATCGCCGAGGAGGCGGGCGTCGACGACTTCCTCGCCGAGGCCACCCCCGAGGACAAGCTCGCCCTGATCAAGAAGGAACAGGCGGGCGGCAAGCTGGTCGCGATGACCGGCGACGGGACGAACGACGCCCCGGCCCTCGCCCAGGCAGACGTCGGCGTCGCCATGAACACGGGGACGTCGGCCGCCAAGGAGGCCGGCAACATGGTCGACCTCGACTCCGACCCCACGAAAATCATCGACATCGTCGAGATCGGCAAGCAACTCCTCATCACCCGGGGCGCGTTGACCGCGTTCTCCATCGCCAACGACATCGCCAAGTACTTCGCGATCCTCCCGGCGATGTTCGGCGGGGTCTATCCGGCCCTGGACGCGGTCAACATCATGCGGCTGCACTCACCGGCCTCCGCGATCCTGTCCGCGGTCATCTTCAACGCGGTCATCATCATCGCGCTGATCCCGCTGGCCCTGCGCGGCGTCCGCTACCGGCCCAGCAGCGCCGACGCCCTCCTCACCCGCAACCTGTGGATCTACGGCATGGGCGGGCTCGTCCTGCCCTTCCTCACCATCAAGCTCATCGACTTCGCCGTCGTCCAGTTCATCCCGGGGCTCTGACTCATGACCTTCCTCTCCAGGATGCCCTCCTGGGTCGGCCACCATCTGGCGGCGATCCGGGTGGTCATCGTGCTCACGCTGGTGCTGGGCCTCGGCTACCCGCTGGCCATGACGGCGATCGCCCAGGTCCCGGGCCTGCGGGACGACGCGCAGGGCCGTACCTCGCTGATCGGCCAGTCCTTCCTCGACAAGAAGGGCCACCCGATCCCGTACTACTTCCAGTCCCGCCCCTCCAACGCCGGTACCGGATACGACGCCTCGGCCTCCGCCGCAGGCAACCTCGGCCCGGAGTCGACCGTCGACGTCCTCGGCCCCGACGGCAAGCAGAGCCTGCTCACCCAGGTCTGCGCCCGCAGCAGGGCGGTCGGCGAGCTGGAGCACGTCGACGGCTCCCGGCCGTACTGCACCTCCGACGGGGTCGGCGCCGTCCTCGGCGTGTTCCGCGACGGCGGTACGACGGGGAAGGCGACCCGGGTCGTCAGCCTCGACCAGGCCTGCCCCGCCAGGCCGTTCCTCGCCACCTACGAGGGCGTCACCGTCACGTGCGCCAAGGCCGGCGAGGACTACGGCGCGGCCGTCGTCACCCCGGTCCGCGGGAACGCGCCCGCCCACCCGAAGGTCCCCGCCGACGCGGTCACCGCGAGCGGCAGCGGCCTCGACCCGCAGATCAGCCCGGCCTACGCCGCACTCCAGACCCCGCGCGTCGCCCGCGAACGCGGCATGACCGAGGCGGCCGTACACCAGCTGGTCGAGAAGTACACCAGCGGCCGGGCCCTCGGCATCCTCGGCGAACCCGCCGTGAACGTCGTCCAGTTGAACGCGGCCCTCGACCGCATGCATCCCGTGAAGGGGGCCTGACCCCATGTACGGCTGGCTTCAGGCCACCCTCGTCCTCGCCGTCGTCGTGGGACTGCACGTCCCGCTCGGCGACTACCTGGCCCGCGCTCTCGACGGCGGCTCCCACCACCGCGCCGAACGCGCCCTCTACAAGGTGTGCGGCGTCGACCCCGACCGTGAACAGGACTGGCGGCACTACCTGTTCGCTCTCCTCGCCTTCAGCCTGGTCAGCATCGCCGCGCTGTTCGCGCTCTTCACCCTCCAGGGCGGGCTGCCCTGGTCCACCGGCCACGCCGGCATGCCCTGGCGGCTCGCCCTGCACACCGCCGTCAGTTTCACCACCAACACCAGCTGGCAGAACTACGCGGGTGAGTCCACCACCGGGCACCTGGCCGTCATGGCCGGCCTGGGCGTGCAGGCGTTCGCCTCGGCGGCCGTCGGCATCTGCGCCGCGCTGGCCCTGATCCGGGGGCTGGTGCGCCGGGACACGGACCGGCTGGGCAACTTCTGGGTGGACCTGATCCGTACGATCTTCCGGGTCGTCCTCCCGCTGTCGATCGTCTCCGGGATCATCCTGATCGCCCTCGGCGTCCCGCAGAACCTCGCGAGCCCGCACACCGTCACCACCGTGGCGGGCGGTCAGCAGACCCTGCTCGGCGGTCCGGTCGGCTCCTGGGAGCCGCTCAAGCTGATGTCGGGCGACGGCGGCGGCATCTTCAACGCCAACAGCGCCCACCCCTTCGAGAACCCGTCCGCGTTCACCAACGCGATCGAGATCGTGCTCATGCTGCTGATCCCGACCGCCTTCATCCGCACCTACGGCCGCATGATCGGCTCGCTCCGGCAGAGCTGGACCCTGCTCACCGTCGTCGGCATCCTCTTCGGCCTGCTGCTGGCGGCCGGCAGCCTCGCCCAGAGCGCCCACACCGGCACCGTGACCGAGGCGGTCGGCGGGCAGTACGAGGGCACCGAGACCCGCATCGGCGTGCCCGGCTCCACCCTCTTCGGCGTCGCCGCCACCGGCTCCGCCGACGGCGCGGCCAACGCCTCGTACGACAGCTTCTCCAGCCTCGGCGGCGGGGTGCTGCTGTCGGCGATGATGCTCGGCGAGATCGCGCCCGGCGGCACCGGCAGCGGACTGTACGGCCTGATCATGGCCGTGCTGATCGCCGTGTTCGTCGGCGGCCTGATGGTCGGGCGGACCCCCGAGTACCTGCGCAAGCGGATCGGGTTCCCGGAGATGCGGTACGTCGTGCTCTACGCGCTGGTCGCCCCGACCGCCATCCTCGGCTGCGCCGCCCTCGCGGTGGCCCTGGGCGACGGCCAGTCGTCCATGGGGAACCCGGGACCGCACGGCCTGACCGAGCTGGTGTACGCCTACACCTCCAACGTCAACAGCAACGGCAGCGCCATGGCCGGCTTCAACGGCGCCACCGACTTCCACAACCTGCTGATGGTGGCGGCGATGCTGATCGGCCGTTACGTACCGATGGTGTTCCTGCTGGCCCTGGCCGGCCGGCTGGCCCGGCAGCAGCCCGGTGTCGTCACCGTCGGCACCCTCCAGGCCCGCGGCGTCAACTTCGTCGCCCTGGCCACCGGGGCCGCGATCATCCTGGCGCTGCTCAACTTCCTGCCCGCGCTGTCCCTCGGCCCGCTCGCGGAGGGGCTCCTGTAGAGACTCCCGGGCGGGCCGGCCCTCCTCACTCACACTCACGCCGGCCGGCCCGCCCGGGCACCACCACGGGCGCGCGGACACGGCACGGAGGACACTGTTGCCGACCGTCCCACCGGCCGTGATGAGGTACCGATGGCGTATGGCCTGGCACGCCGTGAACTGAGACCGAGGGTTCCACTGCGCCCGGGGGAGGGCGACAAGCACCGTCTGACCAGCCTGGAAGGGCTGGCCGCGCTCTCCCTGGACGCGCTCAGCTCCGTGGCGTACGGCCCCGAGGCGATCGTGCTGGCCCTGGTGGTCGCCGGCACCGGGGCCCTCAGCGCCACCCTGCCCATCACCCTCGCGATCACCTTCCTGCTCGCGGCGCTCGTCGTGTCGTACGGGCAGGTCATCGCCGTTCACCCGGACGGGGGCGGTGCCTATGCCGTCGCCAAGACCGACCTCGGCGCCACCGCGAGCCTGCTGGCCGCCGCCAGCCTGGTCGTCGACTACGTCCTCACGGTCGCCGTCAGCCTCGCCGCCGGCGCCGACGCGCTCGTCTCCGCCTTCCCGGCCCTCGCCCACGACAAGCTGCTCGTCTGCCTGGTCGGCCTGGCCCTGCTGACGGCCGTGAACCTGCGCGGCGTGACCGAGAGCGCCCGGGTGCTGATGCTGCCGACGCTCCTGTTCATCGCCGCGATCCTCGGTGTCATCCTGCTCGGCCTGCTGCGCGGGCACCCGGTCGCCGTCGTCGGCACCGACCAGCCCGTGCACGCGACCGAGGCACTGAGCGCGCTGGTGATCCTCAAGGCGTTCTCGTCCGGCTGCTCGGCCCTGACCGGCGTGGAGGCCATCGCCAACGCCGTGCCGACCTTTCGCACGCCGAGGGTCAAGCGCGCCCAGCGCACCGAACTGATGCTGGGGGCGCTGCTCGGGACCATGCTGATCGGGCTGGCCGTCCTGATCCACCGCGACCATGTGGCCCCGCGCGGCGGGGTGACCGTCCTCGCCCAGCTCACCGCGGGCGCCTACGGCACCGGCTGGCCCTACTACGCCACCAACCTCGTCGTCACCCTCGTCCTGGGCCTGGCCGCCAACACCAGCTTCGGCGGGCTGCCGGTGCTGATGAGCCTGCTCGCCCGCGACCACCGGCTGCCCCACCTCTTCGGCCTGCGCGCCGAACGCCCGGTCTACCGCTACGGCGTGGTCGCCGTCGCCCTGCTCGCCGCGCTCCTCCTGCTGGCCACCGACGCCGACACCCACCGGTTGCTGCCGCTCTTCGCCATCGGCGTCTTCATCGGCTTCACCCTCAGCCAGACCGGCCTGGTCCGGCACTGGGCGACCGGGCGCCCGGCCGGCTGGAAGCGCCGCGCGCTCATCAACGGCACCGGCGCCGTGCTCACCACCCTCGCCGGGGTCATCCTGCTGTTCACCAAGTTCCTCTCCGGCGCCTGGGTGGTCGTGATCGCCGTACCGCTGATGATGCTGCTGTTCGCCCGCATCCAGCGCTACTACACCGAGGTGGGCGAGGAACTGGGCCTCGGCCGCATCCCGGAACCACCGGCCCGGCGCACCGCCAGCCTGGTGATCGTGCCGATCGGCGAGGTCAGCAAGCTCGCCCGGCACGCCCTCGGCGCCGCCCTCGCCCTCGGCGACGAGGTGGTCGCGGTCGCGGTGCACGGCGACCCGGCGAGGTCCCGGGCGCTGGAGGAGGCCTGGGCGCGCTGGAACCCCGGCGTGCGCCTCGACATCATCGACAGCCCGCACCGCTCGCTGGTGCAGCCGGTCGTCGACTACGTGCAGCGCGCGGCGGCGGACGGTCGTCAAGTGGCCGTGCTCATCCCCGAGGTGGAGCCGAGACACCGGCGCTACGAGATCCTCCAGAACCAGCGCGGCCTGCTCCTCGCCACCGTCCTGCGGGCCCGCACCGACGTCGTGGTGTGCCTGCTGCCGTACCGGCTGAAGCTCTGACGGCCGCCTTGTCGGCCCCTTGAGCGCGCTCCTGCAGTGCGCCCCGTAATGTTCGCCGACCTCGCCGAAACTTTCGGCGTGGCCTGGGGGGCACACATGCGGACCTACGGCAACCCGGTCATCCCCGGCTTCCATCCCGACCCGGGCGTGTGCCGGGTCGGAGCGGACCACTACCTCGTCCGTTCCAGCTTCGAGTACTTCCCCGGCGTGCCGCTCTTCCACAGCCGGGACCTGGTGCACTGGCGGCAGCTCGGCAACGTCCTCGACCGGCCGGGGCAGTTGACGCTGCCCGACGACACCCCGGCCTCGGGCGGCATCCACGCCCCGACGATCCGGCACCACGACGGGCCGAGGGACCTTGGTCCGACCCTGTGTGGATCGACGTCCCCGGCATCGACCCGGACCTCGCCTGGGACGAGAACGGCGACTGCTGGTCGCCGAGGGCGGTACCGCGCTCGGGCACGGGGCGTCCGTGGCCCCCGCCCTCGCGCCGCACTGGATCTCCCCGCGCAGCCGGTCGTACGGATCGGGCCGGTGCGGCAGTGGATCGCCGAACGCCCGGTGCCGCCGGGCCCGTTGACCCTGGTGATCGAGATCCGTACGAACCGGGTGCCGCCGCCCACCGCCACCGCGCCCGGGGCGGACGGCGAGGCGACCGGCGTCCGCCCCGCCGGGCCCGACGCCGTGACCCTTTCGATCGAAACGCCCGACGGTGTCGTTCGGCTGGCCGAACTGACGGCCGCTCTCTCTCCACCGAGGTGGCGGGCGGGTTCACCGGCCGGGTCATCGGCATGTACGTCACCGAGGGGCGGGCCGCCGTCGACTGGTTCGAGTACGTGCCCATCAGCTGATGCGCGACACCTTGACGCTCCTGATGCGCCTTTCTAGAGTCGCCGTTCGGAACGTTCGGTGAAAATACCGAATGTTTCGAAAACGGCGGCCCCAGAGCACCACCGAACCAGGACGGCGTCGGTCGTCCCGTACCCCAAGGAGCGCATCATGGGCGACCCGGCACTGTCCCGGCGCGGATTCCTGACGGCCACCGCGGCCGCCGGTCTGGGCATGACCGCCCTCAGCGGCTGCGGCGGCTCGGACTCGGGGACGTCGGGGGGAACCACCACCGTCGAGTGGTGGAACATCTCCACGACCGAGCCGGCGAAGGGCGTGTGGGCGGCCCTCGCCAAGAAGTTCGAGGCGCAGAACCCCAAGGTCAAGCTGAAGATCGTCCAGCTGGAGAACGACGCCTACAAGACGAAGATGACGGCTCTGACCGCCTCCGGGAAGCTCCCCGACATCTTCCACACCTGGGGTGGCGGCGTCCTCCAGCAGCAGGTCGACGCCGGACTCGTCAAGGACCTCACCGACCCCACCAAGTCCTGGGCCGACGGCCTGCTCCCGGTCGCCAAGCAGGCGTACATCCTCGACAACAAGACCTACGGCATCCCCTTCGACATCGGCATGGTCGGCTTCTGGTACAACAAGGCGCTCTTCAAGAAGGCCGGGATCAGCACGCCCCCGACCACCTGGAGCGGGTTCCTCGACGCCGTGAAGAAGCTGAAGGCCGCCGGTGTCACCCCCCTCGCGCTGGCCGGCAAGGAGAGCTGGACCGGCATGTACTACTGGGCGTACCTCGCGATGCGCACCGCCGGCATCGACGCCCTCAAGAAGGCCGACGACGACAAGGACTTCACCGGTGCCGGGTTCGTCGAGGCCGGACAGCACCTGAAGGACCTCGTCGCCCTCCAGCCCTTCCAGAAGGGGTTCCTGGGCGCCGCCTACTCCACCCCGACCGGCCAGGCCGCCACCGTCGGCAACGCCAAGGCCGCGATGGAGCTGATGGGCCAGTGGGCGCCCAGCGTCGAGGCCGACGCCGGCAAGGGCATCGGCGCCGACCTCGGCTTCTTCCCGTTCCCGGCCGTCGAGGGCGGCAAGGGCACCATCACCGAGGTTTTCGGAGGCGGCGGCGGACACGCGCTGCGCGCCGACGCCCCGCAGGCCGCCGTCGACTTCCTGGAGTTCTTCGCCTCCGAGACGACGGATGTGGAACTGGTGAAGAAGACCAGCGTGCTGCCCGTCGTACCCGCCGCCGAGAGCGCCATGACCGACGCCAACCTCAAGCTCGTCCAAGCCCAGTTGAAGGCCGCCACCGGTTTCCAGCTCTACCTCGACCAGGCCTACGCGCCGGCCGTCGGCCAGCAGGTCAACGACAGCGTGGCCGGGCTGATCGCCGGGTCCAAGTCGCCCGCGGACGTCGCGCAGGCGATCACCAAGACCGCGAAGGAAGAGCAGTAGGCCGCCCGATGACCTCGACCTACCTGCCCGGCACCCGGTCGGGACCGGACGCCGCGCCGCAGCCGCTTCCGACCTCGGGCCGGGCCCGTTCCCGGCGCCGGCTGCTGCACTGGCTCACCGCCATGGGCTTCCAGCTGCCCGCCCTGGCGCTGTTCGGCGTCCTCGTCCTGCTGCCGATCCTGTTCGCGCTGTACGCATCCTTCTTCCGCTGGGGCGGCTTCGGCATGCCCTCCGACTACACCGGCACCGACAACTTCACCCGGCTCTTCCAGGACGACGTCTTCCTCGGCGACCTGTGGCGCTGCCTGGTCCTGGTCCTGCTGTCGCTGGCGTTGCAACTCCCGTTCGCGCTCGCCATGGCGGTCCTGCTCAACCAGCGGATCCGCGGCCGGGCCGTCTACCGGATGCTGTTCTTCGCGCCGTACGTGCTCTCCGAGGCGATCACCGGCGTCCTGTTCGGCATGATCTTCGCCCCCGGCGACGGTCTCGCCGACCACCTGCTGAGCGACCTCGGCCTCGGCGCGCTCGGCGGGAAGTGGTTCGCCGACCCCTCCACCGTCATGGCCACCCTCTTCCTGGTCATGACCTGGAAGTACTTCGGCTTCCACATGATGCTCTACCTGGCCGGACTCCAGTCCATCCCGGCCGAGTTGACGGAGGCCGCGACCGTCGACGGCGCCTCGCCCTGGCAGCGCTTCCGGCACGTCACCCTGCCCCTGCTCGCGCCCACCCTGCGGATCAGCGTCTTCCTGTCGGTGATCGGCTCCATCCAGCTCTTCGACCTGGTGTGGGTGGTCACCGCGGGCGGCCCGGACCACCACTCGGAGACCATGGCCGTGACCATGTTCCAGTACGGCTTCAAGCGCTACCAGGTCGGCTACGCCAGCGCGATCAGCGTGGCCATGTTCGCCGTCAGTCTCGTCTTCGCCCTCGCTTACCAGCGGTTCGTGCTCCGCCGCGACCTGGCCGGCGCCACCACGACCATGCGGGGGGACGGCGCATGAGCGACAGCCGCAAGACCGTACGGACACTTCCGCTGCACCTGGTCCTCGTCCTCGTCGGCGCGCTGATGGTCGTACCCCTGCTGTACGCCCTGCTGTCCGGGTTCAAGACGACCGGCGAGCTGTCCCGCAACCCGGTCGGGCTGCCCGAGTCCTGGGTCACCTCCAACTACACCGGCATCCTCGGCTCCGGCGCGTTCTGGCGGCTGGTCGGCAACAGCACGCTGATCGCGGTCGCCACCACCGTGCTCGTGGTCGCGGTGTCGGCGCTGGCCGCCTTCTCCTTCGCGCGGTTCGCGTTCCGCGGGCGGGAAGTGCTGTTCACCGTGTTCACGATGGGCCTGATGTTCCCGTTCGCGGTGGCCGCCCTGCCCCTCTTCCTGCTGCTGCGCTCGATGAACCTGCTGGACAACCCGCTGGGCGTGATCCTGCCGCAGGCCGCGTTCGGGCTGCCGATGACCATCATCATCCTGCGCGGCTTCTTCCGCGAGATTCCGGGGGAGCTGGAGGAGGCGGCCACCCTCGACGGCTGCGGGCCGTTCGGCTTCTTCTGGCGGATCCTGCTGCCCATGGCCCGGCCCGCGCTCGGCACGGTCTCCGTGCTCGCGGTCGTCACCAGCTGGAACAACTTCTTCCTGCCGCTGCTGGTCTTCACCGACGCCACCTGGTGGACCGTCCCCATCGGCGTGCAGCAGTTCCAGGGCCAGTACGCCACCGACACCGCCCGGGTCTTCGCCTACCTGGTCCTCGCCATGGTTCCCGCCCTGGCTTTCTACTCGGTCGCCGAGCGCCAGCTGGTCGGCGGCCTCACCGCCGGCGCCACCAAGGGCTGAACATCCCACCCACGGACAGGAGTCGCACGATGTCCCGTACCCGGCTCAGACTCGCCGGTGCCCTCGCGGCCGTACTCGTGGCGGCCGGGGTGGCCACCGGCCCCGCCGCCCAGGCCCACGACCGGCCACCCACCCTCGCCGAACTGGCCCAGCGTCACGGCCGCTACTTCGGCTCCGCCACCGACAACCCCGAACTCACCGACACCGCCTACACGAAGCTGCTCGGCACCGAGTTCGACATGATCACGCCCGGCAACGGCATGAAGTGGTACGCCACCGAACCCCAGCAGGGCGTCTTCGACTGGACCAACGGCGACCAGATCGTGAACCTCGCCCGCAAGAACCACCAGCAGGTCCGCGCCCACACCCTGGTCTGGCACAGCCAGCTGCCCGACTGGCTCACCTCACGCGACTGGACGGCCACCGAACTGCGGGCGGTCCTGAAGAAGCACATCCAGACCGAGGTACGGCACTACCGGGGCAGGGTCTACTCCTGGGACGTCGTCAACGAGGCCTTCAACGAGGACGGCAGCTACCGCGAGACCCTCTGGTACAAGACACTCGGCCCCGGCTACATCGCGGACGCACTGCGCTGGGCCCACCAGGCCGACCCGCACGCCCGGCTCTACCTGAACGACTACAACATCGAGGGCCTCGGCGCGAAGAGCGACGCCTACTACGCGCTCGCCCAGCAGCTGAAGGCGCAGCACGTCCGGCTGGACGGCATCGGCTTCCAGGCCCACCTCGCCCTCCAGTACGGCTATCCGGCCACTCTGGAGGACAACCTCGGCCGCTTCTCCCGCCTCGGCCTGGACACCGCGCTCACCGAGGTGGACGTACGGATGCAGCTGCCGGCCACCGACGAGAAGCTGGCCGAGCAGGCGACCTGGTACGCGGATCTGACCCGGGCGTGCCTCGCCGTGCGCAGGTGCGTGGGGATCACGGTCTGGGACTACACGGACAAGTATTCGTGGATCCCGGCGTTCTTCCCGGGCGAGGGCGCGGCCCTGCCCTGGGACGAGCAGCTCGCTCCCAAACCGGCCTACTTCGCGCTGCGCACAGCACTCGGCTACACCGGGTAACCGTCCCCGGACGCACGTCGGGGCCGGTGCGCACCATGTGTGCGTCCGGCCCCTGCTGGTCACCGGGCGGAGCGGCGGGGCCGCCCGGGGTGGTGCGGTGGGTCCGTCAGGCGGCGGTCACCACGCGGCCGGCACCGACCGGGCGGTGCGGCGCGATGATCTGGCCGTCGGGCAGGAGCTCACCGGTGTCCTCGAACAGGAGAACGCCGTTGCACAGCAGGCTCCACCCCTGCTCCGGGTGGTGCGCCATGAGGCGGGCGGACTCCCGGTCGGCGGATTCGGCTGTCGGACACGGCGGCTGGTGCTGGCACATGGATAGGGTCTCTCGCTCGGTCGTGGTCATGTCGTCCCCCGTGGTGATGTGTCGGTCGAAACCAGTGTTGCCTTCCTGGCGTTGCTCCGCAGGGATTTCGCTGCACCGCTTCTCACAGGTTGGAGACGCGTCACCCGCGCGGACGGTTCATCTCGACCGGGTTGCCGATTCGGATGGTTTCGCATGGCCGGATGGGGCTAGTCCGGACGGTGGACCATCGCGGGGCTAGGGCTATTACGGCTCTTAGGAGCGGTGAATTGCTCGTACGAGCGGAAGGAAAGGAAAACGCCCGTACACGCCCGTACCCCGCCACTTGTCCGGCAGTGGCGGGGTACGGCGGTGACGGCCTCAGGCGGGCGTGATGAGCAGGGGGGCCGGGGTGATCCGGTGGGTCAGCACCGGGAGCAGTTCGGCGACCAGGTGCGGCCGGTGGGCCGCGATACCGGGCGGGGCGGGTGCCAGCGGCACGAGCAGGTCGGTGGCGGCCGGGTGCCCCTCGGCGCCGTCCGCCGTGCAGTCGCCGTGCAGCCACAGGGTGAGCATGTAGAGGCCCGGAAGGGACAACAGGCGCGGCTGGTACGTCTGTTGCAGGGCCTCGGCCTGGTGGAGGGCGCGCTCGGTGGAGGTGATGTAGGGGCCCTCGAAGAAGTGCGAGAAGGCCCAGCCGTCCGGGGTGAGCATCGTGTCGGCCGCGGCCACCGCCCGGTCGCCGCAGCGGATCAGGAAGCGCCAGCCGGCCAGCCGGGTGGCGGACACGCCCTCCGGGGTGATCCGGTCCATGACGTGCACGGGAAGGGGGAGTTCGGGGGTCGCGGGTCCCTGGGCGGTGCGCAGGGAGGGGGTCCGGGCCTCGCGGACCGCGGTGGGGGAACCGAGGGCGGTGAGGACGGAACGCAGTGCGGGCGCGGGGGCAGGAGGGACTTGCAGCGGCATGGTGGGTCGCCTCTCATTCGACAGGCGCGGCGGCGCGAGGGCAGGGGCGGACGGCGCTGTCAGCTCACAGGAGGTCAGAGAGGCGGGGGCCCGGTTCGGTGACGAGAGGTGCGGGCGTTGCCTGCCGCACGTCGCTCAGGCGGCAGGAACCAGACCGTGGGCGCCAGCCTTCTGCCTTGTTCGCGGAGTTTATACGACGCCTGTTCAGATGGTGTTTCGCCGGGCTGTTTCAGAGAAGAGAGCAAGGCGCAATTCAGCCGTTGATTCGCGTGGAATCCTCCCGATTTCCAGCCCGTCGGAACCCCGCTGACCTCGGATTACGAGGCTGTCGCGGTCGGCCGGATGTCATCGGCGTTTTTCACGAGGGGTACGGGGAACCCGAAGTTGCGTGCGGCGTCATGCCTCGTGAATGTGCCGCGGGACACATTCCAACAGAGTAGCGGGTGGAGGTGGCGCGCGCGACGTTATCGATCGCTTCCGCTGGGCATCATCCCACCTGGACTCGGGACACCGCGGCGGCCGGAAGCCCGGCCCGCCCATTCGAGGAGGGACGCTTCGATGGGGGAGAAGGTCGTGGCGGGCCGGTTCGACCTGTCCGATCGCCGGCACTACCGCGAAAAGCTCCAGGACTGCCTGACGGGGCTGGAGCGGTTGCTGGTGGAGAAGCGGTTCGACCGCCCCAAGAACCTCATGGGCGTCGAGATCGAATTGAATCTGGCGGGTTCCGACGGCATGCCGAGAATGTTGAACGGACAGGTTCTGGAACGTATCGCGAGCCGTGATTTCCAAACAGAACTCGCCATGTTCAATCTGGAAGTGAACATAGCTCCACACCGGCTCGACGGCCGGGTTTTCGACCGGCTCGCGGAGGAACTCCGCACCTCTCTGGCGTACGCCGACCGCAAGGCGGGCGAGGTGGACGCCGGGATCGTGATGACCGGCATCCTGCCCACCCTGGAGCGGGACGACCTGGTCTCCGCGAACCTCTCCGAGGTGGACCGGTACACCCTGCTCAACGACCAGATCGTGGCCGCCCGGGGCGAGGACTTCCTGCTCGACATCGAGGGCGTCGAGCACCTCGTGTGCACGTCGAAGTCGATCGTCCCGGAGGCCGCCTGCACCTCCGTGCAGCTGCACCTCCAGGTCACCCCGGCCCGCTTCGCCGACGTGTGGAACGCGGCGCAGGCGGCGGTCGCCGCGCAGATCGCGGTGGGCGCGAACTCCCCGTTCCTCTTCGGCCACGAACTGTGGCGGGAGTCCCGCCCCCCGCTGTTCCTCCAGGCCACCGACACCCGCCCGCCCGAGCTCCAGGCACAGGGCGTGCGGCCGCGCACCTGGTTCGGCGAACGCTGGATCAGCTCGGCGTTCGAGCTGTTCGAGGAGAACCTGCGTTTCTTCCCGGCCCTCCTCCCGATCTGCGACGAGGAGGACCCGCTCGCCGTCCTCGACGCGGGCGGGGTGCCGAAGCTCGCGGAACTCGTCCTGCACAACGGCACGGTGTACCGCTGGAACCGGCCGGTCTACGGCATCGCCGACGGCGTCCCCCACCTGCGCGTCGAGAACCGTGTCCTGCCGGCCGGGCCCACCGTCACCGACGTCGTCGCCAACGCGGCGTTCTACTACGGCCTGGTCCGCGCCCTCGCGGAGGAGTCCCGCCCGGTGTGGACACGGCTGCCGTTCGCCGCGGCCGAGGCGAACTTCGACGCGGCGTGCCGCAACGGCATCGACGCGCGCCTGGTCTGGCCGAGGCGGGCGCGGTACGGCGGCGGTACGGCGGAGGTGGACGCGGTCACCCTGGTCCGCGACGAACTGCTGCCGCTGGCCGAGGCCGGGCTGGACGCGTGGGGGGTGGAGCCCGCCGACCGGGACTTCTACCTCGGCGTGATCGAGGAGCGGTGTCGCAGGCGGGTCAACGGGGCGTCCTGGCAGGCGGCGACGTTCCACCGGGCACGGGAGCAGGGGCTGCCGAGGGACGCGGCGCTGGCGGCGATGACGCGGCGCTATGCGGAGCTGATGAACGAGGGGGATCCGGTGCACACCTGGCCGGTGGGGTTATTGGAGCCGGTGCCGTTGGGGTGAGGGCGCTGTGGTGGGGGTCGGTCATGCCTGTTCCGGGTTGATCGGGCAAGCTGTGATGTCCCGTGGTGAAGACGGCCGTGGGGCGGGTTTGCTCGACTGGAGGCAGGAGTGCAGGTGGAGGCGGATCAGGTGGCCGGTGCTTATCCACTGGAGCGGCCCTCGCAGCGCATGTTCAGGGACGAGACGCTGCTCGTTCTGGGGCTTTCGCTCGGTGCGAGCGGAGTGTCCGCCCTGATCAGCTTCATCGGGTCGGTCACCAAACCGGGCGGCCTCAAGGACCAGGCGGCGACCCTCAACGCGTCGGCCGCGCCGGGCCGCCCCTGGCTGGATCTGGCCTGGCAGCTCTTCGGCATCGCGACGGCACTCGTCCCCGTCCTCCTCGTCGCCCACCTTCTTCTGCGCGAGGGCGCGAGCCTGCGCACGCTGGGCTTCGACCGCACCCGCCCCTGGTCCGACCTGGGGCGCGGCGCCGCGATCGCCTCGGTGATCGGCAGCGCCGGCATCGCCTTCTACCTGGCCGCACGCGGCCTCGGCTTCAACCTCACGGTGGTACCGGAGGCGTTGCCCGACGTGTGGTGGAAGTACCCCGTACTGATCCTCTCCGCGATGCAGAACGCGATCCTCGAAGAGGTCATCGTCGTCGGCTACCTGCTGCGCCGGCTCGACCAGTTGGGCTGGACCGCCGGCACGGCGCTGGTGGCCAGTTCCGTCCTGCGCGGCTCCTACCACCTCTACCAGGGGATCGGCGGCTTCGTCGGCAACATGGTGATGGGCGTGGTCTTCGTCTACCTGTACCGGCGGTGGGGCCGGGTCGGTCCCCTGGTGGTGGCGCACAGCCTGCTCGACATCGGCGCGTTCGTCGGCTACGCGCTGCTCGCCGGCAAGGTGGGCTGGCTGCCTACGGCGTGAGCAGTTCGCCGTCGATGACGGTGACCGCACGCCCGGTCAGCAGGGTGCGGTCACCGCGCAGCGAGGTCCGGACGAGTCCGGCCCGCCGGGAGGCCTGGAGCCCCGTCAGATCGTCCCTGCCGAGCCGCCCGGCCCAGTGCGGCGCAAGAGCGGTATGGGCACTCCCGGTCACCGGGTCCTCGTCGATCCCGACGTTCGGGAAGAAGCAGCGGGAGACGTAGTCGTACCCCTTGGCCGGGTCCTCGGCACGGGCGGTGGCGATGATCCCGCGCGCGGAGTGGGCGGCGAGGGCCTTGTGGTCGGGGGAGAGGCCGAGCACGGTCTTCTCGTCGGCGAGTTCGAGGAGCAGGTCGCCGATGTTCGGCCCGGTGTCGAAGCCGGCGACGGGTTCGGCGCCGAGCGCGCCGGCGACTCCGTCGCGTACGTCGACCCGGGTGAGCGGGGCGGTGGGAAAGTCGAGGGTGACCGACCCGTCCTCGCCCGGCGTCGCGACCAACACCCCACTCAGGCTCGCAAACCGCACGGGCCCCACGTGTGCCCCGGTGGTGTGCAGCACATGTGCGGTGGCCAGCGTGGCATGCCCGCACATCGCGACCTCCGTGACAGGCGTGAACCACCGCAACGCCCAGTCCGCGTCCCCGCCCTCGGGCAGCGGGTGCGCGAACGCGGTCTCGGCATGGTTCACCTCCATGGCGACGTTCTGCATCCACCCGTCGTCAGGAAAGGAATCAAGCAGCACGACCCCGGCCGGGTTCCCGGAGAAGGCCCGCTCGGCAAAGGCATCGACGATTCGAATCCGCATGCCCCAGACGCTAGAGCTTCCGCACCACGGCCGACCAAGGCCAATCCCGGAGCCCTGGCCCGATTTCCGGCGCGCGCAGCCAAATGGGGGGCCGGGGTGTCGCTTACCGGCGCTGGCCGGGTGCCGCTGCGCCCACCCGTGCCGCCCTGCGGCACGATTGCCCGCAGCTATGTGGCTGACGCGACTGCAGCGCCCCGTAAGGGGCGCGGGGAACTGCGCGAGCAACCACGACGGCGCCGCACCGGCCGCTCGACCGGTCGTAACCACGGCGCTGACGCCCAAGCGCCCCCGGCAAGACGAAAGGGCCGACTCGTCACCGAGTCGGCCCTCCTGAGCGGAACGCTCAGTCCGTGCCGAGTTCCATCGCCGCCCGGTCCAGCAGCTCGTCCGCGTCCGGCGTGGCCTCCCCGCGGGACGCGATCGCCTCGGCGCCGCCCTCCGGCATGCTGCCGATCAGACCGGTCGCCGCCGCCTGCGCCGCACCGATCGCCGGGTTGGCGGAGCCGATCAGGCCCAGCCCCGCGTACTGCTCCAGCTTCGCGCGGGAGTCGGCGATGTCGAGGTTGCGCATGGTCAGCTGGCCGATCCGGTCCACCGGACCGAACGCCGCGTCCTCGGTGCGCTCCATCGACAGCTTGTCGGGGTGGTAGCTGAACGCCGGCCCCGTCGTGTCGAGGATCGAGTAGTCCTCGCCGCGCCGCAGCCGCAGCGTCACCTCACCGGTGACGGCCGCGCCGACCCACCGCTGCAGCGACTCCCGGATCATCAGCGCCTGCGGGTCCAGCCACCGGCCCTCGTACATGAGCCGCCCGAGCCGCCGGCCCTCGTTGTGGTACTGCGCGACTGTGTCCTCGTTGTGGATCGCGTTGACCAGCCGCTCGTAGGCGGCGTGCAGCAGCGCCATGCCCGGCGCCTCGTAGATGCCCCGGCTCTTGGCCTCGATGATCCGGTTCTCGATCTGGTCGGACATGCCGAGCCCGTGCCGGCCGCCGATCGCGTTGGCCTCCATGACCAGTTCGACGGCGGTCTCGAACTCCTTGCCGTTGACGGTCACCGGACGGCCCTGGTCGAAGCCGATCGTCACGTCCTCGGGCAGGATCTCGACCTCGGGGTCCCAGAACCGCACGCCCATGATCGGCTCGACGGTCTCGATGCCGTTGTCCAGGTGCTCCAGGGTCTTCGCCTCGTGCGTGGCGCCCCAGATGTTGGCGTCGGTGGAGTACGCCTTCTCGGTGCTGTCCCGGTACGGCAGCCCGTGGGCCACCAGCCACTCGGACATCTCCTTGCGGCCGCCGAGCTCGGTCACGAAGTCCGCGTCCAGCCAGGGCTTGTAGATCCGCAGGTGCGGGTTGGCGAGCAGGCCGTACCGGTAGAACCGCTCGATGTCGTTGCCCTTGAAGGTCGACCCGTCGCCCCAGATCTGGACGTCGTCCTCCAGCATGGCCCGCACCAGCAGCGTGCCGGTGACGGCACGGCCGAGCGGGGTGGTGTTGAAGTACGCCCGCCCGCCCGAGCGGATGTGGAACGCGCCGCAGGTGAGCGCGGCGAGGCCCTCCTCGACCAGCGCGGCCCGGCAGTCGACCAGGCGCGCGATCTCGGCGCCGTAGGTGTGCGCACGGCCGGGCACCGAGGCGATGTCGGGCTCGTCGTACTGGCCGATGTCGGCGGTGTAGGTGCACGGGACGGCGCCCTTGTCGCGCATCCACGCGACCGCGACCGAGGTGTCGAGCCCGCCGGAGAAGGCGATGCCGACGCGCTCGCCGGCGGGAAGGGAGGTGAGGACCTTGGACATAGGAAGATTATGCATGAGACCGCATGGTCATGCAACGCCCCTGTTGGGCACGTCTCGGACGGTGGGGGCCGTGCGGACATCCTGACCCCGCCCGGCGGGAGCTGCTGGGGAGAGGCTTGTCATCCGAACGCTTCCGATATATCGTCGAGGCATCGCGAAAGATACGCGACAGATCAACGATGGATAACGATGGATGGAGTGATTGCTATGCGTTCCCACGGATTCGAGCGTGGACATGGTCAGGGCGGCCCTCACCCGCACGGGCGGGGCGGCTTCGGTGGACGTGACGGTCGTCGTGCGGCGTTCGGGCCCTTCGGCCCGGGTGGCCCGGGCTTCGGTCCCGGCGGGCCCGGTTTCGGACCGGGCCACTGGGGGCCGCGAGGGCGCGGTGGTCCCAGGGGAAGGGCGCGGCGCGGTGACGTACGGGCCTCGATCCTGGCCCTGCTCAAGGACCGCCCGATGCACGGTTACGAGATGATCCAGGAGATCGCCGAGCGCAGCGGCGGCGCGTGGAAGCCCAGCCCCGGCTCGGTCTACCCCACCCTCCAGCTGCTGGAGGACGAGGGTCTGATCGCCAGCGAGAGCGAGGGCGGCAAGAAGCTGTTCTCCCTCACCGACAGCGGCCGCACCGCGGCCGACGAGGGCCCCGACGCCCCCTGGGAAGAGGCTTCCCGCGGGGTCGACTTCGAGGCCCTGAGCGAGATCCGCCAGGCCGGCTTCGGTCTGATGGAGGCCTTCGGGCAGGTCTGGAAGACCGGCAGCAAGGAGCAGCGCGAGAAGGCGCTGGCCGTCATCAACGAGACCCGTAAGAAGCTGTACCTCATCCTCGCCGACGAGGACTGACCCTCGGGCGTGAGATGAGACCCGGCGCGCCCCGCGTAATGATCCGCGGGGCGCGCTTCCGTGTCCGCCGGACAGCCCCTAGGCCACCAGACCGCCCAGCTTGCGCAGCGACTCGTTGAGGGCCGCCGTCGCCGAGTCCTTGAGCTTGCCCGCCATCAGCGACACGGCAGCGCCGGTGAACTCGCCGTCGATCCGCACCCCCGTCGCGTCCCCGTCCGGGGTCAGCGTGTAGCGCGTGGCGACGGTCACCGCCATCGGGCCCTTGCCGCGGATCGCCAGCACCCGGGCCGGCTCCAGTTCCTCGATGGTCCACTCGACCTCCGCCGGGAAGCCCATCAGCTTCATGTTCTCCTGGAAGGTGCCGCCCACCGCCAGGGTCTCGGGGCCGCCCTTGGGAAAGTTGGTGTGGGTAGCGTTCCACTCGCCGTACGCCGACCAGTCGGTGAGCTGTGCCCACACCTTCTCGGCCGGTGCCTGGATGCGTGCCTCCGCGCTGACTTCGGCCATCGGGCCACCCCTTCGTGTCGGGCTACGGTGTCGCGGAACGTAGCCGCAGGGCCTCGAACATTCAATACTGATGAACCGTCAGGAAATGTGCGGATCCCGCGCCGCCCCCTCGACGGCCGGTCCCGCCCGGCCGCTCAGCCGACCCGCCGTATCAGCGCCGCGTCGAACAGGTCCCATGCGCGTGGGAACGCGCTCTCGTCGTGGCAGTGCCAGGCGTCCCAGAACAGGTCCGCGGGCAGTGCGTCGGCCGGGGCGTAGACCCGGTACACGTACTGCCTGCCGTCGACCGCCGGCAGGGCGACCAGCCAGCAGCACCCGCTCTCCACGTCAGGGGGAGACGTGCGGCGGGTGCGCGGCGGTTGCGTGTGGGGCGCGCGGCAAGGCGGCGCGCGCTCCGGTGGCCGGAATCAGCCTGATCTCATCCGCAAGGAGGAGATTCCGGCCATCCGCGTCCACTCTGCGTGGGACGCGAAAATGCTTCCCCCCGCCGATGACTCAGGTCTCTGGGATTGATGAGGTAGGGGGTGTGCAACCCCGTATTCCCCGCCAGCCCGTCCAGGACCAGGGCAGTATCCACGCGGACGACGCTGCCGGGCTCGGTGCCGAGCCGGCAGCGGTGGTCGCCGGTGCCCGCCGCCGGGCCGTGCGGGACGGGGACCGTCAGGTCGACACCGCCCATCTGCTGCACTCGCTGATCGAGTACGACCCCGAGGTGCGCGCCGCCCTCGGCGACGCCCCGCAACTCGCCCGCCTGCTCGGCTACCTCGTGCAGCGCAGCATCGGCTACGGCCTGCGCTGGCAGAGCGGGATCGAGGACTCCGGAGCGCTGCCCGCCCTTCCGCACGCCGGGCGGAGAGCCGAGGGCAGGGGTGACGGCGCCTGGTCGCCGGTGGCCGCGGCCGCCCTGGAGTACGCCCGCAGCCGCGCCCGGCGCCGCGGCGCGGCCCACCCCGACGGCATCGACCTGCTCGCGGGCCTGGTCCTCGACCCGGAGTCCCGGGCCGTGGAGGTACTGGAGCGGGCCGGGGTGGCCGCCCGCGAGCTGGCCGTGCGGATAGACGGCGACGGGGCGGTGGGGCCGGTCGGCGTGGTCCGGGACGCCGAGGCGGAGCGCCGCACGTCCGGCCGTTGAGACAGGTGCCATCGAGGGTGACGCTCATGTCGCCTGCTGGCATCATGTGCCGGTGCACACCACTGACAGCAGTCATGGAAAGGGCCTCGGGCTCTCCCTCGCCCTCGGGTCGGCGCTCGCCTTCGGCGGCTCCGGCGTCGCGGCCAAGCCCCTGATCGAGGCCGGGCTCGCGCCGCTGCACGTGGTGTGGCTGCGGGTGGCGGGCGCCGCGTTGGTGATGCTTCCGCTCGCCGTCCGCCACCGCGACCTGCCGCGCCGGCGGCCGGCGCTGCTCGCCGGGTTCGGCCTGCTCGCCGTGGCCGGCGTCCAGGCCTGCTACTTCGCCGCCATCTCCCGGATACCCGTGGGAGTGGCGCTGCTCGTGGAGTACCTCGCTCCCGCGCTGGTGCTCGGCTGGGTCCGGTTCGTGCAGCGGCGGCCGGTCACCCGCGCCGCCGCGCTCGGTGTCGTCCTCGCGGCGGGCGGCCTCGCGTGTGTGGTGGAGGTGTGGTCGGGGCTGCGGTTCGACGCGCTGGGGCTGGCGCTGGCGCTGGCGGCGGCCTGCTGCCAGGTGGGGTACTTCGTGCTCGCCGACCACGGCGGGGGCGAGGGGGTGGATCCGCTGGGGGTGATCGCCTACGGGCTGCTGGTCGGGGCGGGCCTGCTCACCGTGGTGGCCCGGCCGTGGGAGATGGACTGGTCGGTGCTGGGCGGCTCCGCGCGGATGAACGGGGCGGCCGTGCCGGCGGTGGTCCTGCTGGGGTGGATCGTGCTGGTCGCGACGGTCGTCGCGTACGTCACGGGTGTGGTGTCGGTACGCCGGTTGTCCCCGCAGGTGGCGGGGGTGGTGGCCTGCCTGGAGGCGGTGGTGGCGACCGTGCTGGCGTGGGTGCTGCTGGGGGAGCGGCTGGGTGCGCCGCAGGTGGTGGGTGGGGTTGTTGTACTGGCCGGGGCCTTCATCGCGCAGTCCGCCACGCCTGCCAAGGGCTCCGCCGAGCCCTTGGCGCGTGGTGAGGGTGTTGTGCGGGAGCCGGCCGTCTGAGCGTTGCCGGCCACCGGTCGGTGGTGGCCGACCGCTCCCCCGAGTTCTCGGCTTCGCTCGAACCCGGGGGGATCCCCATCGCGGCGGAGCCCCACATCGGATACGGCCCCGCGCTCCCTAGGGGGCGCTGCCCATCAGCGGGTCTTCAGGTACTGCGGCACCGGAACGTCCGCCGCCAGGTCACCGTTCGCGACCGGAGCCTCGTACCCCTTCCGCAGCGGCAGCACGCCCGCCCAGTGGGGGAGGTCCATGTCCTCCGGCTCGTCGTTCGCGCCGCCCGTGCGGGTCTTGGCGGAGACCTCGTTCAGGTCGAGGCGGATCACCGCGGTCGCGGCCAGCTCCTTCTTGTTGCCGGGGCGGGAGTCGGCGGCCCGGCCCGGCACCACGTGGTCGACCAGGGCGTCCAGCGCGCGGGCCTTCTCCTCGGGGTCGGTGACCTGGCGGGCGATGCCGTGCACCACCACGGAGCGGTAGTTGACCGAGTGGTGGAAGGCGGATCGCGCCAGCACGAGGCCGTCGACATGGGTGACCGTCACGCACACCGTGAGTCCGGGGTCGGCCTGGCCGGTCATCCGCAGCGGACGCGAGCCCGTCGAGCCGTGCAGGTACAGGACCTCGCCGACCCGGCCGTACAGCGTCGGCAGCACCACCGGCGCGCCGTCGCGCACGAAGCCGAGGTGACAGAGGTAGCCCTCGTCGAGGATCGCGTGCACCAGTTCCCTGTCGTACGACGCCCGCTCGGCGGAGCGGGTGGGAACGGTGCGGTCGGTCTTCGCGTAGGCGGCGGGCTGGGCCGGGACCGTCCCCTGTACGGCTGTCTCCATTGCGAATCTCCATTGCACTAGTGCATAATGTCGTTTGTGCTAGGAGAATATCCGATCGAAGGGCGCGGCGCAGCAGAGATTGCGGCCAGCGTCGAGCGCGCGGTGGGTTCCGGGGAGTTGGAGCCGGGGCAACTGCTGCCCCCGATGCGGGAGTTGGCGAGCAGGCTCGGGGTGAATCCCAATACGGTCGCGGCCGCGTACCGCACCCTGCGCGAGCGCGGGGTCATCGAGACCGCCGGCCGGCGGGGCAGCCGGGTCCGGCCGAAGCCGGCCACCACCGGGCGGGACCAGCTTCCCGACGTCCCGGCCGGGGTGCGCGACCTGTCCTCCGGCAACCCCGACCCCGTACTGCTCCCCGCCCTCGCGCCGGTCCTGGCGGCGGTGGCGGCCGAGTGCGACCGCGACCCGGTCCTCTACGGCGCCGACCCCGTCGAGCCGGAGCTGGAGCGGATGGCCCGCGCCGAACTGGCCGCCGACGGTGTGCCCGACGGGCCGCTCACCGTCACCTCGGGCTCCCTGGACGCCGCCGAACGCGTCCTGCTGGCGCACCTCAAGCCCGGCGACCCGGTCGCCGTCGAGGATCCCGGCTGGGGCCGCACGCTCGACCTGATCCCCGCGCTGGGGCTGCGCACCGTCCCGGTGGCCGTCGACGACGAGGGGCCGCGTCCCGACGCCCTGCGCCGGGCCCTGGAGTCCGGAGCGCGCGCCCTGATCGTCACGGCCCGGGCGCACAACCCCACCGGCGCCGCGGTCAGCGCCGCACGCGCGCGTGCCCTGCGGGCCGTCCTGCGCGCACACCCGCACACCCTGCTGATCGAGGACGACCACGGCCACGGCATCGTCGACCTCCCCCTGCACCCCCTGGCAGGCGTCACCCGCCACTGGGCGTTCGTCCGCTCGGTCGCCAAGGCCTACGGCCCCGACCTGCGCCTCGCCACCCTGACCGGCGACGAGGTGACGGTCGACCGGGTGCGGGGGCGCCAGCGTCTGGGCCCGGGCTGGGTGAGCCGCCTGCTGCAGCGCACGGTGGTCCGGATGTGGGCCGACGGCGCGGTGAACGGCCCGGAGGTGGCGGCGGCGTACCGGGCCCGCCGTGACCTCCTCGTCGACGCGCTCGCGGACCACGGCGTCGAGGCGCACGGCCGCAGCGGCATGAACGTCTGGGTCCCGGTTCCGGACGAGACCGGCGCGGTGTCCCGGCTGCTGCACGAGGGCTGGGCGGTGGCCCCGGGCGCCCGCTACCGCCTGGCGACCCCGCCGGGCATCCGCGTCACCGTCTCGACACTGACACCGGAGGAGGCCGGTCCGCTGGCGGCGGCGGTGGCGAGGGCGGTGACACCGGCGAAGGGCCGCGTCCAGGCCTAGGGCGCCTGACCGGGGGTGCACTATGCGGGGCAGCGCCCCGAAGGGGGCGCTGGGGGTACCCCCGGCCGAAGGCTGGGGGAGGAACTGCGCGACCAGCCACGATGGCGCCGCAGTCGGCATACGGCATATCGCGGCACTTCCAGCGGAGCGCTCAGCCGCGGCCCGCGCCCTCCCGGGGGCGTGGCTTCATCTGGGTGAGCGCGGCTCCTGCGAGGACGATCACCGCGCCCACCGGCGTGCTCCACCGCAGCGACTCGCCCAGCACCGCGACCCCCGCCGCGGCGGCGATGACCGGGATGAAGTACGTGACCATCTGGGCGGTGGTCGGCCCCACCTCCGCCACCAGCCCGTACTGGACGAGCACCGCCAGCCCCGTCCCCAGCGCGCCAAGGGCGGCGACCGCCAGCAACGGGACCAGCGCGAAGTGCGCCGGGAAGGACGTGAACAACGGTGTCACCACGGCCAGTTGCACCGTCGCCAGCAACAGCTGCGCCCCGGTCATCGCCAGGTGCGGGTCACCCGTCCCGGCCAGCGTCCGCCGGACGTAGATCCATCCGATCGGATAGCTCAGCGAGGCCAGCAACGCCATGGCGGTCCCCGTGACGTCCAGGCCGTGGAAGCCCTCCCAGGCCCCCAGTACCGTCAGCACACCGATGAATCCCAGGCCGAGCCCGGCGAACCGGACCCTCGTCGGCCGGTCCTCCGACAGGGCCACCAGCGACAGCACCATCCCCCACAGCGGCGAGGTCGCGTTGCAGATCCCGGCCAGGGTGGACGGGATCGTCAGCTCCGCGTAGGCGAAGAGGGAGAACGGCAGCGCGTTGAGCAGGAACGCGGCGACCGCAAGGTGCCCCCAGGTGCGGGCCCCGCGCGGCAGCCGCTGCCGCTTCACGGCCATCGCCGCCGCAAGGACCGCCGTGCCGAACACCAGCCTGCCCAGGGTGACCTGGAACGGTGCGTAGCCCTCCGTCCCCACCTTGATGAAGAGGAAGCTGAAGCCCCAGATCAGCGAGAGGGCGCCGAAGCGCAGGCGCCAGTCGAGGCGGGGGCGGGAGGGGCCGGCGGCAAGCGCCGGCTCGCTGGTCGCGGCGGTGGTCACGGTGCTCATGCCCTCCACGATGCGGGAAGCGACCTCGTAGCACAATCGAGACTTCTCGCCGGGTACCTCTTAGAATCGCTAACATGTTGAACCTGGAGCGCCTGCGCACCCTCGACGCCCTCGCCCGGCACGGCTCGGTCAGCGGCGCCGCCGAGGCCCTGCACGTCACGACGTCGGCCGTGTCGCAGCAGATGGGCAAGCTGGAACGCGAGGTGGACCAGCAGCTCCTCGCCAAGAACGGCCGGGGCATCCGGCTCACCGACGCCGGGCGGCTGCTCGCCGAGCACGCGGCCCGGATCCTCTCCCAGGTCGAGCTGGCCCAGTCCGACCTGGAGGCACACCGGGGCCAGGTCGTCGGCGAGCTCCGGCTGTCCGCGTTCCCGACGGCCGCCCGCGGCCTGTTCCCGACCGCACTGGCCGCCCTGCGCGCCCGGCACCCGGCGCTGCGGGTCCGCTCCAGCGAACTGGAACCGGAGAACGGCATCGCCGGGGTCGTCCGCGGCGACCTCGACCTCGCCGTCGTCCTGGACTGGTACAACAAGCCGATGCCCGTTCCCGACGGGCTGGTCAAGGCACCCCTGCTGGACGACCCCGCCGAGGTGGCGCTGCCGGTCGGGCACCGGCTCGCCGACCGCGAGGAGGTGGATCTGGGGGAGTTCGCCGAGGACGAGTGGATCACCTGGGGCGAGGGCGAGTTCTGCCACGAATGGCTGATGTTCACGCTGCGCTCGCGCGGCATCGAGCCCATCGTCGGACACCGCGCGGCCGAGACGCACACCCAACTCAACCTGGTCGCCGCCGGGCTGGGCGTCTGCATCGCCCCGCTGCTGGGCCGGCACCCGGTGCCGGACGGCGTGGTCATGGTGCCGCTGAAGCAGCGGGTGCGCCGCCATGTGTACGTCGTCTGGCGGGCCGACGCCGACCGCCGCCCCTCGATCCGGGCGGCGGTGCAGGCGCTGCGCGGCGCGGCCGAGGCGATCGCCTGAGCCCGCTGCCCGCCTGTTGAACGACCTTGCCCGTGAACTTCCTTACGCCGAGCCCAGCTTGCGGAAGTCCCAGGAGGCGATCTTCGTCGGGGTGAGCCGGGCCCAGGCGTGCCGGCCGTCGTGCGGCATCTCGTCCAGGCCGAAGTTCTTGCGGGCGAACACCGTCTCGATGTAGTCGAGTTCGGCGACCAGTTCGCCGGTGCGCGGGACCTCGCCCACGAACTCGACGGTTCCTCTCAGCTCGACGCCGCGCAACTGGTCGTACTCCTCACCGGAGTCGACCACGACCGCCACCCGCGGATCGCGGCTGAGGTCCTTCCAGCGCTGGCTGCGCACCACCGAGTAGAGCCACAGGGACGTGCCGTCCCAGGCGAACCACAGGGCACTGACATGCGGGGCGCCGGACGCCGAGACGGTCGCGACCCGGCAGGTGCGCTGTGTGGTGAGGAACTCGTCCAGCTCACCGGGCGTCATCATGATCTTCCGGCCCCGGCGCTGAGTGACGGTCATACGGCCCCCTCGTCTCTTCTTCCGTTCCCGCGCGATGGCGGTTAGTGTCACCCGCCCCGCACCAAGGTGGAAGGGGGCGTCATGCCGTCGTCGTACGAACGGCTCGCGGAACTCCTCGACCCCGTGAGCACCGTGCTGCTCACCGTCGAGTGCCAGCAGGGCGTGGTGGGTCCGGACAGCGCGCTGCCCGAACTCGCCCGTGAGGCACGGACGTCGGGGGCTCTCAACAACATCGCCCGCCTGGTCGGCGCAGCGCACGACACCGGCGTCCAGGTGATCCATGCGATCGCCGAACGCCGCCCGGACGGCCGCGGCGCGAACCGCAACGCCCGCCTGTTCCGCGCCGCCGAACGGCTGCCCGTCCAGCAGCTCTCCGGCACCGCGGCGGTCCGCGTCGCGCCCCCCATCGAGGTCTCGGAGGAGGACCTCGTCGTACGACGGCTGCACGGCCTGTCGCCGATCCAGGGCACCGACGTCGACCCGCTGCTGCGCAACCTCGGCTGCCGCACCCTGGTCGTCACCGGTGTCTCGGCCAACGTGGCCGTTCCCAATGCCGTGTTCGACGCGGTCAACCGGGGCTACACGGTCGTCGTCCCGGCCGACGCCATCGCGGGAGTGCCCTCCGAGTACACCCCCGCGATGGTCCGCAACACCCTCGCGTTGGTCGCCACGGTCGCGACCACGGACGAGGTGCTCGGCTGCCTCAAACAACCGCGCCGGCGGTCCTGAGGATCAGGCCAGCGATATCTGGTCGCCGGCGACCGTGATGTTCGCGGCCGTCAGACCCGTGGTCGCCGGGCCCTGCTTCACGCTGCCGTCCGCGATGGCGAACTTGCTGCCGTGACAGGGGCAGACGATCTCGCCGGCGGCGACGCTGGTCACCGCGCAGCCGGCGTGCGGGCACTTCGTCGAGAACGCCTTGTACGTGCCGGACGTCGGCTGGGTGACGACCACGGCCTGGTCCTTGTAGATCGTGCCGCCGCCCTCGGGGATGTCCGTGGTCTTGGCGAGCGCCGTGCCACCGGCCGCGGCCGTCGAGCCGCCGGCCGAGCCGTTGCTGTCCTGGGTGGTGGAGCCACCGCCCGCGTTGCCGTTCGTGGTGGTCGTGCTCGACGAGTCGTCGTCCGACGACCCGCAGGCGGTCAGCGCGGCGGCGAGCCCTGCCGCTCCGGCCGCCACCATCACGGTGCGGCGGGCCGGGTTGGCCGAGGGGTTGAGCGGTGCGCTGGTCATGTGAGGGGTTCCCTTCCGCGGAGCTTCTCGTTGATCCGTCCAGGGGTACGGTCTTCGGGCACCACCTGTTCAGACGGCATCCAGATAGTGACCACCTGGACATGAGGCTTCGGTAAAACGGCGCTGTCGGTTCGCTGTCGGTCTTGACCTGCGCCGGAGCGGGACCGGCGACCCCCGGCGCCGTCAGGCCGGACAGGCCGGGCGGAAGGGCACCGTGACCTGGCCCGCCGGGGAAGGCGGGTCCTCGAAGCGGCTGAGGTCGCGGTCGAAGACGCGGCCCACCGAGTTGCCGGCGACGTCCTCCAGCGCGGGGTCCACCCGGAGCAGATGCGGAGTCCCGCGCCAGGGTCGGCGCGGAGTCAGCTCCCAGGATTCCTCGCCGGCTCCGGTCACGGCGGTACCACGAGGCCGCTGTTCTGGAATTCCCGGCCGTCAAGGTCGCGGTGGTCGGGCCCTTCCTGCTGATGGAGGGCGACGCGAAGCTCCGGCGCGCCGCGACCCTGCACGTCAACGACCTGGACGCCGCCGTCGGGGCGTTCGTCGGCGCGGGCGGCGAGGTGGTCGACGGGCCCGCCAGGTCCGGCGGCGGCACCCGCACGATCGTGCGGGACCGCGACGGGAACGTCTTCGAATGCTTCCGGAGCGACTCCGTCGAATAAGCCATGGAGTCTCATAGATCACGGAGTCGAATGGGCCGCGGCGGGGCCGAAATGTGGCAGTGGGCGGGTTTCCGTTACTCGGAGCCGTCTTCCTGGACAGGCAGGAAGACTATGAGGGAAAGCTTTTCGTCATGGGCGTCCGCCAGTTGCAGATAGTCCAGGTCGACACGGCCGAGCCGTGGGTGCCGTAGCTCCTTCCGGGCGGAGGTGAATCCGCTGACGCTCCGCTCGTCCCACAGCGCGCGGAACGCGTCGGAGGAGTCCAGCAGCGACTCCAGCAGTGCGGGGCCGCGCGGATCGTCGGGATACCGGGCGAGGGCAACCCGCAACTGGCCGGCGAGGGAGCGCGCCTCGCTGAGCCAGTCGACGAACAGTCCCGAACCCCGAGACTCGGTGAAGGTGATCCAGAGGATGTTGCGCTCGTCCGCCGCGCGCTGGTCGAGGCCACCGAGCAACTCGGCGTACGCGTCGTTGTACGCCAGCAGGTCCCACCACGGGTTCATCACGTAGGCGGGCTTGGGGGACAGTTCCCGCACCAGCCGTTCCAGCAGGGGATCCACCTTCACGGGCCCCGGACCTGCGGGCGGCGGCACCAGAGCGGCCTGAAGAAGTGATGGAGCATGCAAACAGTGTACCAGAAACGATTTCAGAAGAAGATTTAAAAGATCGTCGTGATCTGCGTGACCAAATGATCGT
>NZ_JBEOYD010000042.1:0-86482 GCF_040296885.1 Streptomyces sp. NPDC001980 | reverse complement strand
CAGCGTCCTCGCCCTCCTCGGCAACCGCGACGTCCCCGTCGGCGAACTCCTCTTCGACCCCGAACTCGTCGTCCGCGCCAGCACCGCACCCCCGACGAGGGAGTGGGGCTGACGGGCGCCGTCCCGAAGGCGCGCCCGTCCTCTGCTTTGCGGCGACACAGCACGAATTGGCAGCGATCAACACTCACGGATGCCCCGGAGGGACTGTCCATGTCTCGGTTCGCGTTTCTTGGAGTTGCACTCGCGTTGCTCGGCGGCGCCGGCAGCCCTCCTGCCGCCGCGGTGGCGAAAGCGACCCCGGTGGTGGTCGACGTGGACGACTACGGAGCCGACCCCACGGGCCGGGCGGACTCGACGCCCGCCGTCACCGCGGCGCTGCGGCACGCCCGGAGCATCGACCGGCCGGTCAGAATCGTGTTCTCGAAGGGCACCTACCAGCTCTATCCCGAACGGGCCGAGAAGCGTGAGCTCTACGTGTCCAACACCGTGGGCGCCGACCAGCGTTACCGGGACAAGAAGATCGGGCTGCTCGTCGAGGACATGCACGACGTCACCGTCGACGGCGGCGGGGCCGAGCTGGTCTACCACGGTCTGCAGACGGCGTTCGCGTCGATCCGCTCCACGAACGTGACCTTCACGAACTTCTCCTTCGACTACGCGGCCCCCGAGGTCGTCGACGCGACCGTCGCCGCCACCGGTGTCACCGACGGGCACGCCTACCGCGTCCTGTCGATACCCGCCGGCAGCCCCTACCAGGTGAACGGCACGCACATCACCTGGCTCGGCGAGACCAGCCCGGCCACCGGGCAGCCGTACTGGTCCGGTGCCGACGGACTCCAGTACACCCAGATCCACGACCCGGCGGCACAGCGGACCCGGCGCGGGGACAACCCGCTGTTCAACGACGTCGCCTCGGTCACCGACCTCGGCCACCGCCGGATCCGGATCGACTACACCACCGCGGCCCGGCCGGCGGACGCCGGGCTCGTCTACCAGATGCGCAACATCGAGCGGACGGAACCGGGCGCGTTCATCTGGCAGTCGAAGAACGTGACCCTGCGCTCGATGAACGCCTACTACCTTCAGTCCTTCGGCGTGGTGGGGCAGTTCAGCGAGAACATCTCGATCGACAAGGTGAACTTCGCGCCCGATCCGGCGTCCGGCCGCTCCACGGCCTCCTTCGCGGACTTCGTGCAGATGTCCGGCGTCAAGGGGAAGGTCTCGATCACCCGGAGCCTCTTCGACGGCCCGCAGGACGACCCGATCAACATCCACGGCACCTATCTGGAGGTCGTCGGGAAGCCCGGCCCGGCCACCGTCACCCTCGCCTACGAACACCCGCAGACCGCCGGATTCCCGCAGTTCGCCCCGGGTGACGAGGTCGAGTTCACCGACAAGCGCACGATGACACCGCTGACGGACGCGCACGCGGTGGTCACCGCGGTCGAGGGGCCGAGCGGCACGGACCACGACAAGTCCCTCACCACGATGACCGTCACCCTCGACCGGCCGGTACCCGGCGGGACCGAGATCAACGGCACGGTCGTCGAGAACATCACGGCCACCCCGTCGGGGGTCATCTCCCACAACGTGTTCCGCAACGTCCCGACCCGCGGCGTCCTGGTCACCACCCGCAAGCCGGTCCTCATCGCCGACAACCGGTTCGACGGGATGTCCATGGCCAGCATCTACGTCTCCGCCGACGCCTACCAGTGGTACGAGTCCGGTCCGGTCACCGACCTCACGATCCGCGGGAACACCTTCACCCGGCCCACCGGTCCGGTCATCTTCGTGGAGCCGACCAACCAGGTCGTCGACCCGGCGCACCCGGTGCACCACAACATCAAGGTCGAGCAGAACGCGTTCGACATCGGCGACGTCACCGTCGTCGACGCCAAGAGCGTCGGTGGCTTCGCCTTCACCGGCAACACCGTCCGGCGCCTGGACGGCCCGGACCAACCGCCGTACAGCTCGCCGCTGTTCGTCTTCCACGGCAGTTCGGGCATCCGCATCGCCCACAACCGCTACGACAAGGGCCTGAACACCTCCGTGGTCACGGACTGATCCGGACTGATCCGGACCGGCCCGGGATGCCCCGGGCCGATGCGGGGATCTCCTCGGCGGCCGACGGCAGTTGCCCCGTCGGCCGCTCAGCCACTCAGCCGCGGAACACCACGGGCATGCTCGTCCAGCCGTTGCGGATGTGGTTCATGACCGGTGTCGGTTCGCCGGCGAGCTCCACGCCGGCGAACCGGTCGAGCAGTGCGTCGAGCACGATCGGTGCCTGGGCGCGGACAAGGCGGGCACCCATGCAGTGGTGGATCCCGGCGCCGAACGCCAGATGCCTGACGCTCTCGCTCCGGGTGATGTCGTAGCGGTGGGCGTCGGGGAACACGGACTCGTCCCGGTTGGCCGCCATGTACATCAGGTAGACGTGCTGTCCGGCGCGGATCGGCCGGCCGTCGATCTCGACGTCCTCCGTCGCGGTCCGCAGCATCGCCCGAGCCGGGGTGACGTAGCGCAGTGTCTCCTCGACGGCCGAGGGGATCAGCGAGCGGTCGCGGCGGAGCAACTCCCACTGGTCGGGGTGGAGGGCCAGCTGCCGGACCAGTCCGGAGAGCAGGGACCGGGTCGTGTCGTTGCCCGCTGCGAGCATGGTCATGGCGAACATGACGACGTTGGCCTCGGAGACGCCCCTGCCGTCGAGTTCCGCGGCCAGGAGGACCGTGAGGAGGTCGCCGTCGCCGGGGTCGCGGCGCTTTGCCTCCAGGTTCTCCACGATGAACCGCTGCAGGCTCTGGAACTCGGCGGCCGCGGCCCGCAGTTCCTCGAACGTCAGGTCGCCGGCGAGCTTCTCCAGTTCGTCGCTCCAGAACCGGACGCGCTCGAACTCCGTGTGGGGCAGCCCGATCATCCGGATCGCGGCGTCGATCGGCACCCGGTTGGCGTAGGACACCCAGTCGACCACCGTGTCCGGGGCGATCCCGGCCACGAGTTCCCGGACGTCCCGGGTCAGCGGTTCCCGCACCCGCCGCATCGCCTCCGCCGAGAACGCCGGTGCCATCACGCGGCGCAGCTCCGCGTGGCGCGGCGGGTCCGTGGTACCGACCTGCTCGCCGCCCTTGGGGAAGAAGCTGTCGGTGATCAGCTCGTCGCCGGCCTGCGCCTGGTACTTGACGTCGTTGAGGAACAGGCCCTTGGAGCTGACGAAGATCTCCGGCAGGCCGGCGACGGCCCGGATGTCGGCGTGCCGGGTCACCACGAAGGTGTCGAGAGGTTCGTAGTAGGAGAAGGGCGCGTTCTCCTGCATCCGGGCGAAGACCGGCCACGGATCGTCGACGTAGAACCGCGGGTCCTCGATCGGGACGGCGGGCGGGCTGTCGGTCATGTCGCGCTCCTGTCAGCTGCGTTCGCATCGTTCCGGGGTACGTGCCGGGAGTTCAGAAACGTCCTCAGGTCCGCCAGCGCCCCGGGCCCGGGACCGGCGCTCACCAGGAACTCGGGAACGGTGAGGTCGGGGAGCCGCAGCGCTCTCGCGAGCGAGTGCCACTCGCCGCGACACAGGCCGTCGTCGGTCTCCCCGCGCACGCCCACCTTCCGCACGGTGTAGCCGCGTGCGGCGTACTGGTGCGCGTCGATGACCACGCACCGCAGAAGTGTGCGGTGGGACGTGGTGGGAAGCGAGATCACCCCGTAGCCGGCGTCGGCGAGGACATCCAGCACGTCCGGTGTGCCGATCAGGTCCGCCGCGACCACGGCGACCCGGCCGCCGCGACGGTCCGCGGCGGCGCCGTGCGCGATCCCGGGCGACGCACTCATCCCGCCAACCCGCTCTCCAGGTCGAGCCGCAGCGAATCCGGTGTCGCGCCGGGCAGGTCCATTCCGACGCCCACCAGGCGCGGCGGCCGCAGTCCGCGTGCGCGGATCTCGGCCTCCAGTTCTTCGATCCACACGCCGCGCCCCGGGACCACCGTCCACGCGTCGGACCGCCCCGGCTCGCCGCGCCAGCGGGGGGCGCTCGTGACCAGGCCGACCCCGCTGGAGGGACTGCCGTCGATTCCGATCACGACGACCTCGGTGTCGGCGGCCGACGGGTCCCCGCTCATCTCGTCCACGACCGCCCGCGCGAGCTCGCGGCAGTGTTCGCGGTAGGTCGGGGTGTCGTACTGCTCCTTCGACTGCCACCAGCGGTCCGGCCCGGCGAAGGTGAATTCCGGGCAGGGCATCTGCACGATGCGGTGGTTCCGCTGCCGAAGCAGGTCGATCACGGGCGAGACCACCCCGGGACAGATGGCTCCGTCACTGACTTTCGCATTCTGGTTGAGAAGGCAATGGGACACCAACGCGATCGGCATGGCCCGTCTCTCCATGGGGGTGCGGTTTGTACGTCGCGTGCTGGTACGTCACGTCGGGCGCCGGGTCAGCCGGACCGGGACCTCGACAGGTCCCTGCACTCCGGACGGCGGGCCCCACCGCGCCGCGCCCGTCGGCTCCGGTGCGCCGAACCGGGCCGCCAGAGCACGCAGTACGGCGGTCAGCTGCCGTTCGGAGGCCGTGGCGCCTATGCAGTAGTGCAGGCCGGCGCCGAAGCTGAGGTGCGGCCGGGACGGCACGCGCCCTGGCTGGTAGGCGTCGCCGTCGGGTTCCGCGTCGCGGTTGGCCTGCACCGCGCACAGGAGTACCGGACGGCCGGGTTCCAGGGTGCGGTCGGCCAGCGTCAACGGCTGTTCGGTGAACCGGATCTGGATCGGCGCCGTCGGCATCCAGCGCAGCAACTCCCGCACCGCGGAATGGGCGACCGTCTCGTCCTCGGCCGCCGCCGACCAGGTCCGCGGGTGGTCCGCCAGCACCGCGACCAGCTGGCCGAGCGTCAGACGGTACGGCTCGAACCCGATGAGGAGCGACATCCGGGAGCGCGTCCAGTCCGGGCGCTCGGCCGCCGTGACGCCCTCCCGGCGGGCCAGCCGGCCGAGGAAGTCCTGCACGTGCTCGACGGCCGCCCTCGCCTGTGCGAGCGTCTCCAGCGGCATCAGCCGGTGGATGAGCGCCAGGTCCCGTACCGGTTGCGCGATCTCGCGGTACGTCCCTCTGTCGACGTCGAGCAGTCGCGCCGCCTGCGCGTCCACGATCGCGTCGGCGACGTCGGCCACGAACTCGCACGCGCCGTCGACGCCGGCGGTCGCGGCGAGGGCCTCGGCGGCGGCGAACGACGGGTCGAAGGCCGGGCCGCGCAGCAGGGGACGCATGCGCTGCCGCAGCGCGTCGTGGTCGGCGGCCCGGGAGAAGATGAGCAGCGAGGCGAACCAGGAGCCGATCGCGTGGTCCGTGACCCCGGAGCACCGGAGCTGCCGCCAGGGGTCGTGCACCAGGGTCGGCTGCCGCAACAGCCGTCCGACCGTGGCGTGGTCGCAGACCACGGGACCGTAGATGCTGTCCGGGAGCAGGCCCTGCGTGCGGGCCGCGCGCAGGCGGCGGTCGTCGAAACGGAACGAGGGGGAGCCGACGTCGACGAACGGCCGCTCCACGCCGTGGGGGGTGTCGTGGGGAGTGCCGCGGGGAGTCTCGTCCCCCTCGGCGACCTGCAATGCCATCGCGTGGCCTCACTCGTGGTGGCAAGGGCTCACCCGGCCCAAGCGCCTTCGCACGTACGCGAGTCATTGTGGGCGGGGCGCCCGGCCGCCGGTCAGGTCCCCGAACAGGCGTCCCCGATCGTCACGCGTCCCCGTACGCCTCCCCGCCCAGTTCGAGGGTCGCGGTGCCCGCCGTCGCGTCGGCGAGCCAGGCGCGGAAGGTGTCCACGTCGACGTCCGGCAGGCCGATCTCGATGGTGACGGCCTCGCCGTAGCGGACGTCGCGGACCTCGCGGCCGGTGGCGCGCAGGTCGTTCTGGACCTTGCCGGCCCGCTGGTGGTCGACGGTCACCGTGGCCAGCCGGAAGCGGCGGCGGGTGAGGGTGCCGAGGGTGTCGAGGGCCTCGCCGACCGCACCGCCGTAGGCGCGGATGAGGCCGCCGGCGCCGAGCTTGACGCCGCCGTAGTAGCGGGTGACGACGGCGACGACGTACCGCATGTCGCGGCGGAGCAGCATCTGGAGCATGGGGACGCCGGCGGTGCCGCCCGGTTCGCCGTCGTCGCTCGCCCGCTGGGTGGCGGCGTCGGCGCCGATGACGTAGGCCCAGCAGTTGTGGGTGGCGTCGGCGTGCTCCCTGCGGACCGCCGCGACGAAGTCCTGGGCCTCCTGCTCGGTGGCCGCCGGGGCGAGGGCGCACAGGAAGCGGGAGCGGTTGACCTCGGTCTCGTGCGTGCCCGCGCGGGCGACTGTGCGGTACTCGTCCTGCATCCGCCCAGCCTATGCGGACGCCGGGGGGCCGCTCGCCAGGGTGCCTGCCCCTGACCGAGCGCCGGTGACCGGTGCACCCGCGGCGACACGGACGGACCGGTCGACCGCGCGCCACCGACGCCCGGATCACCCGGTACCCGGGGGCAGGTCCTCTCGCGGGTGCTGCCCGTGCGTGCGCTCGTAGTGGCGGGCGACCCTCACCCGGTTGCCGCACACGTTGGCCGCGCACCACGTCCGCCGCTTGGTGGCGGCGAGAAACAGCATCGAGCAGGACGGATTCGCGCACCGGCGCACGGCGGCCAGCCGCTCGGGCGAGGCCAGCAGCTCGATGGTCCCGCGGGCCACGGCGGCGAGGGCCGCATTGCCGCCCTGCTCGGTGTGCCAGCGGGTCTGTGCGGTGATACCGGACTCCCCCCTGACGATGCGCGGACTCGTCGGCACGGCCGCGGCGGCCGCGTTGATGTCCTCGACGGAGGTGTCCTGAGGCGGCCGACCGGCCAGGTGGGCATCGAACACGTCGCGGATCGCGGCCCGCAGCGCCCGGGTGGCCTCCGGGCCGGGGACGGGCCCCTCGGGCAGCCGTGGCGCCTGCAACCTCCACCAGGTTGCGACGGCCGCCGGCGTGCCGATCAGGTCGACCTGCGGTTGGACGGCGAGCATCAGGGTGTCCGCGAGGTCCAGCGCGACCGAGGGTTCGCCTCCCATCGGAAAGCCGGCGCGCTGCATGTCCTCAAGCCTGGGCGGTGTCGTCATGACATCCATCTTATCCATTAGCCCCCACCGTCCCTTCTTGGTGCATGTCAGACAGAAGGCATCCCCTTTCTAACGCATGAAGTAGAGGAGTTGCCGTTAGTGTCCTAACGTGTATAGCCTCACCGTAGAAGTTAGACAGCGCGGGGGCGGCAGCGAACACCGGGACAGCGAGAGCAAAGGAACGGAACATGTCCACGAACCACATCGACGTCGTGCTGGTGCACGGCGCCTGGGCCGACGGATCGAGTTGGAGGAAGGTGATCGGCCCGCTGAAGGCCGACGGCATGCGGGTCGTCGCAGCGCCCCTGCCCCTGACCTCCCTGACCGACGACGTCACGGCGCTCGACCGCGTACTGGAGCGGCTCGACGGCCCGGTCGTCCTGGTCGGTCACGCCTATGCGGGCACGGTCATCACGGCGACACGCCACCCGAAGGTCGCCGCCCTGGTCTACGTGGCGGCACTCGCGCCCGACGAGGGAGAGTCCGCCGGCGACGTGTTCCACCGCGGGCGGCCGCACCCGCTGACGCCGAAGCTCGCGCCCGACCCGCACGGGATGGTCTGGCTGTCCGACAGGGACTTCACCGACGCCTTCGCGCAGCACGCCTCGGCCGAGGACCAGGCGGTCCTGGCCGCCGCGCAGCGCCCCATCGGCGCCCCCAGTATCGGGGCCCCGATCGAGCGGCCGCTGTGGAAGGACCGCCCGAGCTGGTTCCTGGTCGCCGAGGACGACCGCATGATCGCCCCGGAGACGCAGCGCTTCACGGCCGAACGGATGGGCGCCCACGTCCGCACCCGCCCCGTCGACCACACGCCGCAGGTCACCGCGCCCCAGGATGTCGTGGACATCGTCCTCGACGCCGTGCATGACGTGGTGACGACCGCGCACCCGGCCCGCACGAGCTGACCGGCAATCCGGGGGCGGGCGCGAGGTGACGACCACCAGGCGGCTGCCCGCCCCGAACCGACCCGCAGGAGAGACACACCATGGCCCCCACGAAGTACCGCACCGCCGACGTGAACGGTCTGAAGGTCTTCTACCGGGAATCAGGACCCTCGGACGCCCCGAAGCTGCTGCTGCTGCACGGCTTCCCCAGCGCCGGTCACATGTTCCGGGACCTGATCCCGCACCTGGCCGACCGATTCCACGTGATCGCACCCGACCTGCCCGGCTTCGGACAGTCCGACATGCCGGACCGTGACAGCTTCGGCTACACCTTCGAAACCCTCACCGACGTCGTCGAGGGCTTCACCGACGCGGTGGGCTTCGATCGGTACGCGCTCTACGTGTTCGACTACGGCGCCCCGACCGGGTTCCGGCTGGCCCTACGGCAGCCGGAACGGATCACCGCCATCGTCACGCAGAACGGAAACGCCTACGAGGAGGGACTCAGCGACGGCTGGAACCCCATCCGTGCGTACTGGAAGGAACCCACGCAGGCCCATCGCGACGCTCTGCGGACCATGGTCCAGCCCGAGACCACGGTGTGGCAGTACACCCACGGCGTCGCCGACCCGTCCTCGGTCTCACCCGACGGCTACACGCTCGACAACCACTACCTGGCCCGTCCGGGTGCGCACGAGATCCAACTGGACCTCTTCCTCGACTACGCGAGCAACGTCGACCTCTACCCCGCGTTCCAGGAGTACTTCCGAAGCCACCGGCCGCCCCTGCTGGCCGTCTGGGGCCGCAACGACCCGTTCTTCCTGCCGGCCGGAGCCGAAGCGTTCCGACGCGACATCCCCGGCGCCGACGTCCGGCTGCTGGACACCGGTCACTTCGCGCTGGAGACACACGCCGGTGAGATCGCCGACGCCATGCGCGGATTCCTCTCGAACTGACCGGGTGGCCCGGGCGAGTGGCTCCCCCGACACGGACTCGGCCACCCGCCCGGGCACCGGCGGCTCGCACCACGCGACCTCGGCTCCCGCCATGAGGTCACCCACGCGAGAGCAGGATTCACAATGCCTCAGTCAGTAGCCATCGTCACCGGTGCCAGCCAGGGCATCGGCCGATCCACCGCGATCCGGCTGGCGCGCGACTTCGATTCGATCGCGCTCGTGGCCCGCAACCGTGCCAACCTCGCCAAGACGGCGACCGCCGTCACCGAAGCGGGCGCCGAACCCCTGGTCGTCGACGTGGACCTGGCCGACCCCGCCGCGGCACGCCGTGTCGTCGACAGGACCCTCACCATGTTCGGCCGCATCGACGCCCTGCTGAACATCGCGGGTGCCGTCCCGCAGGTCGATCTGTTCGACATGAGCGACGAGCAGTGGGACCAGGGGCTCGCGCTCAAGCTGCACGGTGCCCGCCGCCTCACGGTCGCGGCGTGGCCGGCCCTGAAGAAGACCAAGGGGTCCGTCGTCCTCATCTCGGGCAACTCCGCGCTCTTTCCCAAAGCCCCCTACGCCGCGGTGGGCACGGTCAACGCGGCGATCGTCGCACTGGCCAAGGCGTTCTCCGATCGCGGCATCGCCGACGGCATCCAGGTCAACAGCGTCCTGCCCGGACCGGTGATGACCGGCCGCCGCCGCTCCTACCTGGAGCACTGGGCACCGCTCCACCACATGACCGTCGAGGAGGCCACCGACCGGTTCCCCCGGGAGGCGGGCATCGGACGCTACGGCGAACCGGACGAGATCGCCGAACTCATGGCCTTCCTCGTCTCGCCGGCGGCACGCTGGATGACCGGCTCGGCCCTCCGGATGGACGGCGGCGAGGTCAAATCGGTCTGAGCCCACCGCCCGCGACCGGTCTGAGCCCACCGCCCGCGACCGGAACTCCGCCGCCCGCACCGGAACCCCGCACAGCGACAGGCGGCTGTCACTGCTCCTTCCCCCGGGCCACCGTCACCTCCGTCAGCAGGGCCGTCCCCGGGGCGAGGGCCGCCCACGTCGTGCCGTGCCAGGCCAGGACGGCGATCGCAGAGGTCGGGAACTTCTTGCGCACCTGCTCCAGGGTGTCGTCGAGGCCGTCGCCCGCGAGGTCGAGGACGAGTTCCTCCAGGCCGGGGTTGTGCCCGACCAGCAGCAGCGTCTCCACCTCGGCCGGCACCTCGTGCACGACCGCCAGCAGGTCGGGTACGTCGGCCGCGTACACCCGCCCGTCGTAGCGGACCGGCGGCGGTGTGCCCCACTGGCCGGAGGCCAGCTCCCAGGTCTGCCGGGCGCGTACCGCGGTGGAGCACACCGCGAGGTCGGGCAGGCAGTCGGACTCGGCGAGGGCACGGCCGGCCGCGGGGGCGTCGCGGCGGCCGCGGTCCGCGAGCGGGCGCAGCCGGTCCGGGACGCCCTCGGGCCAGGCCGACTTGGCGTGCCGCAGGACGACCAGGCGGCGCAGCGGGCCCGCGCCCGCCCGGGTGATCACGCCGCCCGCCCGAGGTCGCGGGTGAGGTCGAGGGCGAGCAGCCGGTCGGCGTAGGCGCAGGTCTCGAAGCGGGCGCCGTCCGGGATCTCGGGCTGGTTCTCCATCCAGCGCAGCACGCCGAGCACCCCGGGCACGTCGAGGTCGTCCTCCCAGGCGTCCCGCAGTCGTCCCCTTACCTTCTCGGGCACCGGCCGCGAGGGGCTGCGTGCCCAGTGCGCCACCGACCGGCGCAGCCTGCCGAGCCGCCGTCCGGCCGCATCGAGGGCGCCGGCGCCGAGGTGGACGGCCGTGCCGCGCGGGGCGTCGAGGAGGGCGAGCCGCAGTGCGGCGGGGTCGTCGAGGGTGTTGAGGACACCGGCGTCGGGTCCGTCGGCGGGGGCGACCGCGACGGTCACGCCGGTCCCGGTACCGGGCACGGTGCCGCCCGTGGCCGTCACGTGGACGACCTGTGCCTCGCCCAGTCCCGCGGCGAGGTCACGGCCGTCCTCGAAGGGGCGGATGCCGAGGGTGGTGGCGGCCGCGTGCAGCTCGGCCTGGTGGCGGTCGGCGATGAGCAGGGGCAGGACCGGGGTGCCGCCGAGTTCCAGCGCGCGCAGGAGGAGGTCGGTGGTGAGCAGGACCCGCAGCGCCGTCAGGTCGTACCCGGAGGCGTGTGCCTCCACCCGGGTCAGGGCACGGCGGGCGGAGACGGCGGGGACGGTCTCACCGGACTTGGCGTCGAGGATGCGCAGCACGGGCTGAGCGTAGGCGGGTGGCGGGCCGTACGCAGGCACCTTGCGACGATTCAGGTCACCGTGGCGGGACATGCGGGACATGCGACACCCCCTGCCGCGTGGGCTGTCCCGACGGTACCGCGCGGACCGGGTCCGGGCCGGGGAATCAGGGTCCGGCGGCCGCTGTTGCCCACGGCGAATGTTCCCCGAGCCGAGGAGGCCGACGGTGTACGGCGACGAAGCGACGATCCGCAGGATTCTGACCGGGACGGGTGACACCTGGGCGGTGGTCGGCCTGTCGTCCAACCGGGGACGGGCGGCGTACGGGGTGGCGCAGGTGCTGCAGCGGTTCGGCAAGCGGATCGTGCCGGTCCACCCCAAGGCGGAGACGGTGCACGGTGAGCAGGGCTACGCGTCCCTCTCGGAGATCCCCTTCGAGGTCGACGTCGTCGACGTCTTCGTCAACAGCGAGCTGGCCGGGCCGGTCGCGGACGAAGCGGTGGCGAAGGGCGCGAAGGCGGTGTGGTTCCAGCTCGGGGTGGTCGACGAGGCGGCGTACGAGCGGGTGCGGGCCGCGGGTCTGGACATGGTCATGGACCGCTGCCCGGCCATCGAAATTCCCCTCCTGGACCAGAACTGAGCCGGATTTGAGGAAGATCTGAGCTTGCCTGTCTTACCCTCTTCTCACTAAACACAACTGAATACGGACATTCTGTGACCCTCGCTGACCTGTGCAAAAGCTTTGGCCAAGACAGGAAAGATCGAGGGTCAAATCTTTGGCAACACTCTTCTCCGGTTGCGGCGTGCGCCCTTAACTTGTGCCCTCTTGCTCGTTAAATCTGCGTTCAGAAACTGAGAGGCCACTTGACATGGTGAGTGTCGAGAAAGCCGCGACGGAGGACATCACACCTTCGGGCGGTCTGAGGCGGGACGTCGGCCTGATCGGCCTGATGTGGGCCTCTGTGGGCTCGATCATCGGCTCCGGATGGCTGTACGGCGCCGAGAAGGCGGTCGGCATGGCCGGCCCCGCGGCGATCATCTCGTGGGTGATCGGCGCGGTCGCGATCGTGCTCCTGGCACTGGTGCACGCCGAGCTCGGCGGCATGTTCCCGGTGGCGGGCGGAACGGCCCGTTACCCGCACTACGCGTTCGGCGGCCTGGCCGGCATGTCCTTCGGCTGGTTCTCCTGGCTCCAGGCGGCGACCGTGGCCCCGATCGAGGTCGAGGCCATGATCGGTTACGCCGGTCACTGGAAGTGGGCCCAGCACCTGGAGCACGCCGACGGGACCCTGACCACGAGCGGCCTGCTGGTGGCCGTCGTGCTCATGGCCCTGTTCGTCGGTGTCAACTTCTTCGGCGTCCGGGTGCTCGCGCACACCAACAGCGCCGCGACCTGGTGGAAGATCGCCGTGCCGCTGGCCGCGATCTTCATCATCGCCATCGGCAACTTCCACCCCGCCAACTTCCACTCCGAGGGCTTCGCACCCTTCGGCGCGAAGGGCGTGCTCACCGCGATCAGCACCAGCGGCATCATCTTCGCGCTGCTCGGCTTCGAGCAGGCCATCCAGCTGGCGGGCGAGAGCCGCAACCCGAAGAAGGACCTGCCGCGCGCCACGCTCGGCTCGGTCGCGATCGGCGCCGTGATCTACGTGCTGCTCCAGGTCGTGTTCATCGCCGCGCTGCCGCACAGCACGTTCGCGCACGGCTGGGCCGCCCTGAAGTACGCGGGCATCAGTGGCCCGTGGGCCGGTCTCGCCACCCTGGTGGGCCTCGGCTGGCTGGCCGTGGTGCTGTACATCGACGCGATCATCTCCCCCGGCGGCACCGGCCTGATCTACACCACCGCCACCTCCCGGGTCTCCTACGGTCTGGCGAAGAACGGCTACGCGCCGAAGATCTTCACCCGGACCGACTCCCGCGGTGTGCCGTGGTTCGGTCTCGTCATGTCCTTCGTGACCGGTGTGATCTGCTTCCTGCCGTTCCCGAGCTGGCAGCAGCTGGTCGGCTTCATCACCTCGGCGAGCGTGCTGATGTACGCCGGTGCCCCGCTGGCGTACGGCGTCTTCACCGACAAGCTGCCGCAGCGCGAGCGCCCGTACCGGCTGCCCTTCGGCAAGGTGATCTCCCCGCTGTCGTTCGTGGTCGCCAACCTGATCATCTACTGGTCCGGCTGGGACATCCTGTGGCGGCTCGGTCTCGCGATCATCCTCGGTTACCTGCTGCTCGGCGGCTACGCCTTCTACGCCCACAGCAGGAACCTGCCGGACGCGCCCCGGCTGGACTTCCGGGCCGCGCAGTGGCTGCCGGTCTACCTGATCGGCATGGGCCTGATCTCCTGGCAGGGCAGCTTCGGCGGCCAGAACAACATCGCGCTGTGGTGGGACATCCTGGTCATCGCCGTCTTCTCGATCGGCATCTACTACTGGGCCAAGGCGACCGCCTCCACGGCCCAGGACATCGAGCGCAGCATCGACGAGGTCGTGGTCACCGACGCCCCGGCGCACTGACCCGTCCTCCTCACCCGCGTCCCGTCAGCCACGGCGGCACTGCCGTGGCTGACGGGACACCGTCATAATGCGGGGGTGACTCACCCCTCCCCCCACAGCAACTCCCCGTCCGAAGAACGCCGTACGGTCGTCGTCGTAGGTGCCGGGCCCGCCGGGCTGACCGTCGGGAACATCCTGCGGGCAGCCGACGTCGACTGCGTGGTCCTGGAGACCGAGAGCAGACAGTTCATCGAGACCCGGCCGCGGGCCGGGGTCATCGAGGAATGGGCGGTGCGCGGGCTCCGGCAACGCGGCCTGGGCGACGGCCTGGTGGCCCGGGCGCAGGTGCACAGCGAGTGCGAGTTCCGCTTCGGCGGCGACCGGTTCCGGTTCGACTACAGCGAACTGACGGACCATCACCACTACGTCTATCCGCAGCCGTTGCTGGTGACGGACCTGGTGCGGGAGTACGCCGACGTACGCGGCGGGGACATCAGGTTCGGGGTGCGGGACGTCGCGCTGCACGACCTGGAGACGGACCGGCCCGCCGTGTCGTACGTCGACCCCGCGACCGGCGAACGGCACGTCCTGCGCTGCGAGTTCGTGGCGGGCTGCGACGGGGCGCGCGGGGTGACCCGGGACGCGATACCGCAGGGGCGGGTGCGCATCGCCCGGCAGGACTACGGCATAGCGTGGCTGGCGCTGCTGGCCGAGGCGCCGCCGTCCTCGGACTGTGTGGTGTTCGGCGTCCATCCGAACGGTTTCGCCGGGCACATGGCGCGCAGCCCCGAGGTCACCCGTTACTACCTGCAGTGCCCGCCGGGCGACGACCCGGAGAACTGGCCGCACGACCGGGTCTGGGACGAGCTGCGCGAGCGGCTCGGCGCGGCCGGGGCACCGCCGCTCGCCGAGGGGCGGCTGATCGAGAAGCGCCTGCTGGACATGCACGACTACGTGGTCGAACCGCTGGTGTTCGGCCGCCTCTTCCTGGCCGGTGACGCCGGGCACCTGACCGCGCCGATCGCCGCCAAGGGCATGAACCTCGCCCTGCACGACGCCTTCCTGCTGGGCGACGCGCTCGCCGCGCACGCCACCAAGGGCGACGACACCGGCCTGGAGGGCTACTCCCACGCCTGCCTGCGCCGGGTCTGGGACTACCAGGAGTTCTCCCAGTTCCTGTCCGGCATCTACCACGGCACGGCCTCCGGCGATCCGTTCCTCGCGGGCACCAGCCTGGCCAGGCTGCGCCGGCTGTTCACCTCGCGCACGGCGGCGACGGCCTTCGCCGAGCAGTACCTCGGTGCGGCCGCCGCCTTCTGAGCACTACGCGGGAACGGCCGCCGGGTTCCCGGTACGGGTCGTGAACAGCGCCGTACCGGCGAGGGCGAGCAGGACGACCGCGAGGGCCATGGCCAGATGGATACCGGCCAGGGGCGTGGCCCCCGCGGCCATCAGGGCGGTCGCGGCGGCCGAACCCAGGACCGAACCCAGCTGCCGGACCGTGTTGTTGACCCCGGAGGCCGCTCCGGCCAGGGACGCGGGCACGTGCCGCATCGCCTCGGTGGAGAGCGGGGCGATCATGCAGCCGGTGCCGAGGCCCATGAACATCAGCGGCACGGTGAAGACCGGTGCCGTGGCCGAGCCCTGCGCGAGCAGGATCACCGCGAGCAGTCCCGCGCAGAAGGACACCAGTCCGGCCAGCAGCACTTGGCGGCCGCCGATCCGGTCGCTGAAACGTCCGGCGAACGGCGAGACGAGGAGGGAGACCAGCGGGGAGGGCGCGAGGGCGAGCCCGGCGTGCACCGCGCTGAAGCCGAGCTGCTGCTGGAAGTAGAGGCCGAGCGGCAGCACGGCGGCGATCAGGGCGGCGCCGATCGCACCGACCAACGCGGTCATCACGGTGAAGCCGCGGTCGGCGAAGAGCCGGAAGGGCACCAGCGGCTCTGTCCCCTGGCGGCGCGCCTGCTGACGCAGGAACAGGCCGGCGAGAGCGAGCCCGGCGGCGCCGAGCGCGAGGATCCCGGCGTTCCAGGAGTACCGGTCGCCTTCCATCAGGGCGAAGGTCACGCAGGTCAGCGCGGCGGTGGCGAGCAGGGCACCGGACAGGTCGAGCCGGTGGGTGCGGCCGGTGCGCAGGTCGGGCACGAGGAGGAAGGTGAGGGCGAGGACCAGCAGGCCGATCGGGACGTTGACGAAGAAGACCCAGCGCCAGCCGACCGTGCTGACCAGCAGCCCGCCGAGCGTCGGCCCGGACAGCGTCGCCACCCCGGCGACCGAGCCCCACACGCCGAGCGCGGTGCCGCGCCGCCCGGCCGGGAACACGGCCACGACCAACGCCATGGTCTGCGGGGTGAGCAGCGCCGCCCCCAGCCCCTGCACGAGCCGGGCGGCGACGAGGACCCCGACTCCGCCGGCGAGCCCGCACACCGCGCTGGCCGCGGTGAACACCGCGACCCCGGCCGCGAACAGCGTCCGCTGCCCCCTCATGTCACCGAGCCGGGCCGCCGTCACCAGCAGGGCGGCCAGCACGAGGGTGTAGCCGCTGACGGTCCACATCACCTGGTCGAGCCCGGTGTGCAGGTCGCTCATCACGTCCGGGATCGCGATGTTGACGATCGTCATGTCCAGCAGGGTCATGAAGAACCCGAGGGACAGGGTGACCAGGACGGCCCAGGGGTTGCCGCGGAGCTTCGTCGTCTTCAGCATGAGCAGAAGCATATCCATCGGATGGAGATGCATCAAGATGAGATGCATCTTCTATGGATGTATCTTGGGGGCGTGAACGTCACCGACCTCTATCTGCTGGGCCACCGCCTCCAGAAGCTCGCCGAGTCCGCCATCCCCACGGACGGCATCGGCGAACACCCCACCAGCATCGGCACGGTGCTGATCGTCGCCGCCGACCTGCGGGACCACCCCCGGACCACGGTCACCGAGATCGCCAAGCGCACCGGCCTGGCCCAGAGCCAGGTCTCCAACTGCGTGGCCCGGCTGCGCAGCGCCGAGGCGGTCATGGCCGAACCCGACCCGCGCGACGGCCGGCGTACGCTGCTGAGCCCGGCCGCCGAGCCGTCCGCCCGCATGAAGGCGGTGCAGGAAGCACCCCTCGGCCCGGCACTGGCGGCCGAGACCAGTGACCCAGAGGCGGTACTCGTCCTACTGGAGAAGCTCAACCATCTGCTGCGGTAGCCGTCTCGGTCAGCCGGTGGTCCGCCACCTTCAGCGCCTCCTCGACCAGGCGCCGCAGATGACCGTGGCGCAGCGAGTACACCACCCGCCGCCCCTCCTTGCGCGTGCCCACCAGACCGGCGAGCCGCAGCCGGGCCAGATGCTGGCTGACGGCCGGCCGGGCGGCGCCGCACACCTCGGTGAGCGTGGTGACGTCGGCCTCCCCGGTCGTCAGGGCGTGCAGCAGGGTGAGCCGGGTGCGGTCGCCGAGCAGGGCCAGGAGTTCGGCGGCGAGCGCGAACTGTTCCTCGCCGGGGGTGCGCGGATGCGCATGATGCGCAGGTGATAGGTGCAAGCGTGCGCTCATACGCACATAATGGCGTCGTGGGCGTCCCGTGTCCACGTCCCGCACACCGGAGAGGGGAGCCGCATGAGCGACCGGCACCATCACGAACACGCACACGCGGACGGCCGTCATCCCCACCCGCACACACCCGCGGACGACCGCCACCCCCACGAGCACGCCCACGCCCCCGACCGGCGCGGCGAGCCCGCCCACGGCCATGAACACGACCACCGGCACGACCACTCCCACTCCCCCTCCGCGTCCGGCGGCCTCCGGCACCGTATGACGCACCTCCTGACGCCGCACTCCCACGAGACGGCCGACAAGCTCGACCCCGCGCTGGAGTCGTCGGCGCGGGGCATGCGCGCGCTCTGGGTCTCGCTGGCCGTGCTCGGCGCGACGGCGCTCGTGCAGGCGGTCGTGGTGGTCCTGTCCGGCTCGGTGGCCCTGCTCGGGGACACGGTGCACAACGCGGCGGACGCGCTGACCGCCGTACCGCTGGGCATCGCCTTCGTGCTCGGGCGCCGCGCGGCGAACCGTCGCTTCACCTACGGCTACGGGCGGGCCGAGGACCTCGCGGGGATCGCGATCGTGCTGACGATCACCGCGTCGGCCGTCTTCGCCGCGTGGACGGCCGTGGAACGGCTGCTGGATCCGCGTCCGGTCACGCACCTGACGGCGGTCGCGGTGGCCGCGCTCGTCGGGTTCGCCGGGAACGAGTGGGTGGCCCGGTACCGGATCCGGGTGGGCCGGGAGATCGGCTCGGCCGCGCTGGTGGCCGACGGGCTGCACGCCCGTACCGACGGATTCACCTCACTGGCCGTGCTGCTGGGGGCCGGCGGTGCCGCCCTCGGCTGGCAACTCGCCGACCCGCTGGTGGGGTTGGCGATCACCGCGGCGATCGCGCTGGTGCTGCGGGACGCGGCGCGCGAGGTGTTCCGGCGCGTGATGGACGCGGTGGACCCGGAGCTGACGGACCGGGCCGAGCGGGCGGTGCGGGAGGTGCCGGGAGTCCGGGCGGTGGGTGAGCTGCGGCTGCGGTGGATCGGGCACCGGCTGCGCGCCGAGGTGGCGGTCGTGGTCGACGGCGAGGCGACCGTACGGCAGGCGCACGCGATCGCCGTCGCGGCGGAACACGCGCTGCTGCACGCCGTACCGCGGCTGACGGCGGCCCTGGTGCACGCGGATCCGGCGCCGGCGCCGGGCCAGGCGGACCCGCATCTGGCGCTGGCGCACCACGCGCACCCCCGCTCCTAGACGCCCAGCCCCGCCAGCACGACCGCGCCCGGCAGCTCGGCGAACGCCTTGCCGGGGACCAGGAGTTTGCCGCGCCGACGGCCGCTGCCGACCAGGACGTAGGGCAGGTCGACCACGGCCGGGTCCACCAGCAGCGGCCAGTCGCGCGGGAGTCCGATCGGGGTGATGCCGCCGTACTCCATGCCGGTCGAGCCGGTCGCGGTGTCCGTCGAGGCGAACGAGGCCTTGCGGGCGCCGAGTTGGCGGCGCACCACGCCGTTGACGTCCACCTTGGCGGTGGACAGCACCAGACAGGCGGCCAGGGTCGTCTCGCCGCCGCGCCTGCCCGCCACCACCACGCAGTTGGCCGACTTCTCCAGCAGATCGCGCCCGTAGTGCTCGACGAAGACCGCGGTGTCCGCCCACTGCGGGTCGGTCTCGACGTAGACGATCCGGTCGGCGGGCACAGCACCGGTCCACGCGCGCAGGGCGTCGGCGACCGGCGCGGTCAGCTCGTCGAGGCAGTCGGGGGCGGGGACGGCGGTGTCGAAGTCTCCGATGGGTGCGCGCATGTCCGCACGCTAACAGCCCCGCCCGCCGGGCTCAGGGCACGGGCGGTACGGAGACCGTCATGACCATCTCCATCGGCACGTCCCCGGTGTTGCCGTACACGTGGGCCGTGTTGGCCTCGAAGGAGGCGCTGGCCCCGGTCGGCACGCGGTACTCGGTGCCGTCGACGGTGAGGGTCAGTTCACCGGCGATGACGTGGACGATCTCCACCGTACCGGTGGGGTGGGGTTCCGACGGGCTGCTCTCGCCCGGCATCAGGTGCCAGTCCCACATCTCCAGCGGGCCGGGCGCCTCGGTGCCGGCGAGGAGCCGGTTGTAGCTGCCGGCGTCGGTGTGCCACAGCCGTACCGCCTTGTCGGCGGGGATGATCTGGACCTTCGGGCCCTGTTCGTAGTCGAGCAGGGTGGTGATGCTGATGCCGAGCGCGTCACCGATCTTGACGACCGTGCCGATGCTCGGGTTGGTGCGGGCCTGCTCGATCTGGATCAGCATGCCGCGGCTGACCCCGGCCCGGGTCGCGAGCACGTCCAGGGTGAAGCCGCGCACCGCGCGCCAGTGCTTGACGTTGCGGGCCAGGGACTGGGTCAGCAGGTCGAGGTCCGACACGTTCCGTCCATCGTGGAAAGCATTGTGGTCCAATATTCTGAATGACGCAGTTCATCTGACTGAACTACGATGGGGTGTACCTGATCGTTCACCGAACTGTACTGCGAGGCGGGCCGTGACAGCATTCTTCGCCCTGACCACCAGTCTCCTGTGGGGGCTGGCCGACTTCGGCGGCGGGCTGCTCACGCGACGCGCCCCGGCGCTCACGGTGGTCGTCGTGTCGCAGGGCCTGGCGGCGGTCGTACTGGGTGTGATCGTGGTCGTCACGGGAGGCTGGAGCGAGGCCGGGCCCCGGCTCTGGTTCGCGGTCGCGGCGGGGCTGGTCGGACCGGTCGCGCTCTTCTCCTTCTACAAGGCCCTCGCCCTCGGCCCGATGGGCGTGGTCTCCCCGCTGGCCACGCTGAGCGTCGCCGTCCCGGTCGGGGTCGGGCTGTTCCTCGGTGAACGGCCGGGGCTGCTCCAGGTGGCGGGTATCGCGGTCGCCGTCACCGGGGTCGTGCTGGCCGGCGGCCCGCAGCTGCGTGGCGCGCCCGTGCAGCGCCGGACGATCCTGCTCACCCTGGTCGCCGCCGGCGGCTTCGGCACGGTGTTCGCGCTGATCACGGAGGCGTCCACCACGGTCACCGGCCTCTTCCTGGCCCTCTTCGTGCAGCGGCTGACCAGCGTTGCGACGGGCGGCGCGGCCCTGTGGCTGTCCGTGCGGCAGGGCGCGCCCGCGCTGCCGGAGGGCGGCTTCGCCTGGTCCACGCTCCCGGCGCTGGGCTTCGTCGGTCTCGCCGACGTCGCGGCCAACGGCACGTACTCGGTCGCCGCCCAGCACGGCCCGGTGACCGTCGCCGCGGTGCTCGCCTCGCTCTACCCGGTGGTCACCGCGCTCGCGGCCCGCGGCTTCCTCAGCGAACGGCTGCGCGCGATCCAGGCGGCGGGCGCCGGGCTGGCGCTGGTGGGAACCCTGCTGCTGGCCACCGGCTGAACCGGCGGCCGACGGCCCGCCCGGGCACCGCTCAGCTCTCGGGCTCCAGCTCGGCGAGCCGCGCCACGTCCTGCTCGTCCAGCTCCGCCAGCGCGCGCAGCTGCTCCGGCGTGGTGCCCGCCGGGATCGGCACCGGCGGGGGCGTGCGCAGCGGCGGCTGCCAGCCGGTCTCGGGCGTCCAGCGGCGTACGACCCGGGCGGGCGCGCCGGCCACCACGGCGTGGTCGGGCACCGCGCCCCGGACCACCGCGCCGGCGGCCACCACGACGTTCCGGCCGATCCGCGCCCCCGGCAGGATCACCGCGCCGGTGCCGATCCAGCAGCCCGGGCCGATCTCCACGGGCTCCATGCGGGGCCACTGCCTGCCGATGGGCTCGTGCGGGTCGTCGTAGGAGTGGTTGGTGGAGGTGACGTAGACGTACGGGCCGAAGTAGCAGTCGCTGCCGATGGTGACCGTCGTGTCCGCGATGACGTGACTGCCGCGGCCGAGGACGACGCCGTCGCCGATGCGAAGGATCGGGTCGGGGCCGAGGTCGAGGTCGGGCATCAGGCCCGCGGTGAGGGTGACCTGTTCGCCGACGATGCAGTGCGAGCCGAGGTGGATCCACGGTTCGCCGAAGACCGTGCCGAGCGGGAAGGCGAGCCGGGTGGCCTCGCCGAGGGCGCCGAACCGGAAGCGGCCGGGGTGGTCGGCGGTGACGGATCCCGTGCGCTGCACCCAGGCCCAGGCCGCGTGCACTGCGCGTTGGGCGAGGCGGCGGCGCCAGGACGAGAACGTGTTCTTGGGCTTCGGCACGCTGTCACGCTACTCAGCGGGCGCCGACTTAAAGAGGGCGGGCTGCTGTGATCTTCGCCCCAGGCGGTGGGCTAGGTTGCCGGGGAATCGACGACGACGGGAGACGGTGATGACTCAGCAGGCTCTGATCGTGGGGATCGGGGGGCGTGAGCCGAAGATCGAGGCCGACGTGTTCGTGGCGCCGACCGCCTCGGTGATCGGGGACGTGACGCTCAAGGCCGGGGCGAGTGTCTGGTACGGGGCGGTGGTGCGGGGGGACGTGGAGAAGATCACCGTGGGGGCGCACGCGAACGTCCAGGACAATGTGACATTGCACGCGGATCCGGGGTTTCCGGTGAGCGTCGGGGAGCGGGTGTCCATCGGGCACAACGCGGTGGTGCACGGGGCGACCGTGGAGGACGACTGCCTGATCGGGATGGGGGCGACCGTGCTGAACGGGGCCGTGATCGGGGCGGGGTCGTTGGTTGCGGCGCAGGCGTTGGTGCCGCAGGGGATGGTGGTGCCGCCGGGGTCGTTGGTGGCGGGGGTGCCGGCGAAGGTGCGGCGCGAGCTGACGGAGGAGGAGCGGGAGGGGGTGACCCTCAACGGGACCTTCTATGCGGAGTTGGCCAAGGCGCATCGCGGGGTGCATGAGTAGGTTCCACGGCGGGTGCGGGTGCGTGGGGGGGCTGGTCGCGCAGTTCCTCCCCCAGCCTTCGGCCGGGGGTACCCCCAGCGCCCCTAAAAACATCTACTCCCCGGCGCTTACCGGTTCGGCTTCCTTCTGGGTGACCTGGGCCTTCTTCGCCTTGCGGCGGACGAACAGCATCGACGCCAGGCCGAAGAGGACCGCGGCCGCCAGCCCCACGTACGAGAACCTCTTCAGCCAGTCCTCCGCGACGATGCCGACGTAGTAGACGACCGCTGTCGTGCCGCCCGCCCAGCAGATGCCGCCCAGGAGGTTGGCGGTCAGGAACTTCCAGTACGGCATCTGGAGGACGCCGGCCAGCGGGCCCGCGAAGATGCGCAGGAGGGCGATGAAGCGGCCGACGAAGACCGCCCACATGCCCCACTTCTCGAAGGAGCGCTCGGCGGTGGCGACGTGGCCCTCGCTGAAGTGGCTCGGGAACTTCTTCCCCAGCCAGGCCAGCAGCGGACGGCCGCCCTTGCGGCCGATCGCGTAGCCGATGGAGTCGCCGATCACCGCGCCCGCGGTCGCGCAGGCGCCGAGGACGAACGGGTTGACGCCCGAGTGCTGGGAGGAGAGCAGCGCGGCGGAGACCAGGACGATCTCGCCCGGCAGCGGGATGCCCAGGCTCTCCAGTCCGATCACCAGCGCCACCACGGCGTAGACGGCGACCGCAGGCACCGAGTCGAGCCATTCCTGGACGTGCACCGCCGGATCCTCCCCTGTCGCGTGCTCCTTCCCCAGGAAGGCTACCGGGTCGGCCGGGTACCACCGCGCCCGCGGCACCGGCCCGCCCCCCTGCCTTCGGTTTTCGGACATCCGGGTGTCATACGGGACGGGAAGGCTCCCCGGCGTCTGCTCGCCCGCGGCTCCCCACCGCAGGCCCGCCGTGGAAGGACAACGTCCCCGTGTCCTCACTGTCCTCACTGTCCCCGCCCTGCCCCGACGCGCCCGTGCGTCCGCTACCGGCGCCCTCCTCGATGGTGGGCCGGCCGCTCCGGCTCGCCCTGTGTCTGTCCCCGCTGCTCATCGCCGCGGTCTGGGGGCTGACCAACCAGTCACTGCTGTACGAGGGCGTCACCCGGCTCACCCGCGCCGAACCGGCGTGGCTGCTGGCCGCGGGCGGTTTCACCTGTCTGACCTGGGTGGTGGCCGCCTGCATGCGACAGGGCGCCGTACCCGACCGGCTGCCGCCGGGGCTGTTGCTGGCCTCGCAGTTCGCCGCCGGGGCCGCCAACCACGCGCTGCCCGCCGGACTGGGCGCGCACGCCGTCACCGTGCGTTTCCTGCGCACCCGGGGCGTCCCCCTGGAGCGGGCCACCGCCTCGATCGCGCTGTACTCGGTGGCGAAGTCGGGTGCGAAGACGGTCGTGCTGATCGGGTTCCTGCTGTCCTCGTCCGCGTGGCGGCGCCTCGGTGAACTGGTGCCGGACGGCGTGGTGCTGATCCCGGTCGCCGCGGTCCTCACCCTGATGGGCGTGGCGACGGCCGTCGTACGACCGCTGCGGCGCCCGATCACCGGCATGGTGCGGACCGCGCTCACCGACGCCCGGACGGTTCACGCGCGGCCCGCCCGGGTGCTGGCCCTGTGGGGCGGAGCCACCGCGATGCCGCTGGTGCAGGCGTGCGTGCTGGCCTGCACCGGGGAGGCGCTCGGGCTCGGGCTGTCCTGGGGCACCGTGATCTTCGCGTACCTGGCGGCGGGCACGGCGGGGGGTGCCGTTCCGGTACCCGGCGGGGTCGCGGTGGACGCGGCGCTCGTGATCACCCTGGTCGCGTTCGGCTCCCCGGTCGCGGTGGCCACCGCGACCGTGATCGGCTACCGCGTCCTGACCGACTGGATACCGCTGCTGCCGGGCGCCCTCGTGCTGTCGGCGATGATCCGCGCGAAGGTGCTGTGAGCCGTCCTCAGTCGCGGCGGGCCACGATGCGGTAGGCGTTGGAGACGCGGAGGCGGCGGGAGAGCGGCCGTACGGCGAAGCGGTCCAGGAGGGTGCCGGCGATCAGGGCCGGGATGCCCGCGATGAGCAGGGCGGCGCGGAGTGTCTTCTGCAGCGCGCCGGGCGGTGTCGGCAGCCAGGGGGCGTCCTCGGGCGGGGCGGTGTGGTCCAGGGCGAGCCAGACGGCGGCCAGCAGGTCGACGGGGTCGTGGGCCTCGGCGTGCTCTTCGGCGACGACCGTGAAGCCCAGGTCGGTGAGGCGGGCGCGGAGGTTGGCGACCGGGACGAAGTGCAGGTGCTGCGGCTGGAGCCAGGGCAGCCACCAGCGGCCCAGGAGGCGGGCGTAGCGGCTCTCGGGGTCGGGGACCTCGATGAGAAGGTGGCCGCCGGGGCGTACCGTCTCGTGGGCGGCGCGCAGTTCGCGGTCGGGGTCGGTGCTGTGCTCCAGGTAGTGGAACATGCTGACGACGTCGTAGCGGGCGGCGAGGTCGGGGGCCAGGTCGGGGAAGGCGCCGCGGTAGGCGTGCTCGACGCGGCCCTCGCGGGCGGCGAGTTCGACGCCGTCGGTGAAGTCGAGGCCGTCGAAGGCGGTGCCGGGCAGCACCTCGCGGGCGGCCTCGCAGAAGTGGCCGTGGCCGGTGCCGACGTCGAGCCAGTTCTTGGGGGTCGCGTCGTGCGGGACCATGGACCGGGCGCGGCCCTGGTACATCTTGGTGCGGCCGCCGAAGGTGCCGCTCATCTTCTGCTCGCCGAGGCCGTCGTAGAAGTCGCGGTAGTAGAACTCCAGGCCCGTCTCGTTGAGGCGCGGGTTCTGGAAGGTGTGGCCGCACTCCGCGCAGCGGTCGAGGACGAAGGCGCCGGGCTTGCGCTGGAGGAGGTCGGTGGTGCGCAGCCGGGTGGTCAGCCGGTCGGAGTCGCACCAGGGGCAGGTGGTGCGCCGGGGTTCGAAGAAGCGGTCGGTGCCCTCGGCGAGGTCCCGCTCGTAGGCGGGGCGCAGCGCCTCGATGTCACTCTGCTTGCTCATCGGCTCTCCTTGCGTGCGGGTCGGCTGCGAGGGCTTCCAGGTGGGTCGCGGCGGCCGGCGCGCCGCCCGCCGCGCGGAACGCGGCGCGGATCCTGGCCGCCGCCGTGCGCGGGCCGGGCTCGTACAGGACGGTGTCGAGGGCCTCGCCCAGCCGCGGGGCGGTGACCCGGCCGAACCGGACCCGGAGGCCCGCGCCGGCGTCGACGACCTGCCCGGCGATCACCGGCTGGTCGTCGCGGATGGGCGCGACGACCAACGGGACGCCGTGCCACAGGGCCTCGCACACGGTGTTGTGCCCGGCGTGGCAGACCACCGCGTCGACCCGCTCCAGGAGCGGGAGTTGGGGCAGCGAGGGCAGGATCAGGATGTCCTTGTCGTCGGCCGCGGGGGGCAGGGTGCCACCGGGGTCGGCGACCAGCGCCTGGACCCGGTCGGCCCGTTCGCGTACGGCGGCCACGCACTCGGCCAGGAACCGCCCGCCCACGTCCGCGTTGGCGGTGCCGAGGGAGACGAGGACGCGCTCCCGGCTCGGGTCCAGCCACTCCCAGGGGAAGCCGTCGGCGACCGGCCGCTCGGAGATCGACGGGCCCACGTAGCGGACCGCCGACCGGTCGGTGGGGCCCGCCAGTTCGGGTGTGGTGAAGGCGAGGGTGAGATACGGCGAGAAACGCGGGTCGGCCGTGCCCGCCGGGTCGCCGGTGCGGCCGCGCAGTTCCGCGAGCCGGTCCCGGAGCCACTCGGCGACCTTGGGGATGCCGTCGTACGCCCCGCCGAACTCGGCGGAGGTGGTCGCGGAGGTCGCCCACGGCAGCCCGAGCCGCTCGGCCACCAGGGCACCGGCGAAGGCCTGTTGGTCGGCGACCACCACATCGGGGCGGAAGTCGTCGACGGCCGCCCGTACGCCGGGCGCCATGGCGTCCGCCAGCGGCACCAGGAACCACTCCCAGAGGAACTTCAGCGCCTCCGCGCCCCGCAGGTCGGCGGGCCGCTCCCCCTCGGCGGTCCCCGCGCACGGGAACACCCGCGCCTGCGGCCCGGCCAGCCGGTGCACCAGCCCGGTGTCCGCGCAGACCCAGGCCACCCGGTGCCCGCGCGCGGCGAGTTCGGCCGCGACGGCGACGGCCGGGTTGATGTGCCCGACCAGGGGCGGTACGACGAACAGGAAGCCGCTCACCGGACCCCGGCCGCCCGCGCCCCGCCGACCGAGTGGATCAGCTCCAGGATGTGTCCGCCGACCGTGCCGGCCGCCTCGACCAGCACCGAGTGCTCGTGCCCTGGCAGCACCACCGACCGGTAGTCCGCAAGGAGGGCCTCCTTCAGCGGGACCACCTCGACCAGGTCGGAGTCACCGCCGTACACCCCGAGGACCGGGCAGCGTACGGCGCTGATCTGGTCCTCCGTCAGGACCCGGCTGGCCGGGATGTCCCGGCCGAGGCTGGTCTCGCGGGCGAGCCGGGCCGCGCCCTTGGCCAGCCGGGCGGTGTTGTGGCTGCGGTGGGCGGTGATCCAGGCGATCGCGTCCGGCTCGTTGTGGGCGAGTTCGGTGACGACCCGGTGCAGGATGCCGCCGAGTTTGGCGGCCCAGGCGGCGGTCGCCGGTTCGGACTCGATGAGGGTCAGGCTGGCCGCGCGCTCCGGGTGGCGGGCCGCGTAGCCGAAGGCGATGGTGCCGCCGTAGGAGTTGCCGACGAGGTGGACCGGGCCGGTGATCGACAGGTGGTCGAGCAGGGCCTCCAGGTCGTCGATGTTGTGGTCGAGGGTGTAGCCGCCGGTAGGACGGCCGCTGCGGCCGTGGCCGCGCAGGTCGTACATGACCACGTCGAGGCCGGAGGCGGCGAAGGCGGGGGCCACGGTGAAGTAGTAGCTGGCGAGGCTGTCGGTGAGCAGCCCGTGGACGAGGACCACGGTGGCGAGGGGGGTACGGCCCTCCCCCGGGCCCATTCTCTGTACGTGCAGCCGGATGTCCCCGGTGTCGACGATCGCCATGGCTCAGCCCGCCTCCGTGGCCTTCAGGCTCCACACCACGTACTCGACGAGCCGGCCGACGGTCAGCTCGATGATCTCGTCGAACTCCATCCCGGCCAGGAACTCGGCGAAGTTGACCCGCTTCCCGTACCGCTCCTCCAGGAGCCCGGCAAGGGTGACCAGGTCGATGCTCTCCAGCTCCAGGTCGCGGTTGAAGGTGGTGCTCATGCCGATCTCGGCGTCGTCGTCGCCGTACTCCTCCAGGAGGGTGCGGAGCATCCGCGCGAGGTCGGCGAGCACGGCCTCCTCGTCGGCGCGGATCTCGGGCTCGGTGGGATTCATCGCGGGTCCTCCTCGGGGTCTGCGGCTGCCGGTCCGGTGGTCCAGGCCACGACGTAGTCGCGGTCCGGCAGTGCGGGGGGATTGCGGACCGGCGCGCAGTGCACCGGGTAGGCGCGTTCCAGCCGGCCCGAGACCAGCAGCCGGCTGCCGTCCGGGGCCGCGTCCAGAACGGTGAAGTCCCGTGGCCGGCCGTCGAATCCGGTGCCCTCGGCCTTGGCGACGGCCTCCTTGGCGGCCCAGAAGCGGGTGAACCACAGCGACGGGGAACCGTCGGCGTCGTCTGCGGAAAGAGCGTGCAGCAGCCGGAGTTCGTCCGCGCCGAGCGCGACCTGCATGGCCGCCGGGTCGCGATCGGTGACCTCTTCGAGGTCGATGCCCGGACCGGGTCCCGGGGTGTGCGGACGTACGATCGCCACCGCCGCCTCGGCCCGGTGGGCGAGGGAGACGTCCAGCGCGGGCAGCGTGCGGCCGTGCACGCCCACCACGTACGGGCGACCCAACGCGTCGTTACGGACCCGGAGTTCGGCCGGGAAGACCGGGCCCTCGCCGTGCTGCCAGAGCCACTGCCGTACCGCGTCCTTCGCGGCGATCCGGCCCAGCAGCCACTGCCGACGGCCGCGTGGCGGGTGCTCGGCATACTCCGAACGCTCAAGTCCGCCCAGGGAGTTACGCATGATCAGCTCCCGGGAGGCCAGGTCCGGCCAGCGTTCGTGGAGCAGGGTCCAGCCGCCGGGCCGGGCCTCGGAGAGGGTGTTGCGCTCCGGGAAGCGCTCGACGGGGCGGGTGTGCGGGTCGTTGTCGAAGCGGCGGTCCTGCCAGCCGTCGATCCGGGCCCAGACCCGGTCGCCGACGGTGAGCTCCACGTCCGCCTCCAGGACGGTGTCGGTGAGCGAGGTGATCCGCACCAGGCAGCCGACCTCGGTGCCGGGGGCGGGGTGCGGGCCGTGGAAGCGCATCTCCCGCATCTGCACCGGGAAGACGACGGTCCGCTCGGTGCGGGTGGACATGATCCAGTAGCCGAGGATCTGGCCGACGTTGTCGAGCAGGGCGCCCGGGGCGGTGGGCGTGGTGATCACGCCGCGGACGTGCCGGTCGCCGATCGCGGTGAGTTCGGTGACGCCCTGGAACGCCGGGCCGTGGAACATCCAGCGCTCGGCGTACAGCTCGGCGGCGGTGTGGTCCGGGGTGCGTTCGAGGGTCGGGGGGTCGGCCGGGCCGGTGGGCGGCGGGGCGTGGTCCGGGGCCACTTCGACGACCGCGCGGGCGGTGGGGCCGAAGGTGACCGAGACGCGGCCGGGTCCCTCGGGGGTGACGGTGACGGGGACGTCGACGGGGGGTGTGGCGGTGAGCCAGCGGTCGAAGCGGGCGCCGTGCACGGCGACCGCCCGCAGTCCGGTGGCGGCCTCGGCCGCGTCCGTCATGTGCTGGACGATCGTGGTGGCCGGGACCACCGGCCAGCGGTCCTCGGTGTCGGGCCAGCCGGGGCGTTGCGGGAAGAAGCAGTGGTCGAGGAGGTGGGGCATCGCCTCGGGTGACACCCGGAGGGTGGTGGTGCGGGAGGCGGGGGGCGGTGACTGAGGTCCTGTGGGCTGAGGCACTGCGGGGGCCGGGATGCGGGGCAGGGCACGGGAGGCGGTTGCGGCCGGGGCGCCGGCCACGGTTCCGGCCGCGGTGTGGATCGCGGTGCCGGACGGGGTGCGGATCGCGGTGAGGACGGCCGCTGCCGTGTCGGCCGTCTCCCGGAGCAGCGCGTCGAGTTCGGCGGCGGCCGGGATGCGGGCGGCGAGGTCGTCCAGCGGGGAGGGCCCGGCGGGTGTCCGTCGGCTGCTGCCCAGCGCCGCGCGGAGTTCGGGCAGTTCCGGGCCGTCCAGGGACACCAGCGCGCCGCCCAGGTCGAGCCGGACGGGCGGCCGCTGTCGTGACGGCGTGGCCGTGCCGACCGTCCTCGGGACCGCCGGTGCGACGGCGGCGCCGGCCGTCCACAACGCCGTTGCCACACGCCGGAGTTGGGCCAGGCCGGAGCGGTGCGGGGAGTTGGCGGCGACGGCGAGGTGGTCGCGGTCGCCGAGGGTGTCGCCGATCAGGGAGGCCAGCTGGCCGGGGCCGGTCTGGACGAAGACCCGGTGCCCGTCGGCGTACAGGGCCTCGACCAGCTGCCGGAACCGGACCGGCTCCAGCAGGTGCCGGACGAAGAGTTCGCGTACGTCGGCCTCGGCCGCCGGGAAGGGGGCCGCGGTGGTGCCGGACCAGACCGGGACCGTCGGCCGGTGCAGCCGGAAGCGCTCGGCGGCCTCCCTGATGGGGGCCAGGTACGGCTCCAGCATCGGGGTGTGGAATCCGGACCGGAACGGCAGCACCTGGCACAGCACGCCGTCGGCGCGGAAGGCGCGGACGAAGTCCGCGACGGCCCGGTCCGGGCCGCAGACCATCGACTGGTTCGGCGCGTTGTCGTGGGAGAGGACGATCCCGGTGTCCGTCCGGTCCGCGTGGAGTGCGGCGAGGACCCGGTCGGCGGGAGCACCGACGACGGCAAAGGCGAGACCCGGCACGGTGACCGCGTCGGGGTCGAAGTCGGCCATGAACGCGTCGACCTGGTCCCCCGAGTAGAGCCCGGCGGCCACCATCGCCGTCCACTCGCCGACGCTGTGCCCGGCGACCGCGTCCGGCACCACGCCCATCCGGCGCAGCGCCGCGTCCAGCAGCCGCCCCACGCCGACGACACCGAACCCATGACGGCCTACGTCCCCGACCCGCACGGCGTCCGCGGCGGGGCCGGTGACGGTGGGGAGACCGAAATGCGCGGCGATGTCGTCGACGCGGGGAGTGAACTCGCCTTCCAGCCCGGGGAAGACGAAGGCCAGCCTGCCGGTGCGCAGCAGCGGGGCGGGCCGGTACCAGACGTCGGTGCGGCCCTGCCAGGCGCGGCCCTTGCCGACCGCGCGCCGGGCGAGGGCGAGCCGTTTGGCGGTGGGGTCGACGATGCCCAGGCGGGCCGGGCCCGCCTCCGGGTGGGTCCCCTCGGGGTCGAGGCCGGCGGCGAGGACGGCGGAGTCGTCGGCGGCGAGGATCGCGGTCAGCTGCTCGGGGGTGTCGGCTGCGAGCAGGAGGATGCGCTCGGGTTCGGTGACCTCTGTGACGCGGGGTTCGGTGACCTCTGTGACGCGGGGTTCGGGGCCCTCGGTGCTGCGGGGTGCGGTGACTTCCCCGACGCCGGGCCCGGTGCCCCTCGTGCCGCGGCCGACGGCGGCCGCGCGGTTGCCGGGGGCCTCCTCCAGCACCACGTGTGCGTTGATCCCGCCGAACCCGAAGGCGTTCACCGCGGCTCTGCGGACCGGCTGTCCGGGAGCGGTCTCCCAGGGCCGGGCCCGGTCCAGGGTGCGGAAGCGGGTGGCGGCGAGGGCCGGGTGCGGGTCGTCGCAGTGCAGGGTGGGCAGCAGGGTGGCGTGGTGGAGCGCGAGGGCGGCCTTGACCAGCCCGGCGACTCCGGCGGCCGGCATGGTGTGGCCGATCATCGACTTGACGGAGCCAAGCACGGCTCGCTCGTCCTCGCCGCTCGGCCCGAACACCTCGGCCAGTGTGGTCAGTTCGGCCGTGTCGCCGGCCGGGGTGGCGGTGCCGTGCGCCTCCAGGAGGCCGACCGAGTGCGGTGCGGTGGGGTCGAGGCCTGCGGCCCGCCAGGCCTGGCGTACGGCGTGGGTCTGGCCGCCGGGGTCGGGGTTGACGAGTCCGGCGGTACGGCCGTCGCTGGCCACGCCGGTGCCGCGGATCACGGCGTAGACGCGGTCGCCGTCGCGTTCGGCGTCGGCGAGGCGCTTGAGGACGACGACTCCGGTGCCCTCGCCGATGAGGATGCCGTCGGCGTCGCGGTGGAAGGGGCGGATGCGCTGGCTCGGGGAGAGCGCGCGCAGTTGGGAGAAGACGCTCCACAGGGTGATGTCGTGGCAGTGGTGCACTCCGCCGGCGAGCATCAGGTCGCAGCGCCCGGCGGTGAGTTCGGTGACGGCCTGGTCGACGGCGACCAGGGAGGAGGCGCAGGCCGCGTCCACGGTGTAGGCGGGGCCGCGCAGGTCGAGGCGGTTGGCGATCCGGGAGGCGGCGAGGTTGGGGACCAGGCCGATCGCGGACTCGGGACTGGCGGGGCCGAGCCGATCGGTGAACGCCTCGCGCACCCGTGCCAGTTGGCCGGGCGTGAGATCGGGCACCAACTCGCCCAGGGTGCGGACGAGTTGCCCGGCCGTGCGGACCCGCTGGTCGAGCCGGACCAGGCCGGGGGTGAGATAGCCGCCCCGGCCCAGGATCACCCCGATCCGGTGCCGGTCGGGCAGCCGGTCCGCGCCGCCCGCGTCGGCGATCGCCGCGGCGGCCACGTCGAGGGCGATCAGCTGGTCGGGTTCGGTGCCGTGGACGGAGTTCGGCATGATCCCGTACCGGGTGACCTCCACCTCGGCCAGCCCGTCCACGAAGCCGCCGCGCCGGCAGTACACCTCGTCGGGGACGGCGGGCCCGGCCGCCGAGCCGGGCCGGTAGTAGTCCGCGTCCCAGCGTCCTTCGGGCACCTCGCCGATCGCGTCCACGCCGTCGCGCAGGTTGGTCCAGTAGGCGTCGAGGCCTGCGGCGCCGGGGAGCAGCACCGCCATGCCCACGATCGCGACCGGTGTCCGGCGGTCGTCGGTCATGTCACCAGCCCGAGGCGGTGTAGACGACGGCCCGTACGGACTCCGCGCCCCAGGCGAGCTCCCGCAGCAGGGCTGCGGTGCCCTCGTCGGGGTCGATCAGCTCGATGCCGCGGCGCGCGTACTCGCGCCCGAGTTCCGGGCTGACCATGCCGGTGTGACCACCGACGGGTGCCCAGGGCCCCCAGTGCACGGTCAGCGCGCGGTTCCCGGTGCGCTCCGCCCAGCCGGCGCCGAGGCTCTCCAAGGCGTCGTTGGCGGCGGCGTAGTCGGCCTGGCCGCGGTTGCCGAGGACGGCCGAGATGCTGCCGAACAGGACGGCGAAACCGGGACCGTTGGGCAGTTCCTCAAGGGCGGCGAGCAGGGTGGCCGCGCCGGTCGTCTTCGTGCCGTAGACCCGCTGGAAGGACTCCGGGGTCTTCTCGGCGATCAGCCGGTCCTCGATCACCCCGGCCGCGAAGACGACCCCGTCCAGGCGGCCGTGGTCGGCGTGGATCTCCTTGACGGCCTGGAGGGCGGCGTCGCGGTCGCGGAAGTCGACGGCACGGTAGCGGGCCTCGCTGCCGAGCGCGGCGAGTTCGTCGAGGGTGGCGGTGATCTCCCGCTGGGCCAGGACCAGTTCGGCCTCGCGGTTGATCTCGGCGGGCTTCAGGCCGCCCCGGGCGGCGAGGGCGGCGCGGAGTTCGGCGGGGGTGCGGGCGGCGGCGGTGTCCGGGGCCTCGGGGCCGGTGGGCGCGGGGGTCCGGCCCAGCAACTCGATCCGGCAGCGGCAGGCGGCGGCGAGGGTGGCCGCGAACTTCGCGGTGATGCCCCGGGCGCCGCCGACCAGCAGCACCACCGAGTCCCGGTCGAGGCCGAGGGCTGCGGCCTCGGCGGCCCCCGCCCCGGCCGGTCCGGCCCCGGTGCTGCCGAGCGCGCCGGGCGCCACCTCGACCAGTTCCAGGCCCTGCCGGCCGACCGCCGTGCGCAGCACGACCGGAGCCGGCTCCGGTGCGAGCAGCTCGGCGACCAGAGCGTCGGCGACCGCCTCCGGTGCGGTGTCGCCGAGGGCCACGACCCGGGCGACGGTGTCCGGGTACTCCCGGGCCACGGTGCGGAAGAGCCCGTGCAGCCCGGCCGAGCGTGCCGCGTCCGCGCCGCCGGCGGGGCGGGCGGCCAGCAGCCAGCGCGGGCTCCTGGCCAGGGCCGCCCGCAGTACCGGGTAGGCGTCGGGCAGCACGGGGGTGTCGCTGCCGGGCAGCGCGCCCAGGTACAGCACGCCGTCGACCGGTCCGTCCGCGTCCCCGAGCAGGTGGTCCGCGTCGACGGCCACGGCCTCGGCGCCGTACGCGGCGAGCCGTGCCGCCAGCTGCGTGCCGTCCCCGAGGACGAAGAACCGCTTGCCGGACAGCACGGCGGCCGGGTCGGCCACGGCGTCCGGCGCGGCCAGGGCCACGGGCCGCATCTCGAACCGCTTGGGCGCCTCGCCCGCGGGGACCTCGTCGGCCGCGGCGGGGTGCGGCGCCGGTACGCCCGGGCCGGCGCCCGGCTCCGTCACGGCGGCGGCCGCGACCGCCGGCTCGGCCACGGCGGCCGTCGCGTCGGTGGCGGCTGAGGCCGGTCCCGCCGCAGCCGGGGCCGTCTCCTCCTCGCCCGTGCCGACCCGTGCCCTCAGCCATCCGGTGACGGCCGCGGCCGTGCGCGCCTTGGCCAGCTCCTCCAATTCGGCGTCGTCCAGGGTCTCCGCACCGCCCGCGATGCCGAGTCGCTTGGCCAGCTCCCCGGCGATCTCGGCCCGTTTGATCGAGTCGATGCTCAGGTCGGCTTCCAGATCGAGGTCGGGCTCGATCATGTCCACGGGGTAGCCGGTGCGCTCGCTGATGATCTCCAGGACGACCCGCTCGACGTCCGCCGTCGCCTCGGGCTCGGCCGCGGGGGCGGGTACGGGCGCGAGAGCGAGTGCGGGCTCCGCCGACAGCGCCTGCGGTGCGACGGCTGCGGCGGCCGGCAGCTGCTGAAGCACCGGCGCGGCCGGCACCTGCACCTGGGCCGCCCCGAAGTAGGTGAGCAGCACATCGCGCTGGGCGGCGATCATCTCCCGGCTGGTGCGCAGGAACTCGGAGATCAGCGCGTCCCGGTCGGCGGGGCCGCCGTGCGGCTGGTTCGTCGTCACAGTCGTCGTCTCCACGACTCGTCGGGCCGGTGCGAGGGCACCGGGCAGGAGGTCTCCGGCGGCGGTGCGCACGAGCTGTCCGTCGACCGTCCAGCCGGGCCGTTTCGGCGCCGGGGTCCGGACCGCGTCCACGGCGTCCCGGCCGCGCAGCAGCCAGGCGGTGCGTACCGGTACGCCGGCCGCGGCCAGCTGGGCGAGCGCGTCGAGCCAGCCGCGCAGTCCGCCGCCCGCACGGGGCTCGCAGGCCACGGTGGTGTACGGGCGGTCGCCGAGGATCTGCCCGACGAGCCGGGTGAGGACGGTCCCGGGACCGGCCTCCACGAAGACCCGGGCCCCGGCCTCGTACATCGCCTCGATCTGGGCGGCGAAGGCGACGGGCGAGCCGATCTGGGCGGCGAGTTCGGCACGCACGGCGTCGGCGTCCGGCCGGTAGGGGGCCGCCGTGCGGTTGGACCACACCGGGAACTCGGGCGGTCGTACGGCCGTGTCCGCGAGGACTTCCGCGAACCGGTCGCCCGCCCCGGCCACGACCGGGCTGTGGAAGGCGCAGGCCACCGGGATCCGTTTGGCACCGAGGCCGGCCGCGCGCAACAGCCGTACGGCTTCGGCCACTTCGTCGGTCGGGCCGGAGATGACCGTCTGGCGGGGCGAGTTGTGGTTGGCCACGACCACGGAGGCCGGGGCGTCGGCCGTCCGCAGCGCGCGCTCGACGTCGTCCGCTCCGGCGGACACGGCGGCCATGGTGCCGGGTTCGTCGCCCGCGGCGGCCAGGATCGCGGCCGCGCGTTCGGCGCTCAGGTCCAGGAGGGTCTCGGGGGTGAGGGCGCCGGCCGCGCTGAGGGCGACGAGTTCGCCGTAGCTGTGTCCGGCGGCCATGTCGGGGCGGACACCGGCCGCCGTCAGGAAGGCGTGGGCGGCGAGGCCGGTGATGCCGAGGGCGGGCTGGGCGGCCCGGGTGTCGGTGAGGGCGGCCCGGCGGCGCTCGCGGGTGTCGTCGTCGAAGGCGGCGGGCGGGTAGAGGGTGTCGGCGTGGGCGCGGCCGAGCTGGAGGTAGTGCTGCAGTTCGGGGAAGGCGATGAGGACGTCGGCGAGCATGCCGGGACGCTGGCTGCCCTGGCCGGGGAAGAGGAACGCGACCCGGGCCTCGGCGTCCGGGGCCGTGTGCGGGTCGGTGAGGTGGATGCCGGCGGCCGGGTCGTGCTCCCCCGCGAGGACGCGGCGCAGTTGCCCGGCCAGCCCGGTCACGTCGGTCGCGACCACCGCGGCCCGTACCGGCTCGTGCGAGGCGTCCGCGCGGCGGGCCGCGGCGAGCGCCAGGTCGCGCAGCCGCCAGGACCCGGTGCCGGCGGCCCGCAGGATCTCCTCGACCCCGCGGTGGGCGGCTTTCTCGTCCCGTCCCCGGAACACGAACAGCTCCGCGGGCCAGGCGTCCAGTCCCTGCTCGGGCGGCACGGCGCTGTCGTAGGCGCCCAGCACCACATGGAAGTTGGTGCCGCCGAACCCGAACGCGCTGACTCCGGCGACCCGTTCGGCGGGCGGAACCGCCCAGGGCCGGGCCTCGGTGTGGAAGGCGAACGGGCTGTCCGTCTCCTTCCAGGCCGGGTTGGGGCGGTCGAGGTGCAGGGTGGGCGGCTTGACGCCGGTGTGCAGGGCGAGGGTGGTCTTGATCAGCCCGGCGAGACCGGCGGCGCACTTGGTGTGCCCGATCTGGGACTTGACCGACCCGAGCCCGCAACCGCCGTTCGCCGCACCCGCCTCCGCGAACACCTCGCTGAGGATGGTGAGTTCGGTGCGGTCGCCGACGACGGTCCCGGTGCCGTGCGCCTCCACAAGTCCTACCTGCGCCGGGGAGATGCCGGCGTTGCGGTACGCGCGGAGCAGGGCGGCCCGCTGGCCCTCGGGGCGGGGCGCGGTCAGGCCCAGGGAGCGGCCGTCGCTGGACGAACCCAGCCCCTTGATCACGCCGTAGATCCGGTCGCCGTCGCGCTCGGCGTCCGCCAGGCGCTTGAGGACGACGCAGGCCACGCCCTCGCCGAGCGCGATGCCGTCGGCGGAGCCGTCGAAGGCGCGGGAGCGGCCGGTCGGGGAGAGGGCGTGCACCGAGGAGAAGAGAACGTAGTCGTTGATGCCGTTGTGCAGGTCGGCGCCGCCGCAGAGGACGACGTCGCTGGTGCCGGCGGTGAGTTCCTTGCAGGCGACGTCGACGGCGGCGAGCGAGGAGGCGCAGGCCGCGTCCACGGTGTAGTTGGCGCCGCCGAGGTCGAGGCGGTTCGCGATCCGCCCCGAGATGACGTTGGCGAGCATGCCCGGGAAGGAGTCCTCGGTGAGCCGGGGCAGCTGGTCGTCGAGGCCGTCGGGGACCTTGCCGTAGTAGGAGGGCAGTACGGCACGCAGGGTGGCCGCGTTGGAGAGGTCGCTGCCGGCCTCGGCGCCGAAGACGACGGAGGTGCGCGACCGGTCGAACTCCCGTCCCTGTGCGCCGTATCCGGCGTGGTCCAGGGCGCGCCGGGCGGCTTCCAGGGCGAGCAGCTGGACGGGCTCGATGTGGCCGAGGGAGGCGGGCGGGATGCCGTAGCCCAGCGGGTCGAAGGGGATGGGCGGCAGGAAACCGCCCCACTTCGAGGTGGTGGAGCCGTCGGCGTGGTGGACGGCCGGGTCCCAGCGCTCCGCCGGTACCTCGGTCACCGCGTCGTGTCCGGCGACCACGTTCGCCCAGAAGGTGGCGAGGTCGGGAGCCTCGGGGAACATGCAGGCCATGCCGACGACCGCGATGTCGAGCGGGGCGGGGGCGGGAGGCTGGGCCGGCCGCGCCACCGCCGACGTCCGCCGCGCCAGGAAGTCGGCGGCTCCGTCGGTCACGCCGTGGTGCAGGGCGGCCACGGTGGTGGTCGCCGAGCGCAGCACGGCGACCTCTCCGGCCATGAACATCCCGTCGGAGAACTGGCGTTGCTCGTCCACGGGCGTCAACTCGCCCCCGGCCGGGCGGTCTACGCCTTTGCTGGCGATGCGCAGCCGGCCGACGTTGAGCCGCTCCAGCTCCTCCCACACCTGCCGGTCGGGCACTCCGCTGTCCCGCAACTCCGCCTCGCGTTCGCGGTAGTTGAAGGTGAACGGACTGGGCACGCACCGGGTGGCGTGGCCGGGCGCGGTCTCCAGCAGGGCGGTCGTGGCCGCCGCCATGACCTGGCGCTGGAACAGGGGCTGGATCGCGCCCCGGTCCACGGCCTCCTCGGTGAAGAGGTAGGCGGTGCCCATGAGCAGGCCGACGGCCGCGCCCCGGGCGGTGAGCGGCGCGGCGAGCGCGGCGACCATCGCCGCGGAGCGCTCGTCGTGGATGCCGCCCGCGAAGAAGACCTCCAGGCCCTCGGCGTCCGGGAAGTCCTCAAGGACGGCGAGTTGGGCCTCCCAGAGTGGGAAGCTCGCGCGCGGTCCGACGTGGCCGCCGCACTCGGAGCCCTCGAACACGAACTTCCGGGCCCCGGCCTCCAGGAACTGCCGCAGCAGCCCCGGCGAGGGCACGTGCAGGAAGGTGCTGATCCCGGCCCGCTCCAGCGCCTCCGCCTGCGCGGGCCGCCCGCCCGCGACGATCACGTGGCTGGGCCGCAGCTCCCGTACCGCGTCGAGCTGGGCGTTCCTGAGCTCCTCGGGCGCGAAGCCCAGCACGCCGACGCCCCAGGGCCGTCCGTCGAGCGCGGCCTTGGCCTCGGTCAGCATCTCCCGGGTGCGGGCGCCGTCGGCGAGGGCCAGCGCCAGGAAGGGCAGCGCCCCGTCGTCGGCGACGGCGGCGGCGAAGGCGGCCCGGTCGCTCACCCGGGTCATCGGGCCCTGCGCGACGGGCAGCCGGGTGCCGAGGGCACGGCTCATGGCGGAGGTTCCGGGACGCAGCGCCTCGCAGGCGCCGGCGTCCACGCGTATCGCCGCCGTCAACTCCCTTACGGTCCGCCGTACATCGCCCCACCGCTCGGCGAACCGTGCGGCGAGGAAGCCGTCCTGCCCCACCGGGAGCAGCTGGCTGCGCAGGTCCTCGGCGCCGAGCAGCGCGGCGACCGCGGCCGGGTCGTCGGCGGGCGGGCGCACGGCGTCCGGGCCGCGGCGGTGCAGGACCCGGTGACCGGCCACGACGGCCGTCTCGGAGCCGTCCAGGGAGCGCAGTGCGGCCGCCGTCGCCTCGGGGAGCCGGGACTCGGCGAGCAGGGCCAGTTGGCTGTCGAGGACCACCCCGGCCGCGCCGCCGGCCACCGCGGCCGCCGCCGTGTGCGGTCCGATGCCGCCGGCGGCCCAGACCGGCACGTCCAACTCCGCTGCACTGAGCAGCTGTTGGAGAAGGACGAAGGTGCTCAGCTCGCCGACCCGGCCGCCGCTCTCGGCACCCCGGGCGATCAGCCCGTGCGCTCCGGCCGCGACCGCCGCGCGCGCTTCGGCCAGGTCGGTCACCTCGGCCAACACACGTGTGTGCGGAGTGAGTTCGGCGACGGCCCAGGGTGCGCCGGCGGCCCGGACCACGGTGTCGGGCGCCGGGCCGAGCTCGTCCGGGGTGAGGGCGCAGCCGGCGGCGACCCGCACGCCGTACGGTCCCGGTGCCGCCCGTCTCAGCCGGGCCAGCGCCTCCCGGGTTCTTCGGTCGCCGCGGCCCAGGTCGAGGACGCCGAGTCCGCCGGCGGCGCAGACCGCAGTGGCGAGCCTGGCATCGGGTTCTCCGAAAGGCGTGATGCACATGATCAGGTCGACGGCACGCACAGGGGACGTCATGACGCTCCGAATAATCGGGAGGACAGCACGGTGGGGGAGGTGTGCGGCGGAAAGCTCGTGGTGAGGCCACCGGAAACTAGCGAGTTCATTACTCGCGGGTCAATAACGGAGGTGCCCCACCACGTCCGGTAGCATTGATTCGGCCAGCGGGAGGAATTCACCGCAAGAGCCGAAAATCCGAGCAATCCACTGCGGATCGGCGGCCGTTCGGCGGCCGGATCACCGGCGGCACACCGTCACAAGCCCGTCAAAGCACCCCGGCCATTCACCCGGCACTCACCACGGCGCAACGCGCCGTGCGGCCGCGGCGAGCTCTGTAAATTCGGGATGACTTCGGTCCGCTGGCTCGATCGTGGCACACCGGAATCCCGCATCGAACGCCGCTGCGCAACCCCTCACCCAATCCTGACAAAAACTTGTCGTCAACCACATCGCTTCAAATGAAACACACACCGGGGAAAATTCTTGTAAACCCTTGAAGTAAACGGCCGGAGAGCCCCTGCTCTCCGGCCGCCCATTGACAGGAATTCAGCGGTGGCCGCCGCCCACCCGCGCGCCGGTGCGCAGCCTCAGGTCGCCCGCCGAGGCGCCGACCCAGACGGTCCGCCGCCCGGTGCCGAGCGTCCAGCGATGATGCCGCGCGTCCCAGGACGACAGGGTGCGCGCGGCGACCCGCACGGTCACCCGCCGCCGCTCCCCGGCTCGCAGCTCCAGTCGCCGGTAGCCGCCCAACACCCGTACCGCCTGGTCGAGTCGGAGATCCGGGGAGGGACCGACGTACACCTGTGGCACCGCGATCCCGGCGCGGCGCCCGGTGTTGCGCACGGTGAACGTGACCTCCAGTCCGCCGTGCGTCCACCGCGCCTTTGGGTCGGAGTAGGCGAAGGAGGTGTACGACAGCCCGTGCCCGAAGGGGAACAGGGGCCGCACGCCCTGCGCGTCGTACCAGCGATAGCCGGCGTGAATGCCCTCCGAGTACTCCTCCACGCCGTCGACGCCGGGGTAGCGGCGCGGGTCGCCGGCGACCGGGTGGTGGTCGTCGTCGGCCGGGAAGGACTGGGTGAGACGTCCGCCCGGGTCGCTGTCGCCGAAGAGGACGGCGGCGGCGGCGGCCGCGCCCTCCTGGCCCGGGTAGTACATCTGGAGCACGGCTCCGGTCCCCGCCAGCCACGGCATCGAGGTGCACGACGAGGTGTTGAGGACGACGGTGGTGCGCGGGTTGGCCGCCGCCACCGCGCGGATCAGCTGTTCCTGGTGGCCGGGCAGGGCGACGGTGGTGCGGTCGAGGCCCTCGGTGGCGTCCTCGTAGGCGAACAGCACGACATGGCGGGCCGCTCGGGCCACGCCGACCGCGTCGGCGACGTCCTGGGCGCGGGTCGCGCCGGTGATGCGGCGCAGCCGGAACAGCAGACCCGAGTCACCGCCGTCCGCGGCGATCTTCACCGTGTGGGAACCGCGGCCGAGTCGGAGTGTCTTGCGGCGGACGCCCAGCCCGTCGGGGGCTGCGGCGACCAGGCCGCCGGAGAAGTACTCGCCGTATCCGGCCGCGAGCGGGAAGAGCTCCTCACCGTCGAGCAGGACCTTGGGGCGGGCGGTGGCCGCGGAGGAGAAGTGGAGCACGAAGGTCCACTCGTCGTCCTCGGCGACGGTGAGCGTGCCGTCGTAGACCCAGGTCTTCCCGACGCCCACTTGCTGTCCCTCGCTGGTGAAGCCGGGGCTGAGGGCGTCGGCCGGCAGGGCCTTGCCGAACAGGTCCTCGCCGAGGGCGTAGGTGACCGGGCCGCGGGTCCGGGCCCTGATGGCGTCGAGGGGACTGTCGGCGTGGTCGGGGACGACATGGGCGCTGCCGCCGCCGCTGACGAAGGGCAGCGAGCCGGTCGGTCCGATCACCGCGACGCGGCCGCCGTCCAGAGGCAGGGTGCTGCGCTCGTTGTGCAGCAGGGTCGCGCCGGCCTTGGCGACCTCCAGGGCCACGGCGGCGCCCGCCGCGGCGTCACGGTCGGGCCGGGGCGGGGCACTGCCGTCGAGGAGGCCGAAGCGGTCCATCACCGCGAGGATCCGCCGTACCGCCCGGTCGACGTACCGCTCGGGCACACTGCCGTTCTGCACCGCCGACTTGAGGGCCGCCCCGAAGTACGTGCCGTCGGGCATCTCCATGTCGAGGCCGGCGGTGATCGCGGCGGCGGTGCTGTGGGCGGCGAACCAGTCGGTCATCACCCAGCCCGCGAAGCCCCACCGGTCGCGGAGGACGTCGGTGAGCAGCGCCTTGTTCTCGCAGGCGAAGGTCCCGTTGACCTTGTTGTAGGAGCCCATGACCGCGCCGGTGCCGGCGTCGACCGCCGCCTCGAAGCCGCGCAGTTCGAGTTCGTGCATGGTCTGTTCACCGGCGTGCACGTCGATCGAATTGCGGTCCTGCTCCTGGTTGTTGAGGGCGAAGTGCTTGACGGTCGCTATCAGGCCCTCGCCCTGGATGCCCCGGATCTCGGCGGCGACCAGGTCGGAGGCGAGCAGCGGGTCCTCGCTGAACGTCTCGAAGTTGCGGCCCGCGTAAGGGGTGCGGATGAGGTTGACCATCGGGGAGAGCAGCACGTCCTGGCCGAGGGCGCGGCCCTCGCGGCCGATCACCCGGCCGTAGCGGCGGGCCAGTTCGGGGTCGAAGGCGGAGGCGAGCAGCACCGGGGCGGGCAGTGCGGTGGCGTGTTCGGTGATGCGGACGCCGGCCGGGCCGTCGGCGAGTCTGAGGGGCGGGATGTTCAGCCGGGGGACGCCGGGCACGTAGCCGGCCTGGCCGAGCGAGCCGGGGTCGTCGGCCCCGTGCAGCAGGGAGATCTTCTCGTCGAGCGTGAGTCTGGCGAGCAACCCCTCGACGCGGGGGCCGGCCCCGACCTCGGGTCTGTCCGCCGCCACGGCGGGCGTGAGCGGGATGAGTCCGCCGGTGGCCGCGGCGGCGACCGCGATGGCGCCGGCGGTCAGTCGCAGGGCGGATCGTCGGGAGACGGTTTCGGACATGAGCCGTCACTCCTTCGGTGTGCGGGCACGACGATGTGGACCGCGAAGACGCCGAAGGCAACCCCGGAGCGCGTTCGGTCTGTGAACGCGCCAACCGCCACAGGACCTTGACGAGCCATCAGTCTCACCACCGGCGCGTCGGAAACGTAGATCCGGTGGTGACTCGTGTCAACGATCTGAACGAGAAAAGGGCCCGACGCCGACAAGAACCGAAAACGGGGGGCTGGTCCTCCGGGACCGGGACGGTCGGCCGTCCGCCGGGGCGGGCCGGACGCCGCCGCCCGTCAGGCCTGGTCCGCGCCCGCCCGCTTGCGGGCACGGTAGTTGCGCAGGTTGGCCGCGTTGCCGCAGACGTGGACGTCGTGCCAGACGCCGCTGTTGTTGCGGGAGCGGTCGTAGAAGGCGGTCAGGCAGCGGGTGTTGCGGCAGGACTTCAGGCGGCGCAGCGTGTCGGTGCACTGCGCCTGGTAGATCTCCACGAGGGCGAGTGACGCCACCTGCCGCCAGCCCGTGCCGCGGGGCTCGGCGTGGACGGCCCCGTGCTCGTCGAGCCGCAGTGCCGTGGGCAGGGTCAGCACCGAAGCCGCCGGGCCGGGCTCCGTCGCCGGGTCTTCGTGCCGGGCATGGAGGCTCTGGGCCAGGTCGTGACGGAAGCCGCGGAGGCCCTCCACGTCCTCGGCCGTCAGTTCGATGCCGGGTGCGGGCCGGTGGGTCACGCCGCTCCAGCTCCGCAACGCCTGGTCGAGCCAGGCACGGGCCTCCTCGTCGGTCTGCAGCAGGTCGGGCGCGCGCGGCTTGCCGGCGGACAGCGTGTTCAGCAGGTCCTGCACGAAGGCCAGCCCGCCCGGGGCGGGCTCCAGGCCGTATCGGGCGGTGGCGGTCCAGGACATCGGCGGATCTCTTTCGGTGAACGGCAGCTATGGAAACATTTACATACCCGGTCGGCCGCTCACCCCTTGGCGGACCTCGCCGAGCCCCACAGCGCACCTCGGTTGACCCGGCCGGGATGCCGTTCCAGCATGCCGCGGTAGAGGTCGAGCGTGCTCGTGGTGCGCTCCGCCACCGCCTCGAAGTCGTGGATGTAGCTCCGGGTCTCGGCGATCGTCCCCGGGCCGTCGGGACGGTCGGGGTTCTTGTGACCCGCGACCACCGCTTCCGGCTCCAGCGCGGCGATGGTGTCGAGCGCGTGCAGCCAGGCCCGGCGGCCCTCGGCCGGTGATTCGGCGAGGTAGAGGTGCACGTCGTTGTAGACGGCGTCGCCGGCCACGACCAGGCCGATCGACGGCACGTGCAGACAGGTGGTGTCGTCGGTGTCCGTGTGCCCGAGACCCACCACGACGAGGTCATGGCCCTCCAGCTGCAGCCGGTCGCCGGCCAGCGGCTCCGCGGCCACGAGCCGGTCCGGGATCTGTCCCGGGAAGCGCTTGTCCCAGAACGACGCGACGAACTCCGGCGCCATCTGCTCCTTCATCCGCTCCACCACCGCCGGTGTCGCCACCGCGCGCGCCCCCGGGAAGCGTTCGAGAAGGGTGCCCAGCCCGAACCAGTGGTCTCCGTGCCCGTGGGTCACGAAGACCGTGGTGAGGTTCTTGCCGCTCGCGGCGACCCAGTCGGCCAGCCGGTCCGCCTGCCCGACGGTCATCAGCGCGTCGACCAGCACCGCGTCGCGCTCACCCGTGATCAGCGTGGCCGTGATGGGCGACCACATGCGCCGGGGGACGTCGGGCGGCAGATCGGCGATCTCGGTGGGGATCGACGGCGCTACGTGGACACTCCAGCTCAGCCGTGGTGCGGGCATGATCGCTTCCTTGGGGCTCAGGGCGGCAACGTCGTACTTCTCCAGCCGAAATTAACCCGGGTAATGGACATAGTCAAAATATGTACACCTATGCCATCCACAGATGGCACCCATCCATGGACGCCCCTCCGGATGCGACAAAGACCGCAACAACGGCCGAGGTCGGCATCACATCAAGACGACACATGTAAAGGGCATACACTTCTGTCGGGTGAGCGTTATGTCCGATGGCGGGTGTTCGACACCGTCCCACGAGTCGCTCCTCTCCGGCGCGGACCGCGCCGCAATCCGACGGAGGCCAGAAGATGATCATTGACGCTGCGGAACTCGACGCCGCCCACGCGTACAAACTGCTGATCGGGAGCATCATTCCGCGGCCGGTTGCGTGGGTCAGCACGGTGTCGACCGAGGGTGTGGCCAACCTCGCGCCCATCTCCTTCTTCACCGCGGTCGGCAGGAAGCCGCCCATGGTCTCGATCACGCTGCAGCCGCAGGCGGACGGCGTCACGCTGAAGGACACCTTCATCAACATCCGCGACACCGGTGAGTTCGTCACCAACCTGGTGACGCTGCCGCAGGCGGACGCCATGCACGGTTCGGCGTTCGGGTTCGAGGCGGACGTGGACGAGTTCGAGGCACTCGGCCTGGGCAAGTTGCCGTCCGAGGTGGTCCGCGCCCCCCGGGTCGAGGAAGCGCCGATCTCCTTCGAGTGCGTCGTCGACCGGATCATCCCCGTCGGGGACGACAAGGTCGACCACGTGGTGTGGGGCCGGGTCGTGCGCTTCCACATCCGGGACGACCTCTACCTGGACAGGGGCCGGATCGACACCGCCGCCCTGCCGGCCGTGGGACGCCTGGCCGCCGAGTACACGCTGGTCGAGAACGTCTTCACCACCCCGCTGGACAAGGAACTGCTGACGGCGAGGCACGGCCGGCGGATGCAGCGCCTGGACGGACGGCCCACCGACTGGTCCCCGATCGACACCAACGAGTGGTCCCCCTCCGGAGCCACGACCGCCCCCGGAAAGTGAGCGCGGCGACCATGCGGACAGACCGGATCGGAACGAGCGACGTACGGTTCCGGCGACAGGGAGAAGGGGACCTCGCCGTGCTCTTCGTCCACGGCTTCCTGGACGACCAGTACGTCTGGGACGGCCTGATCGGCGAACTCACCACCCCCGGCGTCGAATGCGTCACCCTCGACCTGGCCGGGAGCGGGGACCGCACGCAGGCGACCGGGCCCTTCACCTACGACCGGTTCGCCGGCGAGGTCGGTGCCGTGGCCGACGCGCTCGGCAAGCCCTTCGTGATCGTCGGCCAGAGCATGGGATCGGCCGTGGCCGAGCTGGTGGCCGCGGAGCGGCCCGACCGAGCCCTCGGCCTGGTCCTGGTCACCCCGGTCCCGCTGGCCGGCACCCGGCAACCCGACGAGGTGATGGACTCCTTCCGGTCCCTCGGCGGCGACGGCGACGCGCAGCGCGCGGTCCGGACGCGGCTGTCGACCGCGCTGGCGGAGGCGGACCTCGACCGGCTGGTGGTGAGCGGCACCCGGATCCGCCCCGAGACCGTGCGGGACACCGCCGACTGCTGGAACGACGGACACCCGGCGGGCGAGCGGCCCAGCCGGTACCCGGGCCCCGTGCTCGTCGTGCGCGGCGAGGACGACGGTTTCGCCACCGCCGAGCTGGTCGCCCAGGGCGTCACGCCGCGGTTCGCCGCACCCGAGACGGCCGTGATCGGCCGGGCCGGGCACTGGGCCCACCTGGAGCAGCCGGCCGTCGTCGCGGGCCGCCTCGACCGCTTCCTGGCCGGTGTGCTGCCCGCTGCGCACGCGGCGGGCTGGACCGGTGCCTTCGCGGAGAAGTCGGCCGACGCGTTCAGCGAGGCGTTCGCCGAAGACGTGACGCTGGAGGCGAGCGCGCTCACCCGCCCCGTCGAGGGCCGGGACCTGGTCAAGAACGTGATGGCAGCGGCGAGCACGATCTACGACTCCCTCGTCTTCACCCAGGAGACCGACAACGGGGAACGCTCCTACCTGGAGTGGCGGGCCACCGCGTTCGGCGGCATGCAGATCGACGGCGTGACGGTCCTGACGAAGGACACGGCCGGTCGGATCGTCCGGGCCGCCATCCACCACCGGCCGCTCGGCGTCGTCCACCGGTTCTCCGCCGAGCTGGGCCGCAGGCTCGCGGGCCTGCTCGACGCCGAGTACTTCCACCAGGGCTGAGCACCCGTTTTCCGTCACTCCGGCCAGGGATCGGCCCTGGTCGACCGAGGAGGTTGTCCGATGATCCAGCGCGAGGATGTCGCGTTCCAGGCCGACGGCGGGGTCACGCTGCGCGGCTGGCTCTTCCTGCCGGACGGTCCCGGCCCGCACCCGGCGATCACCATGGCCCACGGCTACGCCGGGGTCAGGGACCACGGCCTGGAACCCTTCGCACGGGCCTTCGCCGAGGCGGGGTTCGTCGTCCTGCTGCACGACCACCGCGGCTTCGGCGCCAGCGACGGCCTTCCCCGGCAGGACATCGATCCCTGGCGGCAGATCGCCGACTGGCGCCGCGCCGTCTCCTACCTGGAGAGCCGGCCCGAAGTCGCCGCCGACCGGATCGGCCTGTGGGGCACCAGCTACGCCGGCGGCCACGCGATCGTGCTGGGCGCCACCGACCGCCGGCTGCGCGCAGTGGTCGCGCAGGTCCCGACCATCAGCGGCTTCGAGCAGGGCCGGCGCCGCGTGGCACCGGAGGCGGTCGTGAGGCTGGAGGCGGCCTTCGACGAGGACGAGCGCGCCCAGGCGCGCGGCGAGGCCCCCCGCAGGCAGGCCGTCGTGAGCGACGACCCCGCGGTTCCCGCGTCCTACCGGACCCCGGACGCCGTCGACTTCTACCTCCGGCCGAAGCCCGAGGGCGTGTGGCGCAACGAGGTCACGGTCCGCTCCAACCGGCTGGCCCGCATGTACGAGCCGGGGACCTGGATCAGCCGGGTCTCCCCCACACCACTGCTCATGGTGGTCGCCGAGCACGACACCGTGACCCTCACCGACGCCGGGCTCGCGGCCTTCGAGCAGGCGCTGGAGCCCAAGGAACTGCGGCTGATCCCGGGCGGCCACTTCGACCCCTACACCACCGAGTTCGACCGGTCGAGCGCCGCCGCGCTCGACTGGTTCCGCCGGCACCTCTCCTGACAGACACCCACGACACGACGCAAGGACGAACCATGCCCCACCTGACCTACGCCATCGACGACGGCCTCGCCACCCTGGTCCTGACCAACCCGCCGCAGAACCGCATCGACCCGCAGCTGGCCACCGAACTCGCCGAAGCGCTGGAGGCGATCGGCCACAGCGACGCCCGCGCGGTCCTGCTGCGTGCCGAGGGCCCGGACTTCAGCTTCGGCGGCGACATCGTCGACTGGCCGGATGCGGACGTACGCGAACTACGGGCCCTCTTCGAGCGCTACATGCAGGTCTTCAACCAGCTCGAACGGCTCCCGATGCCGGTGATCGCCGCCGTCCAGGGGCTGTGCTTCGGCGGCGGTCTCGAACTCGCCCTGCGCGCCGACGTGATCTTCGCTGGCGAGACCGCGCGCTTCGGCCACCCCGAGCAGACCCTGGGCATCGTCACCCTGCTCGGCGGCATCTACCGCGTCGCCGAGCGCGCGGGCCGGGCACGCGCCGCGGAATGGGCGATCACCTCCGAGCAGGTGCCCGCCAGGGTCATGGCCGACGCCGGTGTCGTCAACCGGGTCGTCGCCGACGACGCCCTGCCGGCCGAGGCGACCGCCTTCGCCCGCCGGGCGGCCAAGGGACCCACCCGCGCCTACGCCGCGCACAAGGCCCTGCTGCGTGCCTGGGCCGTCGGCGGGGTCGCCGCCGCCGACGAGGCGATGTTCGACATCGCCATGCCGCTGTTCAAAACCGACGACGTCACCAAGGGCCTCGCCTCCGCCGTCAGGGCCTTCAAGGCGAAGCAGCCCCGGCCCGCCGTCGACTTCCAGGGCCACTGACCTGCCCGGCACCCCGCCCCGGCCACCCCACACGGTCCCGCTGCCGTCGATCCACCACCAGTCATGGAGAAACCCGGAGTGCATCCCCAGTCCCACCCGCCCCACCCCCCGCAGCACAGGCGTCGCCGTCCCGTCCGGGTGTGGCTGCAGCCGTTCCTGATCGGCCTCGTCATCGTCTCGGCGTTCGTCAGCTGCTACATCGGGCTCATGCGCGACCCCCAGCCGCACCGGATCCCCGTGGCGGTCACGGGCCCGAAGCTGGCGGACAAGGTCCAGCAGGCCCTGGGCGACTCGCTCGACGTGCGCCGCGCCCACTCGGCCGCCGAGGCACGCGACGCGCTGCGCCACCGTGACGTCGTGGCCGTGCTCGGCAGCGGTCCGCACGGCAAGGACCTCGAACTCGACGTCGCGAGCGCGAACGGCCTGTCGACGACCACCGCGGTCACCAAGCTCGCCACGGCCTACGCGCACGGCGCCGACCGGCACCTCGGCGTCTCCGACCTCGTGCCGCTCGGCCGGTACGACGCCCGCGGCCTGGCCGGGTTCTACGTCTCGTTCGGCGTGACCCTCTCGGGCTTCGCCCTCGCCCAGAACGTCGTGGGACTCAGCGGCCTGCTGAAGCTGCGGCACCGCTTCGCCCTGATGGCCGCGTTCGCCGCGGCGTCCGGCCTCGTCGCGGCCGCCATCGCCGGCCCCGTCCTCGGAGCCGTCCCCGCACCGTACCTTCCCCTCGCCTTCGTCCTGGCCCTGCTGGCCGCCGCCGCGGCCTTCACCACGAAAATGCTGGCCACCTACGTCGGCCCCCTCGGTATCCCCCTCGCCACCCTGTTGCTGCTGACCGTCGGCAACTCCACCAGCGGCGCCACCATCGGCACCAACCTGATGCCCAGCGGCGCCCGGGCGCTGTCGGAGCTGATGCCGCCCGGCGCCGCCGTCCGCGCCATCGCCGACCTCAGCTACTTCCGGGGCTCCCACGTCCTCGCCCCGCTGGCGACACTCGTCCTGTGGGCCGCGGGATCCGCGGTCCTGCTGGCCTTCCGCACCGCCGAGCAGAGCCCGGCGACCCCCCTCGCCGCACCCGACGCCCCTGCCCGGGGCGCGACCGCGTAGCGGACCGCGACTCCGGTCTGCTTCCGGGCAGCACCCCGGTCACCGAAGAACCGAGGTCAGGACGTGGGCCTGCGCAGCAGCCACTGCGCGAAGGTGCGTCGTGGGGGCCGCACCACCACGCGACCGTGGGCCTTCTGGCCGACCAGTTCCACGCGCAGAGTGACCGGCGTCGCCGGACTCGTAGGCGGCTGACGGTACTTGACCTTGGTGTGGACCAGTTGCAGACCGTCGGTGTCGACCACGACGCCCGGCCTCGTGATCAGCGTCAGCGCCTTCCCCGTCATGGCCACGTCGATGCGCAAGGTGTCGTGCGTGATCACGGCCTCCGTGAAGTCGAGCGTCACCTCGCAGTACGTCACGGCGAGCTCCAGCCTGCGCGGTACCACCCAGCGCCCCACGCGCTCGACCGCGCCGCTGTGGACCTGTTCGATGCGCACCACGTCCTTGACTTCCGCTCCGAGCGCCCCGGCCACCGCCGAGACGGGGGGCAAGTCAGCGGTGAGCGCGGCCAGTTCGCTCAGTGTCCGCGCCGACAGGGCGGCTTCCAGGCGCTCGTCCAGCTCGTCCGCGGTCAGCAGGCCGTCGCCGGCCGCGATGCGCAGCACATCCACCACCCGGTCCCGGTCGGCGTGCGAGGCCCGCAACTCGGGCGGCGAGCCGGGGCCGGACTGCTTCCCCGTGGGCGAGATCTCTCCCGGCATGGTTCCGTCCTGGTCCTGTCGAAACGTGTCCGCGCGACGCGGTCAACGGCGCGGACAGCAGACTAACGCCATAGCGCGACACCGATCCCGGCCCGGCCGCACCGCGTGCAGCCGGCACGGCTCAAGATGCGTCGTGGCATGCGGCGCCGTAGGGTCGAGGCGTGCGCCGCCCCGAGGCGAAGACGGCAGTCCCCGCTCCGTGAGGCGAGAGGCCGACCCGTGCGAGGGCAGGTTCTCGGACCCCTCCCTCCCTTTCGGCACACCCTTCGGGCACGTCGCGGCCGCGACGGAGCACGCCCGATCACACCCGGTCCCGGTCAGCCGGCGGAGCGGCGGCGGGCATCCTGCTCCGGGCCATGGTCGCCCGTCCCTGCCGCGCGCTTGCCCGTGCGTCGCGAGCCGAGACCCCGGAAGCGACCGAAACGGAAGAGTTGATCGATCATGTCCAACAGCGACATCGCGCTGACCGCTCCGAATCAGTTCGTCGAGGGCACCAACGGGGTCACCTACGCCTACCGGCGGTTCGGCACCGCCTCCGACGACGTGCTGCCGCTGGTGATGCTGCAGCACTTCCGCGGCAACCTGGACAACTGGGATCCGCTGCTGCTCGGTTCCCTCGCCGCCCACCGCGAGGTCATCCCGGTCGACAACGCCGGTGTCGGCCTGTCGTCCGGGACGGTGCCGAACAGCATCACCGGGATGGCCCGGGACGCCATCACCTTCGTCGAGGCACTCGGGCTGCCCAGGATCGACCTGTTCGGGTTCTCCATCGGCGGGATGGTCGCACAGGAACTCACACTGATCCGTCCGCAGCTCGTCCGCCGGCTCGTGCTGGCCGGCACCGGGCCGCGCAGCGGTGTGCTGATGCACGGCTGGATCAACGACGTCCAGGCCCTCGCCAACGTCGCCGACAACCACCCCGAGGATCTGCTCTCCCTGTTCTTCGAAGTCACCCCGACCAGCCAGCAGAAGGGCCGGGAGTTCCTGGAGCGGCGCGCCTCCCGGACCGAGGACCGGGACAAGCCCGCCGGGCTGCAGGCCCGCGACGCCCAGATGGACGCCCTCACCGAATGGGGCATCCCCGACCCGGCCCAACTGGACCGGCTGGCCGGGATCACCCAGCCGGTGCTGGTCGCCAACGGTGACAACGACATCATGATCCCGACGCCGAACACCTGGCTGCTGGCCGATCACCTGCCCAACGCACGCGTCCGGATCTACCCCGACTCGGGACACGGCTTCCTCTGGCAGTGGCCCGAGGAGTTCGCCGCCCTGGTGCACAGCTTCCTGTCCGGGGCGGGCGAGGAGAAGGCGCCGTGATGGCCACGACCGGCCAGGTGCGCAGGCTGGAGCGGGCGTCACACACGGCGGCGACCGCCGGGCTGCGGGTGCTGCTGTGGTGGCTCGGGCACGGGCTGGTGCTGGCGGCGCGGTGCAGCGCGGCGCTCCGGTCCCAGATCACGCGCGGTCTCACGGTCGAGATCTCCGCCGACGACGGCCCCGGGCGCCACTGGGACTTCGACGGACAGCGGCGCCGCGTTTCCACCTCGGCGGGCCGGGCCGCGGCACCCGACCTGGCGGTCCGCTTCCCCGACAGCGGACACGCACTGCGTGACCTGGTCTCACCGGATGCCCTCGACGCCGTCATGCGCGACCGCATCGACGGAACCGTTCGCGTCGAGGGCAACCATCTGCTCCTGATGTGGTTCCGCGGCCTGCTCCGGACCGTGGTGCCCATCGGCGGGGCCGGCCCGCCCCGGCGGGCCCTCCCGGGCGCCTACCTGGCGCACGACCCGGCCGCCAACGGTGTCGAGAAGATCACCGTCGAGCCGGCGGTGCGGCAACTGGATCCGCGGTGGACCGGCGGCTGGAACGCACGGGCCAAGCTGTGGATCGTACGCGGGACCAACGGGGAACCGCTGCGGGAGCCGTGATGAGCGCCCACGCCGTGACCCCCGAGACGGCGACACCCGCACCCGCGCTGAACGACCGCGCCCTGGGCTGGCTGCGCTACATATGGGACAAGGCGACCACCCCGGACGACTGGAGCGACCAGGGCGAACCCCTCCCGTGGTGGGACCGCTACACCGCGCCGCCCATGTGCTCCTTCCCCCGGTTCGACGTCCACAACATGGCCTACGTCCTCCCGGTCCTGCTCGAATCGACCCCGGCCTGGCGGGAGGTCTACACCCGGATCGCGGACGAACTCGTCCGCCGCTACACCTCGTTCTGGGGCGCGGTCGACTGGTGCACGCTGATCGGTCCCGACCCCGGTGCGGACCGCTATCCCCCCGCGTGGCAGGCCTTCATCCCGGAACCGCTGCGCGGCCGCTACCCGGTACCGGGCTGGACCGGAAACGGGATCGAACCGTGGGGGCTGCAGCCCGACCCGTGCGGCGCCGACGGGAACGTCTTCTACCGAGGCTGGCTCAACCTGGTCCTCGGCATCCGCCGCTACGTCTCCGGAGAGGCCGCCGAGCACCGGCCGTTCGAGATCACCGGATACCAGAGCCGCCGGTTCACCTGGACCCACGAGCGGATCGCCGAATTCATCTCCGCCCAGTTCCGCAGCCGCCCGCAGGGCCCGCACTGCGAGAACACGAAGATCTGGCCGTTCTGCGTCAGCGCCACCGGCCTCGGGCTCAAACTCTACGACGCGCTGCTCGGAACCACCTTGAGCGAGCCGGTCCCGCACTGGTTCGACTACGTCCGCCGGCACTACATGACCCTGACCCGCTCCGGAGAGCTGCGCACCTTCGCCCTCTACTACGACCCGATGGAGCAGCGCCTCCACTCGCTGCCCGGTCCGTCCGTGGCCCACGGGGTGTTCCCCTGCCTGCTGTACATGTACCCGCAGGACCGCGAATTCTCCCTGTGGATCTACGAGTTGGCAATGCGGCGGCTCGGCTGGTCGGACCCGGATCTCCCGCTGAGCAGGCTCCGGGTCGACCCCAACCACCTCAGCACGGCCCTGTGGATGGCACACGAGACGGCGGACACCGCCACCGAGGACCGCATCCGGGAATACGTGGAAAGGGAATACCAGCCCCGGTTCTTCGGCGAGGAGAACGACCGTTTCGGATTCTGGTTCGGCTACGACTCCACGTGGCCCCGCGGGCAGATCAACGCCACCCTGATGCTCGTGGAGAGCGGCACCCCGGGAGCGTGGTGGCGGATCTTCAACGAGCCCCTGCCCGCTTCGGCGTCGGAACCGCGGCTCAGTGGCGTCGACTACCCCGCCCTCGGCATCCGGCGCGCCCGGAACGACATGGTCCACCGGGTCCTCGACATCGAGACCACGGCCGCCACCCCGTCCCGGCGGGGCACACCCACCGGTTTCACCGTCGACCGGCTCCCCGCCCCCGCCGCGGTCTCGGTCACCGTCGACGGCCGGGACACGGCCGGCTGGCACGTCACCGGCGGCGACTCCATCCGGCTCGACCTCGACATCGACGACCACCGGATCCGGGTCGCCTTCCCGGACGGCGGCTCCCGGTGAAACAGCCCCTGCGCACGACACGCACACGAAAGGTGCCTCTATGACGTCCGCATCCGCATGGGCGGCCCCGCTCGTCGAACTCCTGGGCCTCGCCCACCCGCCGGTCGCGATCACCTTCGACACGCAGCAGCCCGCCGCCGGCGACGGGAGTCTCCCCGCCCAGCCCGCAGGCTGCTGCTTCTGGGAACCCGCCCAGCGACAGGCCCTCGACACCCGTGCCGCGGACCACGCCCACTGCAGCACCGGAAGCTACACACACGGCCTGATCGACCGGGCCGGCGCCGCGTCCGGGGCCGACACCGCCGCCCTGATCGACAGCGGCTGGATCTCCCCGGCGGACCTCGACGTCGTCGCCCGCCTGCCGTTCCGGCCCACGTCGATCCGCTACGCACCGCTGACCTCCGCGACCAGCGCGGACGTCGTGCTCATCCGCCTCTCGCCTGCCTCGCTCATGACCCTCCAGGGCGCGTGCCCGGACCTGCGGCTCGCCTCCAGGCCGCAGTGCCAGATCGTTCCGCTGGCCTACGGCGGCCAGGTCGCGGTCAGCCCGGGATGCGCGGTCAGCCGCGCCCGTACCGGCCTTCCCGCGCAGGAGATGACGTGCGCGCTGCCCGCCGCGCGCCTTCCCGCCGTCATCGACCGCCTGCGGCAGGCCGTCGCCGCCGACCAGGCGGTCGCCGACTACGCCGCCACCGACCGCCGGCGCTTCGCCACGCTCGACCGACCGGCCTGACCCGGCATCAGCCGAGCAGGCCGCCCACTCCGCTCACGACATCCGGAACGGAGTCCGGAACAGAGTCCAGAACGTCCGCCACGGTCGCCGGTACGGAGTCCAGGACATCGCCGACCGCCTCGCCGACCGTTCCCGCGCCCGGATTCCCGGGCTCCCGGGGCGCGGTCGGTGTGACGGCGACGGGCGGCTGCCGGTCCCCGGCCTGCGCGACCCGCGTGCCGTACGGCTCCCCCGGTTCACCGGACTGCCCCTGCGGAACGGGCGGGGGCGCGGGGATCCCCGTCGGCCCGGTCTCGCGGGGCACGGGTGGTGCGGGGAGCGTGTCGCCCGGCGTCTCGGGCGTCACCGGCGCACCGCCGCTCCCGGACTGCAGTTCCCACCGCTGCCGGACCGACCCGTTCCGTACGGCCACGACCACCCGCGTGCCGTCCGCGGCCAGCCCGAGGTCCTTGTCCCAGCGGAGCAGGAGCTCCCCGCGCACCGTCAGGTCGTACGACACCTCCCCCGCGTGCACCAGGCAGCCGGAGACCACGACCCGGCGCGCACCTGGGTCGGCGGCGAGGCAGAGGGTGGGGTCGAGCGCGCTGCGCAGCATGCCGTCGTCCTGGTACGACCACTGCTGGGACCCGGCGTCCGAACACAGGCCGAGCCGCAGTTCCGCCCCGGTCCGCACCCTGCCCCCGCGCACGTCGACGCAGCGCCCGGCGTCGAGGCTGCGCAGCCTGCCGTGGGCGATCTCGACGGGCTCGCCCACCGAGGCCGGGGACGGGGAACCCGAAGAGGGCGGGTTCGCGGCGGGGCCGGACCGGGTGGTACCGCCGCTGGGGGCTCCCCAGGTGGTGACGCCGGGACGCGGGACACCGTTGTCATCGGACCAGCCCTTGGCCACGAGCACGGTGGCGAGGAGTGCCAGGGAGACCAGGCCGGCACCGGCCAGCAGGGCCTTGCGCCGTCCGCTCTCGGTCACGACGCGGTGCCGTCCGCCGGGCACCGCGGCCGTGCTCGCGGCCTCGCCCCCGGCCGGCCAGGCCTCGACGACCCCGCCGGGTCCGGGCCGCGAGTCGAGATAGCGGCGGGCGCCCCAGCCCAGCACGGTCTCGGCGAGCAGCACCTCGAGGCCGCCGTCGAAATGGCTGAGTTGTTCGGCGGCGTGCCGGCAGTACCGGCACTCGGTGAGATGCCGTTGCACATCCGGGAGCAGAGCGCCGCCCCGGCGAATGGGGACGTCGAGGAGCCGGTTGTAGAAGCGGCATTCCTTCGAGGGTGCGAGTTCCCGGTGGGCGCGCACCAATCCGGTCCTGAATTGTTCCCTGGCCTGGCCGAGGGCGACCGTCGCAGTAGCGGTGTCGACACCGAGCAGACCAGCGGGTATGTTTATCGGTTCGGCTTCGACCTCGGTGTGCCAGAGGAGGCATTGCGAGGCTCCCGGAAGAGCCTGGAAAGCGCGTTCGGCGAGCTGCCGTCTTTCGGGGGTGCCCGGTCTCGCGGCGCTGAGTCCGCGGCCACCGGTGGTCTTGCGCAGTTCCGGTGCGACCACCGAAATGGCTTCGTCGGCGGCCCACGCGCGGACGGTCTCCCGTACCGCCACGAGGAGCTGCGGCCGCAGGGCGCCGCCCACCGCGCCGCCGGCCAGCCGGCCGAGGACCCGCTCGAAGGCGGCGCTGGCGACGAGTTGGGCGGTGGGCGTGGCGGCGGCGAGGCAGACGACGGCGTAGTCACAGGTGGCGCGCCAGTGCCGGGCCAGCAGCAGGGCGACGGCATGATGTCTGGCCGCGGGAGTTCCGGTGAGCTGGGCGATGAGATTGCGGTCGGACTCCCCCGGGGTCGAACCGGGGCGAGGCGGGTAAGGCGGGCGTGGGGGGTAGGGGGAATGCACTGAACCATTTCCTTCCGAGCCGCAGGACGGCATGCGAAATGGCGCCCTGACGGAATGCAGTGCTGATTGGTGCGTACCTTTTGGGGTCCATAACGGCCGGCCTGACGGTCGCACCGTTCCGTGGACCCTCCCGCGGGGTGGCTCACCTTCGCACACAGGCCTCACAGGAAACAAGAAGTTGAGGTGACCGAAGTTCAAAGAGGCGGGAATTCAGATAAGTTACCGACGGTATCCACATCCGGCCGGGATTCAGCGGCCGCACAGGTTCAACTTGTGTGCGCCACCGACCCGATGGCACACGAAATCTTCAACTCCCGGACGGCCGGGGTCACCCATGGCGGAACGCCGAGTTCCACAGCCGCCTCCCACGTTTCTCCCGGCCCCCTCTCATCCCGGTGGGCCAGCATGTGCCGCATGATCGCCCCCCACTCCTCCCCCGTCCCCTCGTCCCCCCGGCCGGTCCGCAAGGCAGTCGTCCCGGCCGCCGGGCTCGGCACCCGGTTCCTGCCCGCCACCAAGGCCACGCCGAAGGAGATGCTCCCGGTCGTCGACAAGCCGGCCATCCAGTACGTCGTCGAGGAGGCCGCCAAGGCCGGGCTCGACGACATCCTCATGGTCACCGGCCGGCACAAGCGGGCCATCGAGGACCACTTCGACAACGCCTTCGAGCTGGAGCAGGCGCTGGCCGCCAAGGGCGACACCGTGCGCCTGGACGCCATACGCGATCCCGCGCGGCTCGCCGACATCCACCACATCCGCCAGGGCGACCCGCTCGGCCTCGGCCACGCGGTGCTGTGCGCCAAGCACCACGTGGGCGACCAGCCCTTCGCGGTGCTCCTCGGCGACGACCTGATCGACGCGCGCGAGACCCTGCTCAGCCGGATGCTGGACGTCCGCGACCGCCACCAGGGCAGCGTGGTCGCGCTGATGGAGGTCGACCCGTCCCAGGTCCACCTCTACGGCTGTGCCGCCGTCGAGCCGACCGGCGAGGACGGTGTGGTCAGGGTGACCGGGCTGGTGGAGAAGCCCTCCCCGGAGAAGGCACCCAGCAACTACGCGGTCATCGGCCGCTATGTCCTCGACCCCGAGGTGTTCGACGTCCTGGAACGGACCGCGCCCGGCCGCGGCGGCGAGATCCAGCTGACGGACGCGCTGCAGGACCTGGCCGCGGCCGGCACGGTCCACGGGGTGGTCTTCGACGGACTGCGCTACGACACCGGCGACAAGGCCGACTACCTGCGCACGGTGGTCCGGCTCGCCTGCGAACGTCCGGACCTGGGACCGGAGTTCACGGCATGGCTCAAGGAGTTCGTGGCGGGCCTGGCGGAAACGGGGGCCGGGCGCGAGGAGAGCCGTGCCGCCTGAGCGGCCCCGACACAGGACGGGGTGAGGGGCCGGCGCCCCTCACCCCGTCCGACATGTGACAACGAAATGCGACACGGCGTCCGACACCGGCGGCCGATACCGCCGGGCGGCCGATGTCGCCGGGCGGCCGATGTCGCCGGCCCGCCGGTCAGCCGTTGGGACGCAGCGTCCAGACGACGGTCATCTCACCGGTGACCGCGCCGTCCTCGCGCGTGATGGCGACGGCGACCGGGAACTCGGGGCGCTTGCCCTCGTCGAGCTCGGCGACGACGTCGGCGATCGGGCGGCCCAGGGTCGCGGTGGCCTTGACCGGGCCGAGGGCGACCTTCTTGTAGGCGATCTCGGCGCTGACGGCGAGCGGCACGGCCCGGGAGAGCTGGTCGCCGAAGGCGGCGAGCACGATCGCGCCGCTCGCGGACTCGGCGAGGGTGAACATCGCGCCCGCGTGCGGGCCGCCGATGTGGTTGTGGAAGTCGCCCTGGTCCGGCAGGGACAGCACGGCCCGCTCCGGAGTGGTCTCCAGGTACTCCAGGTTGAGGGTCCGCACCATCGGGACCGTGGCGGCGAGCATCTCGCCGATCGACATCTGGTCAGTGCTCATGACGAGCATGTTACTAGCGAGTAGCAGAGTCTGGCCAGAGCGGTGCGGTGATCGTTGTCATCGGCAAGGCCACGGCCCACGCCTTCGACCGGACCGGCCGGCACTAGGGTTACGAGCCATGTGGCCAGAACAGCAGCCGCCAGGGGGCGAGCAGTACCCGCAGAACAACCCGTATCAGCAACCGGGTTACCAGCAGCCGAATCCGTATCAGCAGCCCGGCTACCAGCAGTATCCGCAGCAGGGCGGGTACGGGCAGCAGCCGCAGTGGGGCCCGCCCGGGTCCGCCGGCGCTCCGCAGCCACCGCAGGGCGGGGGCGGGGGCGGCGACCGCACGAAGCTGGTCGCGATCATCGCGGCGACGGCCGTCGTGGTGGCGGCCGGGGTGACCGGGTTCCTGGTCCTCGGCGGCAAGAAGGACGACAAGGCGGACACCGGCAAGGACCGGCAGGCGACCCACTCGCCGACCGCCTCCACCTCCACCTCCGCTTCGGCCTCCGCTTCGACGGACGACAACCCGCGCGGCGAGGAGGAGACCGAGAAGCCGACGATCGCGGGCTGGAAGACCGTCGTGAACCCCAAGTGGGGCACGGCCTTCGACGTACCGGCCGACTGGGAGGTCCTCACCCCGGGGACGTCCGTCGGCTTCGAGGACAAGGACGGCAAGCCGATCATCACGATGTCGGCGCCCGCCCAGTACAAGTCGAAGTGGTGCACGAGCGACGACGACAAGGACGGCAGGACCGAGGACACGGCCCTGGCGGCGGTGGGCACCAAGGGCGAGAGCGGCGCGAAGACCCCGGGCGACGCGGCCGTCCAGGAGGTCCCCTGGTGGGTGTACGGCGGCTACACGTACCCGGACAAGAAGACCATCACCTACGACAAGAAGGCCACCGCCTACACCACCGCATCGGGCCTCAAGGGCGCCTACGCCTGGGCGCGTTCGGCGAACAGCCCACAGAAGGGCAAGTGCGCGAGCGAGGGCAGGGCGATCACCTTCGGCTTCGAGAACTCGGCCGGCGACCTGGTGTCGTGGGACTTCTACGGCGCCCAGGGAGTGAACGGCGAGGTCCCGACCGCGACGATCATGAAGATCCTCGGCACCGTGCGGCTGCACGGCACCCCGAGCGGGGGCTGACGGCGGCCGGGGACCGCATACCTGCCGGGGACCGGATGCCCGGGAACCGGATGCCCGGGAATCGGGTTGGCAGGGCGGGCTCCCGGCGGGGATAGTCGGGCAGTGACCTCCGCCTCCGGCTCCCCCGGCCCCTCCGGCGCCCCCGGCAGCGCCTCCCGCCTGCGCAGACCCGCCTGGGCGAGCCGCAACTACAGCCTGCTGACCGCGGCGACGATCGTGACGAGTCTGGGCGCCAACGGCTCCCTGATCGCCGCCGCGTTCGCGGTGCTGGACGCGGGCGGCGACGCCGGGGACGTCGGACTGGTGGCCGCCGCCCGCACCTTCCCGCTGGTGCTGTTCCTGCTCGTCGGCGGCGCCGTGGCGGACCGTTTCCCCCGCCACCGCGTGATGGTCGCGGCGAACGCCCTCAACTTCCTCTCCCAGGGCACCTTCGCCGTCCTCGTGCTCACCGGCGACCCCCGCCTGTGGCAGATGATGCTGCTCACCGCGCTGGGCGGCACCGGCCAGGCGTTCTTCAGCCCGGCGGCGGAGGGCATGCTGCTGTCCTCGGTGAGCGGTGAACAGGCGGGTCGTGCGTTCGCCGTGTTCCGGATGGCGATGCAGAGCGCCGCCCTCGGGGGCGCGGCCCTGGGCGGCGCGCTGGTGGCGGCGGTGGGCCCCGGCTGGGTGCTGGCGGTGGACGCGGCGGCGTTCGCGGTCGCCGGTGCGCTGCGTTCGTTCCTCGACGTCGGCCATATCCCGCCGCGCGCCCCAGGCGAGGGGATGCTGGCCGATCTCCGGGAGGGCTGGCGGGAGTTCGCGGGCCGCCCCTGGCTGTGGGGGATCGTCGTGCAGTTCTCGATCGCGAACGCGGTGGTGGGCGCAGCCGACGCGGTCTACGGCCCGCTGGTCGCCCGCGACAGCCTGGGCGGACCGGGCCCCTGGGGCCTGGCACTGGCCGCGTTCGGCGCGGGCACGGTGGCCGGCGCCCTCCTGATGACCCGCTGGAAACCCCGCCGGCTCCTCTTCGTCGGCACCCTCTGCATCTTCCCGCTCGCACTCCCCTCCGCGGCACTCGCGGTACCCACCCCGGTGGGAGTCCTCTGCGCGGTGATGTTCGTGGCGGGCACGACGGTCGAGGTCTTCGGCGTCTCCTGGATGACCGCGCTGCACCAGGAGATCCCCGAGGAGAAGCTCTCCCGGGTCTCGGCGTACGACTGGTTCGGTTCCGTCTCCCTGCTGCCCCTGGCGACGGCGCTGGCGGGCCCCGCCGAGCAGGCCTTCGGCCGGGGCCCGGCCCTGTGGGGCTGCGCGGGTCTGGTCGTCGCCGTCACGGCCGCGGCGCTTCTCGTCCCGGACGTACGCAACCTCACCCGCCGCACGGTCCCGGTCGCCACACGGCCGTCGGCCGCCTCACCCGATCCCGAACGCTCCGCCGGGGGGCTCGGGTGACGGTACGGCGTCCGCGTCCCCGACCGGCCGGGCCGCGCCGACGAACTCCCGCAGCGCGGCGCCGTGTTCGACCCGCGCGGGGAAGGCGTCGGCGGCCGTACGACGGGCCAGCGGGCCGGCGTCGATTTGCCGGTGCGAGGCGATGAGCACCGCGTTCCCGAACCGCCGGCCGCGCAGCACGCCGGGCTCGGCGATGAGCGCCAGCTCCTCGAAGACGGCGGCGAACGTGGCGAGTTGGGAGCGCAGGAAGCCGAAGGGGGCGGAGTCCGCGAGGTTCGCAAGGTAGACCCCGTCGGCCCGCAGCACCCGCTCGGCCTCCCGCGCGTACCCCAGCGAGGTCAGATGCGCGGGGATCCGGGACCCGCCGAAGACGTCGGCGACGATCACGTCCGCCGAATCCCCGGGCGCCGCTTCCAGCCAGCCCCGCGCATCGGCGGCATGCAGGACGATGCCGGTGCCGTCCGCCAACGGCAGATGCTCGGTGACCAGCTCCAGCAGCTCCCGGTCGGCGTCCACGACATCCTGCCGGGACCCGGGCCGGGTCGCCGCCACGTACCGGGGAAGCGTGCAGGCGCCCCCGCCGAGATGCAGCACGTCCAGGGGCACGCCGGCCTCCGCCACGGCGTCCAGCACATACCCGAGCCGCCGGGCGTACTCGAACTCGAGATGCGTCGGCTCGTCGAGATCCACATACGACTGCGGCGCCCCGTCGACGGTCAGCAACCAGGCCCGTTCCCGATCGACATCGGGCATCAGCTTGGCGGTCCCGTGCCCGGTGACACGGACGACGGGTATGGATTCGTTCACTTCTCCATTGTGCGATGCCGATGCCTGCCCAGGGGCGCGGGGCTGTATCGGCGTGGGTGTCGCCGGCCGAAGGCTGGGGGAGGAACTGCGCGACCGGCCCCCGCCGGCCCGCAGTCCCCCACACACCGCGACCTCACTCCACGGAGGTCACGGTCCCCGCCCCCACGGTCCGGCCCCCCTCACGGATGGCGAACCCCAGCCCCGCCTCCAGCGGAACGTCCCGCCCCAGCTCCACGGTCATCTCCACCGTGTCCCCGGGCCGCGCGACCGCCGTCTCGCCGAGGTCGACGTCCCCGACCACATCCGCCGTACGGATGTAGAACTGCGGCCGGTAGCCCGTCGAGACAGGAGTCGTACGACCCCCTTCGCGCCCCGACAGGACGTAGACCCGCGCCGAGAACCGCCGGGCCGGCACCACGCTCCCCGGCGCCGCCACCACGTGCCCCCGCCGCACCGCGTCCCGGGGCACGCCCCGCAACAGCAGCGCCACGTTGTCCCCGGCCTGCGCCTCGTCCATCGGCTTCCCGAAGGTCTCCAGGCCGGTGACGACCGTCTCGACGTCCGCGCCGAGCACCTCGACCCGGTCCCCGACCCGCACGGTCCCCCTCTCGACCGCACCGGTCACGACGGTCCCGCGCCCGGTGATGGTGAGCACGTTCTCCACCGGCAGCAGGAACGGCGCGTCCAGATACCGCTCGGGCATCGGCACGTACGTGTCCACCGCGTCGAGCAGCGCCTCGATCGACGCCGTCCACCGCGGGTCGCCCTCCAGGGCCTTGAGCCCGGAGACCCGTACGACGGGCACGGAGTCGCCGCCGTAGCCGTGCGCGCTGAGCAGCTCGCGGACCTCGAGCTCGACCAGTTCGACCAGCTCCTCGTCGGCCGAGTCCGCCTTGTTCAGCGCGACCACCACGTGGTCGACGCCCACCTGCCGGGCGAGCAGCACGTGTTCGGCGGTCTGCGGCATGATCCCGTCGAGCGCGGAGACGACGAGGATCGCGCCGTCCAGCTGCGCGGCCCCGGTGACCATGTTCTTGACGTAGTCGGCATGGCCCGGCATGTCCACATGGGCGTAATGCCGGGTGTCGGTCTCGTACTCGACGTGCGCGATGTTGATCGTGATGCCGCGGGCGGCCTCCTCGGGGGCCCGGTCGATGCGGTCGAACGGCACGAACGTGCCGGTGCCGCGGTCGGCGAGGACCTTGGTGATGGCGGCGGTCAGGGTGGTCTTGCCGTGGTCGACGTGGCCCATCGTGCCGATGTTGAGATGCGGTTTGGTGCGGACGTATGCCGTCTTGGGCATGGCTGTACCTCGAAGCTTGTCCGAAGGAAGAGCGGGGACCCCGAGGAACTGGCCGACCCTCCCCCTGCGGGGTCCGCCGGACTTTCCGGGGAGGGTCAGCTTCGGGCGCCGTCGACAGCGGCCGCGAGAACGGGAACGGCAGCCTTCGGCGCATCCGCGACTGCGGATGCTGCGACGAGGAAGGCGAACCGGAACATGACACAGATCATGTCCGACGCGTCACCCCACGTCGAACGGTTTTCCGCGGCGTCGATTTCACCCAAGGGACGGGAACCATACGGCGATCACACATCCGCTTCGGTTAGTGTCACCGAATGCTCGATGCCAACCGCTCTGGCACCGCCACGGCCTCTCCCCGGGCCGCCGCCGAGGAGCTGACCATCGCCGTGCCTGCTCCCTTGAGTTTCGGCGCACGCTGCACACGCGTGCTGCTGTCGCCGTGGTCCCGGCTGTCCCTGCTCGTCGCCCTGCTGGCGGCGGCCGGGGCGTCGGTGCTGCTCTTCGAGCCCCAGAAGCTGATGACGCAGGGCTGGCCGCCCCACGTGGCGGGCACCACCGCGGTGGTGGTCTTCGCCGTGGCGTACGGCCTGATCACGGTGGCGTTCGTGCCCCGGCCGATCCTGAACCTGGCGGCCGGCGCGTTGTTCGGTTCGGCGCTGGGCATGGGCGCGGCCATGGCCGGCACCGTGCTCGGGGCGTGGATCTCCTTCGCGCTCGGCCGGATGCTCGGCCAGGAGGCCCTGCGCCCGCTGCTGCGCGGCCGGCTGCTGAAGGCGGCGGACAACCAGTTCAGCCGGCACGGCTTCCGCTCGATGCTGGCGGTACGCCTGTTCCCCGGCGTCCCGTTCTGGGCCGCGAACTACGCGGCCGCCGTCTCCCGCATGCGGTACACCCCGTTCCTGGTCGCGACCGCCCTGGGCTCGATCCCGAACGTCGCCGCCTACGTCGTGGCAGGCGCCCGCGCCTCGACCCCGACATCCCCGGTGTTCCTGATCTCGGTGGCGGCCATCGTCGTACCGGCGGTGGCCGGAGCAGTGGTGGCCTGGAGAAAGCGCCACCACTTTCGCGCGAAATGAGCCCCGCGGGCAGAGCGCCCCGTAACTACAGCGCCCCGTCAGGGGCGCTGGGGGTACCCCCGGCCGAAGGCTGGGGGAGGAACTGCGCGCTCAGCCCCCACGACGCGCCAGCCGCCCAACGACACCACGCGGCACCCCCCTAGGCGCACCGCCCCCTACCGAACCGCTTCCAAAATCATCGCGTTCGCCAGCCCACCCGCCTCGCACATGGTCTGCAGGCCGAAGCGAGCGCCGCGCTCCCGCATCGCATGCACAAGCGTCGTGGTCAGCCGGGTCCCGCTCGCCCCCAGCGGATGCCCCAGCGCAATGGCCCCACCGTTCACGTTCACCTTCGCCAGATCGGCCCCGGTCTCCTGCCGCCAGGCCAGCACCACGCTGGAGAACGCCTCGTTCACCTCGAACAGGTCGATGTCCCCGATGCCGAGCCCGGCCCGCCGCAGCACCTTCTCCGTCGCCGGGATCACGCCGGTCAGCATCAGCAACGGGTCGGATCCGGTCACGGCGAACTCGTGCAGGCGCGCCAGTGGCCGCAACCCGAGCCTCGCCGCGGTCTCACCGGAGGTGATGAGCACCGCGGACGCCCCGTCGTTGACCGGGCTCGCGTTGCCCGCCGTGACGTTCCACTCGATCTGCGGGAACCGCTCGGCGAACCCGGGGTCGTAGTAGGCGGGCTTGAGCCCGGCGAGCACCTCGGCGGTGGTGCCGGGCCGTACCGACTCGTCGCGGGCGACGCCGTCCAGCGGAGCGACCTGCGCGTCGAACAGTCCCGCTTCCCACGCGGCCGCCGCCTTCTGGTGCGAGGAGACCGCGAAGTCGTCCATCTCCGCCCGGCTGATCGACCACTTCGCGGCGATGAGTTCGGCGCTGATGCCCTGCGGGACCAGGCCCTCCGGGTAGCGCGCGGCGATTCCGGGCCCGAAGGGGTCCTTGCCGGCCGGCACGTTGGACCACATCGGGACCCGGCTCATCGACTCGACGCCGCAGGCGATCACGATGTCGTAGGCACCGGACATGACGCCCTGCGCGGCGAAGTGCACGGCCTGCTGGGAGGAGCCGCACTGGCGGTCCACGGTGGTCGCCGGCACCGTCTCGGGGAAACCGGCGGACAGGAGGGCGTACCGGGTGGTGTTCATGGCCTGCTCGCCGACCTGATCGACGGTGCCGCCGATCACGTCGTCGACGAGGGCCGGGTCGACGCCGGAGCGCTCGACGAGGGTGCGCAGGGTGTGGGCGAGGAGTTGGACGGGGTGGACGTGCGCCAGGGACCCGTTCGGCTTGCCCTTGCCGACAGGGGTGCGTACGGCTTCGACGATGACTGCGTCACGCATCTCGGGGACCTCGATTGCCAGTCTCGATTACCGGTGAGTAGGAAATCCGAACCCACCATAACTCCGAGCGTTTGAAAATCCAACCCTCTACTAGACTGACCCCATGACCGCCCCCAAGGACCCCCGCCCGTGTTCGATCGCCGACGCCCTGGCGCTCGTCGGCGAGAAGTACTCCCTGCTGGTCCTGCGGGAGGTGTACCTGGGCAACGGGCGCTTCGACCGGCTGGTGCGCAACATCGGCGCCCCGCGCGACATCCTGGCCACCCGGCTGCGCCGGCTCGTCGACGCCGGGATCCTCACCAAACGCGTCTACAGCGAGCGGCCGCAGCGCTTCGAGTACCGGGCCACCCAGGCGGGCCTCGAACTGGAGCCGGTCCTGATGACCCTGATGGCCTGGGGCGACCGACACCTCCACCCGGACGGCGACCGCCCCATGGTGATCGAGCACAGCTGCGGGAAGACCCTCACCCCGGTCGTCACCTGCGCGGCCTGCGGCGACCCGGTACGGCACGAGGACCTGACGGCCCACCCGCAGGCACCGGGCTGGACCGTCACCGGACCGGAAGCCGCCTGAGCGGGGCTACTCCCCCACGCTCACCACGGATGCGCCGCCAGGTACGCGGCGATCTCCGCGCGCTCCCAGGCGCCGTCGGCGACGACGACCCGGTAGCGGCGCCGGAGGGTGTCGCCGGGGGCCAGTTCCAGCTCGTCGTGGAAGGCCCAGGAGGGGGCGATGCCGGCGAACGGGTCGTTGCGCACGAACCAGTGCGCGGGGTGGCTGCCGCGGATGCCCAAATGGTCGTTCTCCGGGGCGTGTTCGAAGACGACGGTGGCATGGCCGTCGGCGCCGTCGTGCTCGCCGGACAGGGCCAGCCAGGCGGACTGCGAGCCCATGGACTCCGAGCCCTCCCCCTCCGGGCCGACGATCCGGCCGTCCCGGAAGGCGCGCGGGCCGCGCCAGAACAGACCGGTGTAGCCCGCCTGTTCGCGCCCGGCCGTGGTCGGGCTGCCGAACAGCAGAGGTTCGGCACGGCGGTTGGTGATCTCACTGGTCCAGGTGAGCGCCCAGGAACGCGCCCCGGGGTCCACGTCATGGACCTCGATGCGGCGCCGCTCCTCCGCCCACAGCGTCCCGTCGTACGGATGCCAGGTCAGCCGCTCCGCGACGACCAGGCGGCCGTCGGCCGACGACACCTCGTCGAAGCCGGCGTGCCGCATCGAGCCGACGCGCTCCGGGATGGCCACGTAACCCTGCCCGTGCACATAGGAGTTGCCGCCCCACAGGTTCGCGCCCGACAGATGCGAGGCGGTCAGGGAGAGGCCCTTGTGCCAGCGGTGGTCGTTCGGCCGGTAGTCGGTGACGACGTCCCCGGCGAGGGTACGGATCGGGTGCAGGTAGGGCCTCGGTGCCTCCCAGGCCGTCTCGGGCCGGTAGACGTACGAGAAGAGCTGCACCCCGGTGACCGGCTCGGTCACGGTGACCCGGTCGCCGTGGGTGTGCGTGATCCGCAGCTCGCCGCTCACGCGGACACCTCCTCGCGCGCGGCCGGCGCCCAGCCCGGGGCGTTCCCGTGCAGGGCCGTGTAATAAGGATCACCCGGACCGATCTCGCCCGCGCGAACGGTCGTGCCGGTGAACGCCGCCTTGTACAGCGCGGTGATCAGCTCCAGGCTGGTGCGCCCGTCGGCGCCGCTGCTGCGCGGCCGCTCCCCCGCGCGCATGCTGCCGACCAGCTCGCGCAGCTGGGCCAGGTGCGAGCTCGGCACGTCCGGGCCGAAGTCCCGCCAGGCCGCCGCCTCGTCGGCGGAGACGTCCGGGGCCGGGGTGATGCGCCAGTTGTCGTTGCCGTGACCGTACAGGTGGGTCAGCTCGACCGTCGCGCGCTCGCAGTCGATGCGGATGCGGCTCACCTCCTCGGGGCTGAGCACGCTGTTCACGACGGTCGCCAGGGCGCCGTTCTCGAACCTGACCAGGGCGGTGGACACGTCCTCGGTCTCCACCGCGTGCACCAGTCGGCCGGCCATCGCCCGCACCTCGCCCCACGGCCCGAGCAGGTCGAGGAGCAGATCCATCTGGTGGATGCCGTGCCCCATCGCCGGGCCGCCGCCCTCGCTCGCCCAGCGGCCCCGCCAGGGCACCGCGTAGTAAGCGGTGTCCCGGTACCAGGTGGTCTGGCAGTGGGCGACCAGCGGGCGCCCCAGCGCCCCCTCGGCGAGCAGCCGCCGCACCTGGTCGGCCGCCGAGCCGAACCGGTGCTGGAAGACGATCGAGGCGTACGGCCCGCCGTCCGTCCCCTCCTCCGCCTCGACCGCGTCGAAGTCGGCGAGGCTCGGCACCGGCGGCTTCTCGCACCACACCCAGGCGCCGGCCCGCAGCGCGGCCACCGACTGGTCCCGGTGCAGGGTCGGCGGGGTGCCGATGGTGACCAGGTCGGGCCGCTGCTCGGCGAGCATCCGGTCCAGGTCGGTGTAGGCGTGCGGGACGCCGGCCTCGGCGCACATCGCCTCGACGGCGATGGCATCGATGTCGACGGCGGCGACGACCTCGGTCTCGCCCTCCGCGGCCAGCCGGGCGAGGGCGGGCAGATGGGAGCCGCGCCCGATGGCGCCGGCGCCGACGACGGCGGCCCGGATGCGGCGGCCGGCGAAGGGGTCCGTGGAGCGGGGGGAGCGGGGCATGGACGTGATCAGCACTCCTCGGGCGTGTACCGACGATGGGCGAACTCCCGCCCGAGGTGCGCCGCACCCGCACCCCGATGTGCGGAGCAAGCGCTTTCCCCTGCTGAAACGTAAGCGGCGGCACCTTGACCGGTCAACACCCCGCGGCCGCCCGGCCGCCTGCCGAACCCCTGTGTCCCCGCCGTCACCCCGGCCCGCTACGCTGCGGTGGCACGCGCATGATCACATGTCCGTGTGCCCACGCGCGGCCGCCTGAGCGCGTGTGCCCGCATGACCACGTGTGCCCACGCGACCGCCAGCCTCTTCCTCACCCCTGGGACGCCGTACCTTCATGTCTTGGTTTGAATCGCTGGTCCTCGGCCTCGTCCAGGGGCTGACCGAGTTCCTGCCCGTCTCCTCCAGCGCGCATCTGCGGCTGACCGCGGCCTTCTCCGGCTGGAAGGACCCGGGGGCCGCCTTCACGGCGATCACCCAGATCGGCACGGAGACCGCGGTGCTGATCTACTTCCGCAAGGACATCGGGCGGATCGTCTCGGCCTGGTTCCGGTCGCTGTTCGACAAGGCGATGCGGCGGGACCACAACGCCCAGATGGGCTGGCTGGTGATCGTCGGCTCGATCCCGATCGGCCTGCTGGGCGTGACGCTGAAGGACCAGATCGAGGGCCCGTTCCGCGACCTGCGCATCACCGCGACCATGCTCATCGTCGTGGGCATCGTCATCGGCATCGCCGACCGGCTCGCCGCCCGCGACGAGACGGGCGGCCGGCACCGGGCGCCGAAGCAGCGCAAGACGCTCGAGAACCTGAGCGTGAAGGACGGCCTGATCTACGGCCTCTGCCAGGCCTGCGCCCTGATCCCCGGCGTCTCCCGCTCCGGCGCCACCATCAGCGGGGGCCTGTTCATGGGCTACAAGCGCGAGGCGGCCGCCCGCTACTCCTTCCTGCTCGCCATCCCGGCGGTGCTGGCCTCCGGCGCCTTCGAGGTCAAGGACTCGGTGAGCGAGGGCCATGTGGCCTGGGGTCCGACCCTGTTCGCGACGGTGATCGCGTTCGCGTCGGGCTATGCGGTGATCGCGTGGTTCATGAAGTGGATCTCCAACAAGAGCTTCATGCCGTTCGTCTGGTACCGCATCGCCCTCGGCATCGTGATCATCGCCCTGGTCTCGGCGGACGTGCTGAGCCCGCACGCGGCGGAGTCGGCGAGCTAGGCGCTTCGCTGGAAACGCCGGGCCGTCCGGTCGGCTGCGGCAGCGTCGTGGCTGGTCGCGCCCACGCGGCGGAGCCGCATATGGCTACAGCCCCGCGCCCCTTCGGGGCGCTGCCGGCCGTGCGCTCAGCCGCGGTCGGCAGCCAGGGTGCCCTGGTGGTAGAAGACACGCCAGCCCGTCTCCGTGAGCCGCCACAGGGAGCTGCGCCAGGCCCGGCGGCCCTGGTTGTCCGCGAAGTACGTCAGGTGCACGATGCCCGGGGCCAGGACGGTCCCGGACATCTCACTCACCTCGACCGGTGACTCCGGGGACACCGATCCCCCGCTGGTCACCGTCAGGATCGACGTCGCGTCCCAGCGGCGGCCCGACACCCCGACCTCGGTGAACTCAGGATCGAGCAGTTCGAGGACGAGCTCCGGGCGGGCGCGCACCTCGGGATCGAGGAGCCGCAGCTCCGCGTCGACCGCCGCCTGTACCGCCCGCCGGTTCTCGTCCATCGCCTGCTGGTCCTCGTCCGCCATGCGCCGACCCTACGGACACGCGGCCGACGGGCCCAGCGAATATCCCGCTCGGGATCAGCCCAGCTTGAGCAGCAGGTCGGTGAGTTCGGCCGGCATGGTGATCATGCAGTCGTGGCCGGTGGGCAGTTCCCACACCTGCTGGGCCGCGGGGACCGGACGACGGACGATGCCCTCCGGGACGTTCGCCACGCAGTGGATGTGGGTCCGCGGGATCGCGCCTACGGCAGGATCGTCCAGCCGCACCGGCTGCTGCAGGGTGCGCACCGCCTGGTCGGACAGCATGGCGCGCAGCCATGCCACGTCCGCCGCCTCGGTCACCCCGAACAGGCCGTAGGGCGGCGGCAGTTCGGGCAACGGCGGGACCCGCCAGCCGCTGTCGGACGCGAGGGCCCTGTCGATCAGGTCCCGGGTCGCGGGCTGGACGTCGGCCGCGGTCTCGCCGTGCTCCGGGACCATCGCGTCGAGGTAGACCAGGTGCCCGATGCGGTCGGGGACTTCGTTGGCGGCGGCCGTGACGACCAGCCCCGCGTAGCTGTGCCCGACGAGGACGACGTCGGTGAGGTCCTCGTCCCTGATCAGCCCGACGACGTCGGCCATGTGGGTGTCGAGACCGACGTCCGGTCCGAGCAGACGGGCCTTCTCGCCGTGACCGGTCAGGGAGGGTGCGTACACCCGGTGCCCCGCCGCCGCCAGCAAGGGGACCACCCGCTCCCAGCACTCCCCGCTGTGCCAGGCACCGTGTACCAGCAGATACGTCGACATGATCGCGCTCCTCGGCTGCTCGTCGCTGTCACCGACCACGCTCGCGGCCCGGCCCCGGACGGGGCAGAGCCCTGGTGATCCTGGGGGTGACAGGACCAGGCACGAGCGCGGTGGCCGCATTACGGTGGCGGGATGACCGACGAACCGAACCTGCTGGGCTCGTATGTGCGGGCCCGCCGCGAGCTGGTCACGCCGGAGCAGGTCGGCATCCCCGTACTGGGGGTACGGCGGGTGCCGGGCCTGCGCCGGGAGGAGGTCGCGATGCTGGCCGGCATCAGCGCCGACTACTACCTGCGCCTGGAACAGGGCCGTGACCGCAACCCCTCCGTGCAGGTCCTGGAGTCCCTCGCGCGCGTGCTGCGGCTCGACGAGGACGCGACGGCGTACCTGCTCCGCCTCGGCACCGACCGGCCCCGCCGGCGCCGGCGCCGAGCCCGGAAGGAGACCGTCCCGCCGGGCGTCGCCCAACTCGTCGCCGCGCTCCCGCTCCCCGCGCTGGTCGAGGGCCGGTACTTCGACGTCCTCGCCGTCAACGCCCTGGCGACCGCGCTGTCTCCGCGCTTCTCGGTCGGCGCCAACCGGCTGCGGGACACCTTCCTGGACCCCGCCGAGCAGGCCCTCCACCCCGGCTGGGAGGAGGCCGGTGCCGGCATGGTCGCCGGCTTCCGGCGCTCCGTCGGGACCGACACGGACGACCCGCACGTCATCGACCTGGTCGGCGAACTCTCCCTCGCCAGCCCGCACTTCCGCCGACTCTGGGCCCGCCACGACGTGGCGTCCTGCGACGGCGCGGCCAAGGTCGTCGACCACCCCCAGGTCGGCCGGCTACGGCTGAACCGGGAGCGGCTGGACGTCAGCGGTGCGGCGGGGCAGACGCTCGTCGTCTACCACCCGGACCCGGGGAGCAGCACCGAGGAGAAGCTCGCACTGCTCGCCTCGACGCTGCCGACGGGGTGACGACAGGGGCCCACGGGGGACGACGGGGGACAACAAGGGAGCGACGAGGGGGCGACCAGGCAACGATCAGGCGACGACGGCCGGGCGCCGGATCTCGGCCAACCCCCGACTTCCGTCGTTTTCCAGGGGTTTCGGGCCGCCGCACCCGCTCCGGCAAGGGCGAAGTCCCGCTCAGGGGCACACGGGCCGGCCGGAGTCCCGACGAGCCGCCTGGCAAATGCCAAGGCGTGGCCACCCGTAGGCCGTATCGCCCGTGACCAACCCCATACGGTCTGCGTAGTGGCCCGGTAGCGCACGGTCAGTTCTTGCCCCTACGCTGTTTCTCATGTCCCCCGATTCCCGAACCCCTGGTTCCGTGCGGTCTGCTGCCGAGGTCAACGAGCACATCCGGGCGCTGTGGCTGCGTGCGGGCGGAACACTGTCGGCGCAGGAACGGACCGAGTACGAGCTGCTGGTGGTCGAGTGGGCCGCGGCGATCCGCGAGCAGATCATCGAGGCGGCCTGACCGGCTGAGGGTTCAGCGGCCGCCGGAGACGCGCAGCACCGTGCCCGTCGTGTAGGAGGCCTCGGGCGACAGCAGCCAGGCGATCGCGGCGGCGATCTCCTCGGGCCGGCCGGCGCGGCCCAACGGCGTGGAGTGACCGACCCGTTCGGCCCGGCCGGGGTCGCCCATCGCCGCGTGGATCTCCGTTTCGATCACGCCCGGTGCCACCGCGTTGACCCGCACGCCGTCGGGGCCCAGTTCCTTGGCGAGGCCCACGGTGAGGGCGTCGACGGCCGCCTTGGTCGCCGCGTAGTGGACGTACTCGCCGGGGCTGCCGAGGGTGGCCGCCGCCGAGGACACGTTCACGATCGCACCGCTCCCCCGCGCCGCCATCAGCCGGGCGGCACGGCGTGAACACAGCAACGTGCCCAACAGGTTGACCTCCACCACCCGGCGGAGACCCGCGGTCTCCGCGTCGGCCAGCCGCCCGAACGGCCCGGTCACGGCGGCGTTGTTCACCAGCCCCGTGACGGCCCCCAGCTCCCGCTCCGCCGCGTCGAACAGCCCCTCCACATCGGCCTCCACGGACGTGTCCACCCGGACGACGGCACAGCGCGCCCCGCCCTTCCGCACCCCCTCCGCGACCGCCTCGGCGGCGTCCCCGTCCCGAACGTAACCGATCACCACGTCGTGCCCGTCGGCCGCGAGGCGCAGACAGGTCGCCGCGCCGATACCCCGACTGCCACCGGTGACCACCGTGACGGGACGTGCCATCGCCAACCTCCTCGGAACGACCGGACGACGATCTTACGACCACGGAGGCGCGCACACCGGCCCGCACCGGCTCTCAGCGCCGGGTGTCCGGGCCGTTGGGATCGAGTGCCGCTCGGATCTGGCCGAGCCACTCCGCGCCCAGCTGACGCCCGTTCGGGAGCTGGTCGTCCGCGTCCCAGCGCCATGCGGTGATCATCGCCAGCACGAGGATCCGGCACTCGCGGAGCAAGTCCGGATCGACCCCTGGACAGTGCTCGCCGACTGCTTCGGGCGCATGGGCGAGGTCGAATTCGACGGGCCCACGGCAGCACGTCTCAAGGTCGATGAACAGCAGCCCGTTCTTCGTGGTGAGCACGTTGCCCGGGTGCGGTTCGCCGTGCAGCAGCTGCTCGGCGGCGCCGCGCTCGCCGACCGCTCGCCTCAGGCTCCGCAACGTGTCGCCAAGCAGTTCGCGGTCCGCGTCGGCGAGCGCCGGAGTACGGTCGCGGTCCGCCACGAGTCGCTGAGCCTGCTCGACTCGATCCGTGAAGTGCGGCGTCGGGACGTCGAGTTCGCGCATGCCGGCATGCAACCGCCCGAGCGCATGGGCGTAGTCGGCTGGTGAGACCTCTCGACCAGGTGCCACGGGTTCGTAGTAGGTCCACAGCGTGACCTCGAAACCATCACGCTCATGGACGCGTGGCTCCACTCGCGGTTCGAGCGCAGCCACAGGGCACCCGGATGCGGCGAGCCGCTGAGCAAGCCCGATCTCGAACTGCGCGACCTGATGCGCCGCAGGTGCCACCCGGGCCAGGACGTCACAGGGCAGCAGACGCAGTGTCAGCTTGTTGGAGTCGTGAAGAACGAGCGCGTCGTCGACGGTCAGGTCAAGCGATGCGACGACCGAGACGGCCGCAGCCACTGCACGCCGGGCCTCTGACGCCTGCATCGTCCCCCCGGCCCCCTTCCCTGCGCGGTGCCACGACTCTCCAAGCTGTGCAACCCGCGCACCCTACCAACTGCTCCGGCCCGGGGCATGACTGCACGACCGGCGACGATCTACCCTGCTGCCCAATGCTCCGAGCCGGGGTGGACGGCTCGCGTTCCAGAATCAAACGGGTGGGAAAACAGTGGTTCGCCAGTCACATGCCGGCATTGCGGTTGCCATGATCATGACTTCCTTGACGCTCGCCGCATGCGGAACCGGGCAGGGCTCCCGGGCGGGCGCGGCGGAAACGGCAGGGGCGTCCGGTGTCCAGGACAAGCCGCTGAGCAAGGCGGACCTGGAACGGGCGACGGTCACGGGCACCGATCTGGACGGCTACGAAGTACAGCGGGACGTGGCGGCCGCCTTTGCGTCCCGCAAGACGGCCTCCCCCGCCGAATGCGCGCCCGCCGTACAGGCGGTGGGCGGCAGCAGTGGTTTCGCGGCAACCGCGCGCACCGCCCGGTTCATCACCTCGAAAGAGCGCGGATCCGATACGCACATGACGCTTTCGGCGCACAGCCCAGGAGATGCCAGGCAGGTGATCGACGCGTTGCGGACGGCCGCCGAGCGGTGCAGCACGTTCAAGGACAACCTGGTGGACTTCGACTACGACGCGGTCCAAGTCCGGCCCGACCCCGGCTACGGCGATGAATCCGTGTCCCTGCGCCTCACACAGCTGGCGTCGGGCAGCGAGAACGAGGAACCGGTACGGGTGCCCTACGCGGTGGTGGCTGTCCGGCAGGGGACGACGGTCGCCATGTTCACCGACTTCAACCTCCCCGGCGGACCGAAGGGCAAGGAGCCGGCTGCCGTGCCGGAGGCGATCATCAGGGCGCAGCTGAACAAGCTCCGCAAGCCGGCGGCCGCCAGGCGACCAGGATGATTCCTGACGTTGCCGGCTTCGGACCGCTGGGGCGGTCGCAGGACCCCGGTGACCAGCCTGTGCTCACGGGTGGTCGGCCATTCAGCTCAGCGAGCAGCTGTCGGCTACTCGCCGGTGACGCCGTCGATGGCCTCGCGGAGGAGGTCCGCGTGGCCGACGTGGCGGGCATACTCCTCGATCACGTGCTCAAGGACGAACCGCACATCGGTGTCACCGAACTCCGGGTTCGGCACGATGCGCGCGAGATCGACGGTCACCTTCGCGAAGACCTGCCGCGACTCCTCGCACGCCTTGAGGTAGTCCTCGTAGACGTCCCTGGCCGGCGTAGCGTCCGACTCGTCGTACCACTCGCCGCCGTCAGCGGTGGCGTAGGTCCGATAGGGAAAGAAGCGAGGCGTCGTGCCGGCCAACGTCCGCTGGAACCAGGCACGCTCAACCCCCTGCAGATGGCGCATGAGCCCCAGCAGGGTCAACGCCGACGACCGCACCGGACGTAGCCGCAGCTGTTCGTCCGAGAGGCCCTCGCACTTCCACAAGAAGGTCGCTCGGTGGTAATCGAGATTCGAGGCGATCACCTCCAGCCACGGGCCCGACACCGCGCGCTCGGGCCGGACGATCTTCTGGACCACAATGTCGCTCACTGGGGATACCTCATATCCGACGGGGTCTCGCCCTCCGCGCGATGTGGGCAGCCACCAGCACGGGCTTCGGGAGGGACATTGATCGCATGCACGCACCATGCAGGATGCCGATGACCGCACACATGAGTGCTCATCCTCGCCTCACCCTGAGCTGACGCTCTGAGCACTCCGCCGCGCCACGCGGTAACGGAGGTAGCGGACTCCTGAGCCGAAGGAGCGGGTCTCGACCAGTTCGAGATCCACCCGGCGCTCGTGCCGGGGAAAGAACGGGATGCCGCCGCCGACCAGCACCGGGTAGACCATGACCCGGTACTCGTCGATCAGACCCGACGCGGCCGCCTCGGCGGCGAGAGTCGCACCGCCGATCGCGATCTCGCCCGCCCCCGGCTCGGCCCGCAGCCGCTCGATCTCCTCCGCCGGGCCGCCGGAGGCCAGGCGGGCATGGCCCTGCACCGCCGACAGCGTGGTGGAGAACACCACCTTTGGCAGCGGCTTCCAGAGCGCGGTCCACTCGAGCATGGACTCGTCGAGCGATGGATCCTGGTCGGCCGTCTCCCAGTACAGCATCGTCTCGTACAGCCGTCGCCCCAGCAGGTGGACGTCGACGTCCCGGATCTCGTCGATCCAGAAGCGGAAGACGTCCTCGTCGGGCGCCGTCCAGTCGAAGTTGCCGTCCGGCCTGACGATGTAGCCGTCGAGCGAGACGCCCATTGAGTAGGTCACGCTGCGCATCGGGAGTCCTCCTCGGTAACGGGTTCGACTGTACGACCGCCGGACCCGGCAGAACTCATCGCGGCTCGTGTCCGCATGGCGGGCACGGATACGGAACTCGGGCTCCTGTTCGACGGACTGACTGTTCATGGGCCCGGGGCCGGGGGTGGTCGGTTCGAACATCACCGAATATCGCCCGTGCCCCTTGGCTCCGCCCGCCCCGTGCCCAACACTGAGCCGATGACGCAGCGCGTGGAGCTCGCGACCGTGATGGACCGGCTGGCCGTGGACGAGATGGTCACCGAGTACGCGGTGGCCGTCGACGACGGTGACTGGGCGGCGTACCGGAGGTTGTTCGCGGCGGACGGGCGGGCCGACTACCGCTCCGCCGGCGGGATCGAGGGCGATGCCGGGCAGGTGGCCGGGTGGCTCGCGGAGAACCTGACCCTCTTCTCGATGCGGCAGCACCTGATCGTCAACCGCCTGGTGCGGTTCGGGATCCTGGATCACGACACCGGCGACACCGCCCATCTGCAGGCCGACTACGTCAACCCCATGCGCTTCGCCGGCGGCGACGGCGCCTCCACCGCCCCGGACTTCGTGTGCGGCGGCCGCTACTCCTTCGCGTTCCTGCGCACCCGGGACGGCTGGCGGCTGCGTCAGGTCGTCGTCGAGGAGCGGTGGCGCAGACTGCCGGACCCGCGCGCGGTCGCCGTGTCCGACTGAGCCCGCGCCCATGCCCCCTGTCGGAGCCCCCGCCCGGTCCCGCACACTGGAAGGACCCGCAGGCAGGAGGCGATGGATGAGGACCGTCGAGCGCTGGCTCACCTCCCCGTGGCGGCGTTCCTGCGTCGGGGCGCTCGCGGGCGCCCTGCCGGTCCTGGCCTTTCCGGCGCCGTCGCTGTGGTGGTTCGCGTACGTCGCGCTGGTTCCCTGGCTGCTGCTGGCGCGCTCGGCGCCGACCGGGCGGCGGGCGGCCTACGACGGCTGGTGCGGCGGGTTCGGGTTCATGGTCGCCGTGCACCACTGGCTGCTGCCGAGCCTGCACGTCTTCATCTTCCTGATCGCCGGTCTGCTGAGCGTGTTCTGGGCGCCCTGGGGCTGGGTGACGCGCCGGCTGCTGGGCGGGGTGCCGTCGCCGGGGCGGGCCGCGGCCGCGGTGCTGGTGCTGCCCTCGGGCTGGCTGCTGGTGGAGCTGGTGCGGTCGTGGCAGGGGCTCGGCGGGCCGTGGGGCATGCTCGGCGCGACCCAGTGGCAGGTGACGCCGGCGCTGCGGCTGGCCTCGGTCGGCGGGGTGTGGCTGCTGAGCTTCCTGGTGGTGGCCGTCAATGTCGCGGTCGCCGTGCTGATATCCGTGCGGGAGGCCCGCGTGCCGGCGGTGGCCTCGCTGGTGGCCACGGCCGCCGCGACCTCGGCCGCCTGGATGTGGTCACCGCGCCCGGACGTCGACGGTCACGTCCGGATCGCCGTCGTGCAGCCCGGCATCGTCGACGGCACCGACAGCGGCGTCCGGCGGTTCGACCGGGAGGAACAGCTGACCCGGCAGCTGGCCGGGCAGCATCCCGATCTGATCGTCTGGGGCGAGAGCAGCGTCGGGTACGACCTCGGGGACCGGCCCGATCTCGCGCGGCGGATCGCGGCCCTCTCCCGGGAGACCGGCGCGGACATCCTGGTCAACGTGGATGCCCGGCGTTCCGACCGGCCCGGTATCTACAAGAGCTCCCTACTGGTCGGCGCCGACGGCCCGACCGGGGGCCGGTACGACAAGATGCGCCTGGTTCCGTTCGGCGAGTACATACCGGCCCGCTCGCTGCTCGGCTGGGCCACGTCGGTCGGCAAGGCGGCCGGCGAGGACCGGCGGCGCGGCACCGAGCAGGTGGTGATGAATGTCGGCCACGGGCTGCGGATCGGCCCGATGATCTGCTTCGAGACGGCGTTCCCCGACATGAGCCGGCATCTCGCCCAGGACGGCGCGCAGGTGCTGATCGGCCAGACGTCGACGTCTTCCTTCCAGGACAGCTGGGCCCCCGAGCAGCACGCCTCGCTGGCCGCGCTCCGGGCCGCCGAGACCGGCCGCACGATGGTCCACGCCACGCTGACCGGGGTGTCCGCCGTCTACGGCCCGGGCGGCGAGCGCATCGGCCCGTGGCTGGGCACCGACGCGAGCACCGCGCGCGTCTACGAGGTGCCGATCGCCCGCGGGGTCACCCCGTTCGTGCGGTACGGCGACTGGCCGGTGGACGGCGCGCTGCTGGTGCTGGCCGCGTACTGCCTGGCCGAGGGGCTGCGGACGGTCAGGCTGCGCCGGAGTGCCGCCGCACCTCTCGTACCACCTGCTCGCACAGTTCATGAGTCGCCAGTGCGTCCCGGGCGCTGAGCACCTTTCCGGCGCGGACGGCGTCCAGGAAGGCGAGCACGGCCTGTTCGATACCGCGCTGCCGGGCGACCGGCACCCAGTCGCCGCGCCGCCGGACCGTCGGCTGGCCCTTGTGGTCGACGACCTCGGCGAGGTTGAGGACCTGGCGCTTGGTGTCCTGCCCCGAGACCTCCAGGATCTCCTCCGCCGAGCCGCTGAGCCTGTTCATCACACCGAGCGCCGTGAAGCCGTCCCCGGCGAGCTGGAGGACGACGTGGTGCAGCAGGCCACCGGCGACCCGGGCGCGGACGGTCACGTCCTCGACCGGGCCGGGGGCGAGGAAGCGCAGGGTGTCGACGACGTGGATGAAGTCGTCGAGGATCATCGTGCGGGGTTCCTCGGGCAGCCCGATGCGGTTCTTCTGCATCAGGATCAGCTCGCGCGGGTGGTCGGCGCACTGCACGTAGCCGGGGGCGTGGCGGCGGTTGAAGCCGACGGCCAGCGACACGTTCCGCGCCTCGGCGAGCGTCACCAGCCGTTCGGAGTCGGCGAGCCGGTAGGCAAGGGGCTTGTCGACGTACGTCGGTACGCCCGCGTCCAGCAGGCGGGTGACGATCTCGGGGTGGGCGACGGTGGCCGCGTGCACGAAGGCGGCGTCGAGGTCCTGGGCGAGGAGGTCGTCGAGGGTCGCGTGCCGACGGCCGGCGGGCAGGTGGAGGCTGTCGGCGATCCGGTCGAGGGTGGCGGGGGTGCGGGTCTGGAGGTGGAGTTCGAGCCCCGGCTGCACGGCCAGCACCGGCAGGTACGCCTTCTGCGCTATGTCGCCGAGTCCGATGCAGCCGACCTTCACTGACGCTCCCCTGGTGGTTGCCTACGGTTGCCTGCGCATGCCTGCGCATGCCTGAAAGGAAGCATACGGGCCGATAATCCGTGGTGTGATCGGCCGTGGTGGGCCAGGATGCCGGGCATGACGACCGAACGCCGTATGCCCGCCGCGGACGCCGACGAACGCACCATGCTGGAGGGCTGGCTGGAGTTCCACCGGCGGACCCTCGCGGTGAAGTGCGAGGGCCTGACCGACGCCCAGCTCCGGACCGCCTCCGTGGAGCCGTCCCCGCTGTCCCTGATGGGGCTGGTGCGGCACATGGCCGACGTGGAGCGGTCCTGGTACCGCAGGGTACTCGTCGGCGAGGAGGCACCGCCGCTCTACTGGAGCGACGAGGACCCCGACGGCGAGTTCCGGCTCACCGAGGCGCATACCTGGCAGGAGGCGTACGCGGCGTGGCAGGCCGAGATCGGGGCCGCCCGGCAGGCCGCGGCCGGCTTCGGTCTCGACGACCTCTCCAAGGGCCGCCACCGCCGCACCGGACAGCAGATGAACCTGCGCTGGATCCACACCCACATGATCGAGGAGTACGCCCGGCACAACGGCCATGCCGACCTGATCCGGGAGCGGATCGACGGCGCGACCGGCGACTGACGTCAGCCTGGCACCCGCCCGTCCCCCGTACGGGGCGCGAGATCACCCGTGCGGGGCACCAAAGTCCTGTCGACGGTGTCAACCTCCGCGCCGACCCAGCAGAGTTGCGCGGGTGCATCGAACGACGACCACAGCAGCGCTCCTGGTCACCGTGACCGTCTCGGCCCTCTCCGGCTGTGTGACGGTCCAGCGCCCGGCGGTGCCCGGCCCGCCTCCGGGTACGGCGCCCTCGCTGCCCTCGGTGCCCCGCCCGGACGGCAGTGCCGAGCCGAGGGTGGTGCAGGCGCCGGTCAAGGAGGCCCTGGAGATGGTCGGGCCGCCCCGCCCGACCCATCGGGCCGCGCCGGCCGCCTCCCACACCCCCGTGCCCCCTCCCCCGGCCCACCACCGCGCCCCGGCGGCCCCGCGCGCCGCCACTCCGCACCCCCACGGCGCACCCCGGTCGCACAGCCCGCAGGCCGGCCTCCCCGGCCTCTCCCCCTCCGCCCCGAAGGCCCCGGACGTGTGCGCCCTCGGCAAGCAGTACGGCGGCTGGGGCGCGGACAGTCCGCAGGCACGGATCTGCGAACAGACGTACGGGCGTTGAGACGCCGGCGCGGCCCTACGTCGGCCGCTGCCGTGGTGGGCCCCAGGAGTCGGCGCCCGGGTCGCCGTCGTCCCCGAGCCGCAGCTCCAGGCGGCTGATCGCGGACCGGACCCCGTTGCCGTACCCGTCGTCGCCGAGTGCGGTGGCCGCGCCGCGGGCCCGGTGCAGGTGGCTGCGGGCGGCCTCGGCACGGCCGAGCTTCACGTAGTCGGCGGCGAGGTTCAGGTGCAGGGAGGGGTAGAAGCCGCGCAGCTGCACGTCTCCCTCCGCCTCGTCCGCCGCCGACAACGCCCGTAGATCCCAGGCGAGTTCGTCGGACGGGTCGTCCTGGGTGTCGGCCAGGTAGTGGGCCAGGGTGCAGCGGTGCAGCGGTTCGCCGTGCTCGCCGAGCTCCGCCCACAGGTCGAGCAGGCGCCGGCGGGCCTCCTCGCGGTCCCCGGCATGGTGCAGCATCACGACCTGCCCGATCCGCGTGAGCACGGCATCGAGTGCCGTACGCTCCTGTCGCTCCGCCACCGGGCCCTCCGGGCTGTAAGCCGTTGTGTGGTGCCGACGCTAGACGGCGCCGCCGGTTTTCACCGTCAGGCGGCGCCGTCGGACCACGGTCCGGTGGCCGGCCGCGGGCCGGCGGGGGCTGCCCCCGGTCGGCTTCGCGGCGCCCTGTGTCTGCGTTCAGCCCAGGTTCGGGATCCGCCAGTCGATCGCCTCGTGGCCCTGGGCCGCGACCGCCTCGTTGATCTGGGTGAAGGGGCGGGAGCCGAGGAACTTCTTCGCGGAGAGCGGGGACGGGTGCGCGCCCTGGATCACCACGTGCCGGGTCTCGTCGATCAGCCGGAGCTTCTTCTGCGCGTAGCCGCCCCAGAGGACGAAGACGGCCGGGTCGGGCCGGTCGGCGACCGCGCGGATCACCGCGTCCGTGAACTTCTCCCAGCCCTTGTTCTTGTGCGAGTTGGCCTCACCGGCGCGGACCGTGAGGACCGCGTTGAGCAGCAGCACGCCCTGCCGCGCCCACGGCATCAGGTAGCCGTTGTCCGGCACGGACTCCCAGCCCAGCTCCTCGCGCATCTCCTTGTAGATGTTCCGCAGGGACGGCGGGATCCGCACCCCGGGGCGGACGGAGAAGCACAGCCCGTGGCCCTGGCCCTCGCCGTGGTAGGGGTCCTGGCCGAGGACGAAGACCTTGACCTGGTCGAACGGCGTCGCCTCCAGCGCGGCGAAGACCTCCTCGCGCGGCGGGTAGACGGGGCCCTTCGCCCGCTCCTCCTCGACGAACTCGGCCAGCTCCTTGAAGTAGGGCTGCTGCAGCTCGTCACCCAGAACCCCGCGCCAGGACTCGGGCAGCATGGCGATGTCGGTCACGTCAACGTCCTCACGAATTGCGGTCACTTGCAGTTCCTGCTGGTACCGAAAAACCTACAGGCGACCACTGACAACCGGTGCCGGACGGCGGTTTCACCAGCTGGTCTTGCGGTGCAGCTCCCACATCATCATGATCGTCGACGGGTCGAGCGTCTTTTCGCCGCCGGAGATGTCGTTGCTGGCCGCGACGTACTGCCGGCCCTGCCACAGCGGGATCAGCCGGGCGTCGTTGACGAGGATCTGCTGGGCCTCCTCGAAGTCCTTGACGACCTCGCCGCGGTCGCTCTCGCTGCGGGACTGCGGCAGCAGCTTGCCGGTGATCACGGGGGACGGGTAGGGCGTGCCGAGGGCGTTCTGCTCGCCGACGAAGGGCGCGATGAAGTTGTCGGCGTCGGGGAAGTCCGGGAACCAGCCGCGGCCGAACACCGGGTACTCGCCCTTCTGGTAGCCGACGACGTAGGTCTTCCAGGGCCGGCTCTTGAGGGTGATGGTGAACAGCCCGGAGTCGTCGAGCTGCTGCTTGAGCTCCTGGAACATCTGGCCGGTCTCGGAGCCGTAGCGGTCGGTGGTGTACCAGAAGGTGAGCGGGACCCGCTGGGTGATGCCGGCGTCGGCGAGGATCTTGCGGGCCTTGGAGGTGCTGGGGTCGCCGTAGTCGTCGAAGAAGCCGGTGGTGTGGCCGGTCAGGCCCGCCGGGACCATGGAGTACAGCGGGTCGACGGTGTCCTTGTAGACCGTGTGCGCGATCGCGGCCCGGTCGACGAGCTGGGCGACGGCCTTGCGCACGGCGGGCAGCTTGGCCCACGGGTCCTTGGGGTTGAACACCAGGTAGCTGATGTCGGTGCCGGACCCGTCGATCAGCTGCAGGTCGGTGCTGCTGTGCGCCTCCAGGGCGACGATGTCGGAGGCGGCGAGACCACGGTAGGTGACGTCGATGTCCCCGGACCTGAGGGCCTTGACCATGGTGGCCGAGTCCTGGAAGTAGCGGATGGTCACCGCGTCGTTCTGCCGCTGGGCGAAGCCCTGGTAGTTGTCGTTGCGGACCAGCTCGGCCCGCTTGCCGTCCTCGTAGGACTTGAGGGTGTACGGCCCGGAGCCGTGCACGGAGGCGTCCTTGCGCAGCGAGTGGGCGGGGTAGTCGTCGGGGTCGACGATGGACATGGCCGGGGTGGCGAGCACGAACGGGAAGGTGGCGTCCGCCTTGTTGAGGTGGAAGACCACCTCGCGGTCGCCGGTCGCCTGCACCCGGTCGAGGCTGCCGAGCAGTCCGGCCGGGCCGCTGGGCGCGTTGATGCTCCGGATCCGGTCGATGGAGTACTTGACGGCCCGGGCGTCGAGCTTGTCGCCGTCGGCGAACTTCAGTCCTGAGCGCAGTTCGCAGCGGTAGGTGCGGGAGCCGGAGTCCGTGAAGGCGCAGTTCTCCGCGGCGTCGGGCTGGGGGGTGGTGGCGCCGTCGGGGTAGGCGAGCAGTGTCTGGTAGACGTTGCGGAACAGCTCCCAGGAGCCGTCCCACGATCCCGCCGGGTCAAGGGTGCTGGGGGCGCTGGTCGTACCGACGACGATCGGCCCGCTGTTGCCCGCGCTGCTGCCGGAGAGCACCCCGCACCCGGCCACCAGGGAGATGGACGCGACCGCGGCGACTCTTCGCAGACCTCGGTTCCGGTTGAACACGCGCACGCTCCTCGATCCGCCGTACCAGGGGTCGGCGGCAGACCATACCGCAGCGTTGCGCGCCTTGAAGTACCCCGGAAACACGGGCGTTGATCGAATGTGCTATGACGACGTTGTCATCCGGCTGTGCGGATCTTGTACGACCGCGTGGGCGCCGTTTTCCTCACACATGCGGCAAATATGTGTGACGAAAACGACGCCCGAGGGTCCGTCAGGCCATGCCGGCGTTCAGGAAGATGCCGCCGTCGACGACGAGCGTCTGGCCGGTGATCCAGTCGGACTGCTCCGAGGTGAGGAACGCGGCGGCGCCGCCGATGTCGGAGGGCACGCCGAGCCGCTTGAGCGGGTAGCCCGCGGCGGCCTCCGCCTCCCGGCCCTCGTACAGTGCCTCCGCGAACTTGGTCTTGACGACCGCGGGGGCGATCGCGTTGACCCGGACGCCGGGGGCGAACTCGTGCGCCAACTGCTGGGTCAGGTTGATCATCGCGGCCTTGCTGATGCCGTACGCGCCGATGAACGGCGAGGCCGACAGACCGGCGACGGAGGCGATGTTGACGATGGCGCCGCCGTTGTCCTTCTGCCAGGCGTGCCAGGTCTTCTGGGCGAAGCCGAGGGCGGAGACCACGTTGGTCTCGAACACCTTGCGGGCCACGTCCAGGTCGACGTCGGCGATCGGGCCGAACACCGGGTTGGTTCCCGCGTTGTTGACCAGGTAGTCGACGCGGCCGAAGGCCGCCATGGTGCGCTCGACGACCTCGCTCTGGTGGGCCAGGTCGTGCGCCTTGCCTGCGATGCCGATGACGCGCTCGGCGCCGAGGCTCTCGACGGCCTCCTTGAGGGCGTCCTCGTTGCGGCCGGTGATGGCGACGCGGTCGCCGCGGGCGATCATCGCCTCGGCGACGCCGTAGCCGATGCCGCGGCTCGCGCCGGTGACGATGGCGACCTTGCCGGACAGCTCGGGCAGTTCAGTCATGTCAGTGTTCCCCAGGTTCCCCGGTGTTCTTCTAGTCGAGCGGTCCGCCGGCCACGTACAGCACCTGGCCGGAGACGAAGCCTGCGGCCTCGTTCGTGAAGAAGGCGATGGCGTTGGCGATGTCCTCGGGCTCGCCGACGCGCTGCACGGGGATCTGGGTGGCGGCGGCGGCCTTGAACTCCTCGAAGCCCATCTTGACGCGCTCGGCGGTGGCCTTGGTCATCTCGGTGGCGATGAAGCCGGGGGCGACGGCGTTGGCGGTGATGCCGAACTTGCCGAGCTCGATGGCGAGGGTCTTGGTGAAGCCCTGCAGACCGGCCTTGGCGGCGGAGTAGTTGGCCTGGCCGCGGTTGCCGAGCGCCGAGGAGGAGGACAGGTTGACGACCCGGCCCCAGCCGGCCTCGACCATGTGCTGCTGGACGGCCTTGGTCATCAGGAAGGAGCCGCGCAGGTGCACGTTGAGGACCGTGTCCCAGTCGGACGCGGACATCTTGAACAGCAGGTTGTCGCGGAGCACACCGGCGTTGTTGACCAGGATGGTCGGGGCGCCCAGCTCCTCGACGACCCGCGCGATCGCGGCGGCGACCTGGGCCTCGTCGGAGACGTCGGCACCGACCGCGATCGCCTTGCCGCCGGCGGCGGTGATCTTCTCGACGGTGTCCTTGCAGGCGGCCTCGTCGAGGTCGATCACGGCGACCGCGCGGCCCTCGGCGGCCAGTCGTACGGCGGTGGCGGCGCCGATGCCCCGTGCGGCACCGGTGACGACGGCCACCCGCTGCTCAGTGCTGGACATTGCTGTTTCTCCTCGCCCTTGAGAACACCTGATCGAGAACCCGGCCGACTAGTGAGCGACCGCTTAGTACCTTCGACAGACGTGACGCTAGAAGCCCTGGCACGCGGTGTCAACGTCACTCCGCGCACTGTGATCCATTACCTCACCAGGAGGTCCAGCAACCGCTCCGTCTCGGCGGCCGGGTCGCGGGTGAGTCCGGTGTGCACGGGCCCCGGCTGGACGACGGTGGAGCGGGGCGCGACCAGCCAGCGGAAGCGCCGCCCCGGGTCGTCCCCGGCCGCGTGCCCCGCCGCCGCCCCGCCCGCGCAGACCCCCTCCACCGCCCCGAGCGCGGCCCGCACCCCGGCCACGTCCGCGGCCGGGTCCAGGGCCAGCAGCCGGGCCTCGTCGAGATGGGTGCGGGCGCCGACGTAGCCCTTGGCCCGGCAGTACACGAGCACGCCCGCGTTGATGCACTCGCCGCGCTCCACGCGGGGTACGACGCGCAGCAGGGCGTACTCGAAGACGTCCCGGTCGCCGCCCTGGCCGGTCCGGGTGATGTGGCGCTCGGTCACATGTCCGGCCACGTTGATGTGGGTCTCGCTCACTTGGCCCCCTCGATGCCGGTGATGCGCTCGTGGATGACGGCGGCCCGGGCGAGCAGCGGCCGCGCGTAGGTGCGCCGCAGGTCGTCGGGCGTGTCGAAGCCGGGCTCGGCGGCGAGCCAGACGTCCGGGATCTCGGCGGTGACCTCGGCGAGCAGCTCCTCGGTGACCAGGGGCGCCAACTCGGCGGCGGCCGCCCGGACGTCGGGGCCGAACCCGCTCAGCGCGTGGTCGGCGGCGTCGTACGGGCGGGCCGCGGACGCCTCGGCCGACGGCCAGTTGTGCTGCCAGATCATGGTGGCACCGTGGTCGATGAGCCACAGGTCGCCCCGGTGGACCAGCAGGTTGGGATTGCGCCAGGAGCGGTCGACGTTGTTGACGAGCGCGTCGAACCAGACGATCCGCCCGGCCTCCTCGGGGCTCACCGCGAAGGCGAGCGGGTCGAAGCCGAGGGCACCGGACAGGAAGTCCATGCCGAGGTTGGTGCCGCCACTGCCCCGCAGCAGGTCCTGCACCTGCTGCTCGGGTTCGCCGAGCCCCAGCACCGGATCCAGTTCGACGGTGACCAGCCGGGGCATCCGGAACCCGAGCCGGCGCGCGAGTTCACCGCAGACGACCTCGGCGACCAGCGTCTTGCGGCCCTGGCCCGCGCCGGTGAACTTCATGACGTACGTCCCGAGGTCGTCGGCCTCGACGAGCCCCGGCAGCGAGCCGCCCTCCCGCAGGGGCGTGATGTAGCGGGTCGCGGTGACTTCTCGCAGCATTTTCCCTGGCCATCCAGCTTCTCAACCATGCAGTCGGCGACCGGGGTGACCTCCGGCACGAAGTGAGCATAGTAACCGAGCGTGACAGCGGGCGAGGAGCGCCCCGGCCCCCGCGCGGGAGTCACCGCACGGCTTCGGGAGGGGAGCCCTGGGGCCCATGTCGCCGACCCTGTCGCCGACCCCGTCGGCGGCAAAAAAGTAGGTGTCCGCAGCCGGTCCAGCACCCATGGGCATCCCGTGGCAGCCATGACGTCCACGACATCCATGACTTCAGCGCATACCAGCTGTTCCCAAGTCTCGTTGGCGTCATGGTCACGGAGACTCCTACGGTGAGGGACGGAACCACCGTCCAAGAGGAGTTCGGCCCATGACAGACCTGGTCCAGCGCGACGAACTCGGCGCCTTTCTCCGTGCCCGGCGGGAGGCGACGGACCCGGCGGCGGCAGGCTTCCGGTCCGGGCCGCGGCGCCGCACCCCGGGGCTGCGCCGCGAGGAGCTGGCGCAGCTCGCCGGGCTGAGCGTCACCTGGTACACGTGGCTCGAACAGGGCCGCGACATCAGCGTGAGCAGGCAGGTCATCGAAAGCCTGGCCCGCGCGCTGCGGCTCGAAGAACGGGGTGTGCCGGCCGCCCTCGTCCTTGGAGAGGATGTACGCGCGCGCCTCGAACTCCACGTGCGGGGTGACCGATCCGGG
>NZ_JBEOYD010000041.1:0-91405 GCF_040296885.1 Streptomyces sp. NPDC001980 | reverse complement strand
GAGCCGCATACGCCCTCACCACCTACGACCTCTTCGGCCTCGACGACAGCGACGGGCACTTCCGGTGGTGCGTCGAACAGCTACGCCACAACGCCCTGTTCAGCGCCTAGAGTGCGATCACGGGAACAGCCACGGAGTCGTCCTGGCCTGCCGGGCAAACGTGCTCAGCAGCGCGACCAGGCTTCCCGGGGCAGGAAGTGAGGGAGGTCGTCCAGGGCCTCGCGGGGAACGAACACAGGCCGTGTGAGCAGGTGATCGCCCGCGCGCTGCACATCCAGGACGACACCCAGTGAGTCCGACCCAGGGACCCCGGCATCCATGTAAGAAAGCTCCGTATACGGCTCTCGGACTTCGGCACGGTCGAGCATCCACTGCTCCAGAACGGACGGGACCCGGCCGACCAAGGCCACACCCTCTACCAGGACCTGGGGCCCCCGCAGTGCATCGACCACGACGCCGGCCAGCCGTTCCTCCCGGTAGTAGAGCTTCAGACCGAACTCTCGGTACTCACCCTCCACAACGACGTCGACAGCCTCGTTCGCACGACGGCTGAGCCTGTGGCGCTGAGCTTCTGTTGTGACGCCGCTCAGTGCCTTCGATGCCTCACCGGGCCTCATACCGAACCCCAGCGGCCCCACGCTCACGAACGGATCCAGAGTCCATTGCTGCCGTTCGTCATCCGCCAGGGCATGCCACCACTCGAACATGACCGCGGAGGCTACGGCAGCGGCACGGAAGCGCGGTCACCGGCTGCAAGTTGCGCCGGGCAGGTCCTGGTTGCCTTCGGACACGTGCGGCAGCAGCGTTGGTACGCGGCGGGAAGACTTCAGGTTCACGGCTGGACCGTGCGCCGGTAGTGCTCGGCGATCTCGTCGCTGGTGGTCAGCCAGACGTCGGGTTGTGCCGCAAGGTAGGCCAACGCTTGGTTCAGATACGTGGCGCGGAAGGCCTGGCCGATCACGAACGGGTGCAGTGCCAGGGCCATCACCCGTCCGCTGTGCTCGGAGTCGGCGTGCAGTTGCTCGTACTGGTCCTTGACGATCTGAACGAACTCGGGCCCGGTGGTGCCCTTGGAGAACAGGCCCAGGTCGTTGAGTTCCACCGTGTAGGGGACGCTGAGCATCCCGGGCACGTTCAACGGGTAGGGCTGGTCGTCGTTGGTCCAGTCCAGGATGTAGCTCAGGCCGAGCTCGGCGAGCAGGGCCGGGGTGTGGAACGTCTCGGTCAGTCCGGGCCCCATCCAGCCGCGTGGGCGCTGACCGGTGGCGGCGGCGATGGTGTCGACGATGTCAGTGAGATGCGCGAGCTCCTCGTCGCGGGTCATGCCCGCCTGGAGGATCGAGTTGCTCCGCCCGTGCGCGAGCCAGGCCCAGTTCCGTTCCAGGCCCGCCTTGACGATCTGCGGGTAGTGGTGGGCCACGTCGGAGTTCAGCAGTGCGCTTGCCCTGATGCCGTGCCGGTCCAGGATCTCCGTGACGCGCCAGATACCGACGCGGGGCCCGTAGTCGCGCCAGCCGTAGTTGAGCGCGTCCGGCACCAGATCGGCGGTCCCCGGCCAGATACTCGTGGACGGGCGGTCGATCAGGAAGTGCTCGACGTTGAGCCCGATGTAGACGGCGACCCTGGCGCCGCCGGGCCAGGTGATCGGTGGGCGTTCGGTGATCGGGCTGTAGTCGAAGAGCTCGTTGGCAGGTCCCATGGCCCAAAGCCTCGAACAGCCGTCGGGGCCGAACAAGACCGATGTGTTCTACGATCGATGCGCAGAACTCATCGATGAACGAGCTGTCCCGGGAAGGCGATGGAACGGCACGAGATCGAGGCGTTTCTGATCCTGGCCGAGGAGCTGCACTTCCGTCGCACCGAGGAGCGGCTCGGGCTGGCCCATGGCCGGGTCAGTCAGACGATCAAGAGGCTCGAACACCGCCTCGGTGTCACTCTGTTCGAACGCACCAGCCGCCATGTCGCGCTGACCCCGGCCGGGCGGCAGCTCCACGACGACCTGGCCCCGGCGTACCGACAGGTCCAGGAGGCGGTGGCGCGGGCCGTCGCGAGTGGCAAGGGTGTCACCGGAACCCTGCGGGTCGGCTTCTCCTCGCAGTGGGCTGCCGACCTGCTCGTCAAGGCCGCTGACGTGTTCCGGGAACGGCATCCCGACTGCGCGGTGCAGATTCAGGAGGTCCAGCTCAGTGACCCGTTCGGCCCGCTGCGTGCGAACGCGCTAGATCTGCAACTCACCGAGTTCCCCGTTGCAGAGCCGGATCTGGTCGCCGGCCCCGTGCTCTTCTCCGAACCGCGTGCACTCATCGTCCCCGCACAACATCCTTTCGCCCGGCGCGAGTCGGTCGGCCTCGAAGACCTGGCGCGCACTGAACTGGTGAGCGTGTCGGGCGACATCCCGCCCTACTGGATCGACTACCACTACCCTCGCCGGACGCCTGAGGGACGGCCCATCACGCACGGCACCACCGTCGTCTACTGGATGGAGGTGCTCTCGCTCGTCGCGGCCGGCCGCGGAGTCTCGCCCGCCGCACTGCGTGCCGCGCAGTACCACTCGCGGCCCGGCATCGCCTTCGTACCGTTCCGTGACGCGCCACCGATCGAGTACGGCCTGCTCTGGCCACGCAACGGTGTCACAGCACGGGTCCGCTCCTTCGTCGACACCGTCTGCGAGGTCGCGTCCCGTGCTGCCTCCGAACCTCGCTCGAACAAAGCCACCTGAGATGTCCCGTGACTGCTGGACGAGACGTGGTTACGCCGTTCGCCGACGCCCAGGCCGGCCGACCGGCAAGGCCCCCACCTCGGTGAGGCTCCTCCGAATATGAGACGCGGCTGTGGTGCCGGCTGTGCCAGGCTGGCGGATCGCCCCGGCTTGACTCGACACAGGAGCGTTCGATGACGTTACCGTCCCGCCTGTCTTCGCTCCTGGAGCAGTACGACTTCGCACGCAAGCGCCTCGCCGACCGCATGGCCGGGCCCTTCATGGACAGCGGCGACGGGACGGATACGCAGGTCGGCCCCATGACCGACGAGGAGTACCTCTGGGAGCCGGTGCCTGACTGTTGGTCGGTACGGCGGCGCGTGGACGGGCCGGGATCGCGCGCGACGCTGCTGGCAGGCACCGGCGACTGGGGACGCGACGACGCTTCCTACCCGCACCCGTGGCCGCCGCCGTTCACCACCATCGCGTGGCGCTTGAGTCACCTCAGTGAACTGCTGACCCTGCGCGCCGACCACACGGCCGGCGGCCACGGGCTGACCCGGGACGACTACCCCGTCAGTGGGGACGTCACAGAGGCGGTCGCGGCCTTCGACGCCGGCGCCACGGCCTGGCGGAAGGTACTGCTGAGCGTCGACGACGCCGCACTCGACACCGTGGGATATTGCACCTACCCGCACGGCAGCGACCCGGACGAGCCGTTCATCGACATCGTGTGGTGGGTCAACCAGGAACTGCTGCACCACGGGGCCGAGATCGCCCTGCTGCGCGACCTCTACCGCGCCCGATCACGCTGACTCCGCCACCAGGAAAACTGTCGGGCCATAGGTGCAGGCCTTGCTGCTGTGCCAGGCGCGACTGTCGGTCTGCTACTGGTCGCTCACGCCCTCCTGCATCACCCTTGCGGCAGGATGAGGCCATGAGCGTAGTCAAGATCAACGTACTGACCGTGCCGGCAGAACAGCGCGAGACGCTGGAGAAGCGGTTCGCGTCGCGGGCGCATGCTGTGGAGAACTCGGACGGGTTCGAGTGGTTCGAACTGCTGCGGCCCCCCAGGGGACCTGACCGGCCAGCACAGCGTTGGCACAGTCGGGGCCACGAAGTAACCCGGTCCGTCGAGGGCACCGCCTCCGGTCGCCACTCGGACGCCTTCCTCCTTCACCCGTTCGAGGTAGCCCGTGCCCCGGTCGAAGTGCGCTTTCGAGACCATCAGATCGACTTCCACGTCATCGCCGGAGGTCGGCTCGCCGGCGGCCGCAAGATCGGCGTCCGGGAAGATCACGACCGGGGCCTTGCCGCCGAGTTCGAGGTGCACACGCTCGAGAGTGTCGGCGGCGGCCCGAGCGACAGCACGACCGCTGGAGACCGATCCGGTCAGAGCAGATCCTTACCGGCACTGGGCAAGAACGACACCTCAAACCGATCAACGCCCATGGATCGCGCCGTCCACTACGGCCATGACCCGGCAGTCGAGCTGTTGCATCGGCACATTCAGCGGGGAGAACCACGAGCACCATGTACGTGGCCGGTTCCTGCCTACGGGCTGGCCGGTGCCGGGGGCCCACCTCGTCAGGGTCGACTCCCTTGGCCAGCTCAGTTCAGCAGGGCAGCTGTGAACACCTCGTGGTGGGCCGCCAGCCACCCTCCTCGTCCGCATCCAGTCCGTAACGCGTCGCCCAGGTCCCCCAGACCCGGCGCTGGTTTCGTGCTCTTCGAGCGCGAGGAGATGAGTATGGAGGGCGCGCGGTGGGCGGCGCGTACGAGGTCGAAGCCTGCCGGAGAACCCGGTTGAGCACACCGAGGCAGATCGACACACCGGATCACCCCCACACCTCGCCCACCCTGACATTGCACCCGCCGCCCCTGCCCAACGCCAGCAGTACAAGCGCTTGCGCTGGCGCACTCTGCCCGCCGAGGCGGACCTGCTGACCCACACCGCACGTACGATCCTCGACGGACTCGGTATCGAACCCGTCCAACGGGCCCTGCGACTCAACGCCGCCGACGTGCGCCGACTGCGGCTGCCCGGCCCGGATGCGGACAGCATCACCGAGGCCAGGCTCCACCGGACCGTACCCGCCGGCGACTTCTCCATCGCCCGCGTCGCCCAGGCGCTCAACACCACAACGGCCCACGCCATCCACCTGCTGTCGCAGCATCCGGTCGACTGGAGCCCGCCCCGCTTCCGACACACCCAGCAGACGGCCTCCCGCATCAGCCAATGGCGCACCTGGTACGAACCGGACCACCGCTCACTCCAGGACATCGCCGACCACGAAGGAACGAGCCTGGCCACGGTGCGTCCGGCTCTGCTCAAGAACGACGTCCCGCTGCGTCCCGCCAGGTCCTACCCAGGGCGTCCGAGGAGGCGTTGAGCCGCCCCCGACATCGCGTGCTCGGCCCGGGATCAAGAGACGGCGAAGCCGACACGCTGCAGCCAGGCAACTGTGTCACCGTCGGCTTCGCCGACTCTCTCGCCCTTGACTGCCAGCCCCTCGGCAAAGGTCGCGCCCGGGGTCGGATGCGACACGGACTTGTGACGGGCAGGCGTGACCTTCGCTCGTCCGGGAGGGACGACACGGGCGGGAACGCAACATGGGGCCGCTCCCGCCCATGACGGAGACTCCTGTCAGAGTTGGGAACCGCCGCCGTCCACGGCGAGTTCGGCGCCGGTGGTGAAGGTGGCGTCGAAGGCGAGGAAGGCGACTGCCTTGGCGATCTCGTCGGGGGTGCCCACGCGCAGCATGGGGATGTCCGCGGCCATCTGTGCCTTCGTCTGTTCCGCCGCTTCCGGGGGCATCGACTTCTCCAGGATCCCGGAGTCGATCGGGCCGGGGCTGACCGCGTTGACGCGGATCTTCCGTGGCAGCAGCTCACGGGCCATGCTGCGGGTCATCGAGCGCAGGGCCGCCTTGCTCGCCGCGTATGCGCTGAGCGCGGGAAGGCCCAGCACATTGACGACCGAGGTGGTGAGCACCACGCCACTGCCCTCGGCCAGCAGCGGGACGAGTTTCTGCACCGTGAAATACGGGCCCTTGGCGTTGATCGTCAGCAACTCGTCGAAGAGCTCCTCGCTCGTCGCCTCGAACGGTGCGAATCCGTTCACACCCGCGTTGGCGAACAGGGCGTCGACCGTGCCGAACTCGGCTTTCACGCAGTCGGCCAGCGCGTCGATGTCGGCCAGCGACGACGCGTCGCTGCGTACCGCGCTCGCGCTGTCGCCGAGCTGGTCGCGGGCGGCATCCAACGCAGCCTGATGACGCCCGGTGATGAGCACCCGTGCCCCTTCGCCCACGAGGAGCCGGGCGGTGGCCAGGCCCAACCCGCTGCTGCCTCCTGTGATCACGACGCTCTTGCCCTCGTACTTGCCCATGGTGGACATCCTCTGTTTCAGGAATCGGCCTGCGGATCATGTCCCTCCGGGGCGGCCACGGAGGGACGGCATCGAGTCAACAGCCGTCTGCGGTAGGGCGTCCAAGACCTGTTTCGCACCCGCTCATGCAGGATCGGTATCACGAGTAGGGTGTCTGCATGTCCGATGAAGTTCCGCCCGCTCCGGCGCTCGTTCCCGGCCCGGACCTCGACTTGAGGCTGGTGCGGTACTTCACGGTCGTCGCCGAGCATCTGCACTTCGCCCGGGCGGCGGCCGCGCTGCACGTGGCCCAGCCCTCCCTGAGCCGCCAGATCAAGCGGCTGGAGGACGCCCTCGGCGTGCGTCTGCTGGAGCGCACCACCCAGGGCAGCGCTCTCACCGCGGCGGGTGCGGCCTTCCTGCCCCAGGCGCAGGCACTCCTGCACTCCGCCCAGCAGGCGGTGCGGGCCGCACGCGCCGCGGCGCCACCGCGCACGATCACCATCGGGTACGTCGAGGACCTCGTCATCACTCCCGCGGTGCGGGACCTGCGCCGCCGTCATCCCGACGCCCACGTCCGCACCCGGCATCTGGACTGGAACGAAACCCGCGCCCTTCCCGACGGCCGGGTCGACGTGCTCGTCGCCCGCACGCCGCTTCCCATCCCGGACAACGACCTGAGTGTGACCGTCCTCTACGACGAACCCCGGGTACTCCTCGTGCCCGCATCCCACCGCCTCGCCGACAAGGAGTCGGTCAGGCAGGACGACTTCGCCGACGAACCCCTGCTGGCCTGTGCCGGCATGGCCGCGGTCTGGAGCGGGTTCTGGCGGCTCGACCCCCGGTCGGACGGCAACCCGGCCCCATTCGGTCCGCTGCTCGTGGACGCCTTCGAGGACAAGCTCGAAGGCATCGCGGACGGGCGCGCGGTCGCCGTCGTTCCTGCGTATGACCGGCGCTACACACTCCGGGACGACCTCGCCGCCATCACCGTCGACGACATCGAGCCCTGTCAGGTGGTCGTCGCCAGCCGCGCAGGCGACCGCAACCCGCTCGTGGCCCACTTCCGGGAATCCTCGCGCCGGTTCCTCGAACCCCGGTATGGGGAAATGACACATTCCTGAGACGGCCGTCCAGCGACGCGGCCTGAGACAAGGAGAAGGACAGCAGGTCACAGCGCCGTCGCCTGACAGCGAAACCGAGGACCTACAGAACAGGTGCAGGGTCTCGCGGCTGATGTCGTAATCTCACGGGCCGTGTCGTACCGATGTCGTATACGACATCACCGTGAGACCAGCGCGTGGGTGCTGCTGCTCAGCGCCTCGTCTCGTACCTGGTCAGGACCACGCCGCCGGGAAACGTCCGCGTCTCCACCAGGTTCAGGTTCACCCAGCTGTCCAGCGCGGTGAAGAACGGCGTGCCGCTGCCCACCAGGACCGGATGGGCGGCGATCGCGTACTCGTCGATCAGCCCGGCGCGCATGGCCGCCCCGGCAAGCGTTGCGCCGCCGATGTTCATCGGGCCGCCGTCCTCAGCCTTGAGCCGGGTGATCTCGGCGATCGCGTCGCCGGTGACCAGGCGGGTGTTCCAGTCGACCTTGTCGATCGTCGAGGAGAACACCACCTTCGGCGTGTCCCGCCAGTTCCGCGCGAACTCGACCTCCGCCGGGGTGGCGTGGGGCTGCTGGTCGCCGGTCGGCCAGTAGGAGCTCATCGTCTCCCACAGCTTGCGCCCATACAGCGACAGGCCACTCGCCTGCTCGTGGTCGAGCCACCACTGGAACAGCTCGTCGCCAGGCGGTCCGCTCCAGCCGATGTCGTCGCCGGCCGCGGCGATGTAGCCGTCCAGGGTCAGGTTCATGCCGTAGATCAGTTTCCGCATGGCCCAGCCTTCCGTCCGTGGGTGTCCGCCGTATGGACCAGCGCGGCGCGGGAAACTCATCGGTGCGCGATCTGGGCTCGCCGGTAGCCCTCGTGCTCGGGGCTCAGCGTGGTGTACTCGGCCGACTCGGACAAGCCGCCAGATCTCGACCTCGCCCTCGCCCTCGCCCTCGCGAGGACTGGATCTGTGAAGATCAGTGCTCGTGAAGGCGGCCTGAAACTGGCCCACTTGGCCCCCCGCTGGTCACTGATGGAGCCGATTCAGGCCGTCCCAGTTCGAGCTTCACGCACTGCACCCGAACTCACTGTTGGGCTCCCCGCTCTCCCGGAGCCTCGTCAGCTGGTGGGATCGTGTGACTCTTCAGGGGCGGCGTGCGGCTCGGTAGCGGTGGTGTTGGTCCAGCTGGCGAGGATGCCGATGGCTTCCGCGCTGGGGGACGCTGGCTCAGGGGTGTAGATGACGAGAGTCTGGTCGGGGTCCCCTTCGATGGCGAGAACCACGTAGTCGAGGGTGAGGTCGCCGACGAGCGGGTGGTGGAGGCGCTTGGTGCCGGTGGTGTGGGCCTGGACGTCGTGGTCGGCCCACAGGCGGCGGAAGGTGTCGCTGTGCAGAGAGAGCTCGCCGATCAGTTCGGTGAGCTGCGGGTCCTCGGGGTGACGGCCGGCGTACAGGCGCAGTGTGGCCACGCAGTCGGTGGCGACCCGTTCCCAGTCTGTGTACAGCGCGCGTGCGGCGTCGTCGAGGAAGACGAAGCGTGCGGCGTTGCGCTCGCGATGGGGCCGGGACTGGAAGTCCGCGATGAGGGCGTAGCCGAGTCGGTTGGCTGCAAGGACGTCCATGCGCCGTCCTTGCACCACAGCTGGGACGGCAAGCGAGTCCAGGGCCCGGTATACGGCCGGGCGCACGCGCTGCGGCGCCCGTGGTCGCCGGTTTCGGGCGCGGGCTGCTGTGGGCTGGGCGAGGTCGAAGAGATGGGCGCGTTCGGTGTCGTCCAGCTGCAGGGCGCGGGCCACGGCGTGCAGAACGGTCTCGGAGACGCCTTGGGTACGGCCTCGTTCCAGGCGGACGTAGTAGTCGACGCTGACCCCGGCGAGCTGGGCGACCTCCTCGCGGCGCAGCCCCGGCACCCGGCGGGCCCCGGCATGGGGGGCGACGCCGGCCTGCTCGGGGGTGATCCGGGCCCGGCGCGTGCGCAGAAACTCACGGATCTCGGTGCTGCGGTCCATGGGTCCACCGTACGGCGGCCCCCTACCCCTCCCACGCGGTGAGAGGGGTACTGCCAGACCCCCGGAAGAGCAGGCCCCCGCCCGGCCCCCTATGGGAGGCCAGGCGGTGGTTGCCTGGATGGCGGGCCCACTGCACCGCACCGATCACGGCGCCGGCAGGCCGCCTCCGATTCACCCGATCCCCTCATGTAACGCCCTGGCTGCCCATGCCCTGCGTGGTGCGGCCAGAGGAGAGGAAGACCCTCATGACAACCAACCTGACCGGCACCGTCGCTCTCGTCACTGGCGCGAGCAGCGGCATCGGTGCCGCCACCGCCCGCGAGCTCGCCGAGCACGGCGCCTCCGTGGCCCTCGTGGCCCGCCGCAAAGACCGCCTGGAAGAGCTGGCCGTCGAGATCCAGAAGGCGGGCGGCACCGCCGTGGTCGTCGAGGCGGACATCGCCGACCGCACCCAGGCCGAGGCGGCCGTCCAGCAGACCCTCGAACACTTCGGACGGCTGGACACACTGGTCAACAACGCCGGCCTCATGCTGCTCGGCCCCGTCGTCGCAGCGGACGTCGAGGAGTGGGAGCGCATGCTCGCCGTCAACGTCCAGGGTCTGCTCTACACCACCCGAGCTGCTCTCCCGCACCTGCTCAGGGCCGCCGAGGAGGGGCCGCGCAGGGTCGCCGACATCGTCAACATCAGCTCGATCGCCGGTCGCGTCGCCTGGAACGGCTACGGCGTTTACAACCTCACCAAGTTCGGCGTGAACGGCTTCACGGAGTCCCTTCGCCAAGAGGTCACCCAGCGACATGTACGCGTCGGCGTCCTGGAGCCGGGCGGAGTGGACACCGAGCTGGGCTCGCACAACGACCACAAGGCCGAGGTCCGAGAAGCGATCGGCGCCTTCTACGAGCAGACCGAGGTCCTCCGCCCCGAGGACATCGCCGACGGCGTCGCGTACATGGTCACCCGTCCGCGCCACGCCTCCGTTGCCGAGCTGTGGATCATGCCCACCGACCAGGCCTGACCGTCGGGGTTCCGACCTCGTCCGTCGCCCGGCTGCCCGCCGGGTCATCACCCATCACCACCACACCGGGTGCCGGGATACGGCACCTGAAAGGGAATCCCTCATGAGCAAGGTCATTTTCGTCACCGGTGCCGGACGCGGGCTGGGCACGGACATCGTCCGCGAGGCCCTCGCCGCCGGGCACCAGGTCGTCGCCACCGGCCGCCGCTCCGAAGAAGTCGAGAAGACTCTGGGCGGGCCGCAGGACAACCTGCTGGTCACCAAGCTGGACGTCACCAGCCCGGAGGACGCCAAGGCCGCCGCGCAGGCCGCCGTCGGCCGCTTCGGCCGCATCGACGTCCTGGTCAACAACGCCGGGAACTTCTTCGCCGGCTACTTCGAGGAGATCACGCCCGCGCAGATGCGCCAGCAGATCGAGACGAACCTCTTCGGCCCCATGAACGTCACCCGCGCCGTCCTGCCCGTCCTGCGCAAGCAGCGCGCCGGCCACATCATCACGCTTTCCTCATCCGCCGGTCTGACCGGCCAGGAGTTCTGCGTCGCGTACGCCGCCTCCAAGTTCGGGGTGGAGGGCTGGATGGAGTCGCTGCGCTACGACGTGGAGCCGTACAACATCCACACCACGGTCGTGGAGCCGGGCTTCTTCCGGACCGAACTTCTCGTTGACGGCTCCACCATCTGGCCTGAGCCGACCATCGACGATTACGCCGAGCGCACCACGGCCACCATCGCGGCCTGGAAGAGCATGAACGGCCAGCAGAGCGGCGACCCCGCCAAGCTCGCCCGCGCCCTGCTGGTGATCGCCGGCCAGGAGAAGCCGCTGCTGCGGTTCGTCGCCGGCGCGGACGCCATCGAGGGCGTCGAGGCCAAGGCCAGGGAACTGCTGGCCCAGGCCGAGGCCTCCCGCGAGCTCGGTGCCAATCTGGCCTACGACGACATCGACGCCTGAGCACCACTCCACGCCCGGGCCCCGGGCCGAGGCGGAGACCGCGGCCCGGGCGCGGCCGCGGCAGCTGACCTGCTATCCGGGGAACGGCGGCTGCGTCCGCAGCTGGCGGACTGCCGAGGCACGCGCCGCCAGTTGGTGGTGCAGGTGGCTCTTCTCCACCGTGGCCTGGTGCAGGGCGCCCACCGGCGCCTCGGCGTCGGCCTTGAGGCGGGCGATGGCTACGGCGGCTTCTTCCGGCTCCACCGCGGTGCCTCCAGCAGGCCCCAGTGTGTGAAGCTCGGACCGGGACGGCCTGAATCGGCTCCATCAGTGACCAGCGCGGAGGGGCCCAAGTGGGCCAGTTTCAGGCCGCCTTCACGAGCATTGATCTTCACAGATCGGGGCCGCTTGGAGACGCCTCGGTGGTCCCAAATGGCGTCGCTGTAGCCAACTCAGACCGGCGTTCAACAAAGCGGGGTGTTTCAGCAAGCGTCGCGCACGTTGTCGACCGGGCTCGCCCGCTCGTGAAGGGGTGCCGGCAAGAACTCTGATACCAGCCGCAGACGGCCCGGTGAGTGGCGCGCCACGATCAGCCGGTCACGGGCTCTTCCCAGAGTCCGGTGCCGGCGATGACATAGCGGGTGAGCGGTGGCGATTAGCCGGCTGGGCCGGCCGGCAGCCTCACTGATCGTTTCAGAATGAGTTGAGCTGCGGCTCTTGTGCTCAGTGATCTTGGTCGGCAGGGTGTCCGGGGTGTGTGCTGATCTTGTTCCTGACGACTTGTGGGAGCGGGTGACTCCGCTGCTGCCGCCCGCTCCGAGCGGCGCCTCCGCTGTCCGGGGCGGTTGTGTGTTCCCGACCGAACTGCACTCGCCGGCGTCCTGTACGTGTTGCGAACCGGCGCGCCTGGCGTGACGTCGCCGTGGAGACTGTGGGCTGCGCCGGGGTGACGGCCTGGCGCCGGCTGAGGGACTGGACCGAGGCTGGCGTCTGGCCCCTCCTGCACGCCGTCCTGCTGAGCGAACTGCGCCGCGCCGACCTGCTGGACTTGGACGACTGCGCCGTGGACGGCTCGCACATCCGGGCCCTCAAAGGCGGGATCACGTCGGCCCCTCGCCCGTTGACCGGTCCCGCCCCGGCTCCAAGCACCACTTGATCGTCGACCGTCACGGAACCCCGCTCGCCGTCACGCTCACCGGCGGCAACCGGCACGATGTCACTTGCTCCTGCCCTTGTTGGACGCGGTCCCATCCATCCCAGCGGTTCAACACCTCGTGCAGGTCAGGAGCTTGAGCGGCGAGGACGTCGATGGCCTCGTGCAGGTAGCGGTAGCCGGTGGCCTGCGAGACTCCGGCGTCCCTGGCCAGGCAGTGCACGCAGCCTCGCTCACGGAACCAGCGCAGCACCATGACCGCCCGCCGGAATGTGCCCAGGACCCGCGACCCACGGGCGTGTTGAGGCGCCGGCGATGCGCGGCGAGCAACCGGGAGAGGTGCACCACGATGTGGCGCGGGACATCGAGCGTGGCAGCATAGGTGACCAACGTGAAACCTCTGGTTCAGCGGACGATCTTGCGGTGAGAATCGTCCTACCAGGGACTCCACGTGCATCTGCTCCGTCGCCGACTGGGAGCGACATGTCAACGAACAACGCCCTGCCATCGGGCAGGGGGTTGCTCGAGATGGTCTGTTTCAGGATGCCTTTTGGTCGGCGGGTTTCTCGATCTCGGTGGTCACCCGTGCCCCTCGGAAGAGCACCGGGAGCCACAGGAGACATGCCAGCAGGGGGACTGCGGCGTAGGTGGCCATGCCCACACTGGAGCCCAACCCGTCCATGAGCGCGCCGAGGACGAGATAGCCGATGCCGATGAGCGCCGACTCCACGAACGCGATCATCGACAGCAGGCTCGCCCGGTGGCGCGACGGCACTGCCTCGTTGAACACGTTGTCCACGATCACGGCGGTGATCTCGGGAATTCCGACCAGGACCAGGAACGCGGCAATGGTGACCCAGACAAGGCCGAGGCCGCTCAGGCCGAGCGCCACGGCGAGCGTCAGGAGAGACACCGGGACGATGACCCGATACCCGATGCGCCGGTCCGCGCGGTCCGACAGCAGCGGAGTGAGCCCGCCAGTGAAGAATCCCGCCGATATGACCACGCTGACCAATGCGGTGCCCGCTCCCTGATCGGAGAGGATCTTCTGCGTAAAAATGATGTACGGCGTCAAAGTCGCATGCATCAATCCGGACACCACGACAAGCGTCACGAGTGCCGGCGTGGCGACCCGAAGCACCGCCCGCCATGCTGTGGCGTCGCTGTGCTCCTTCTCGGCTCCGTCCTGCTCGTCCACCGCGTCCGCGCCGCGGATCTCGGGTACCCGTGACATCAGCACCACCACGGCCAGGACGAGGCACGACGCCGAACCGGCGTAGACGATTCCCCAGGAAAGCTGCTGCAGTTGGCCGCCGAGGACGATGGCGACTCCCGAGGTGACCGTCCCGAGCATGGTGAACCGGGACTTGATCTTGACGTAGCCGGCCGTTGCACCACGACGCACGAGCAGGTCGTACAGCAGGGCGGTGTCCGAACCGGATACACATGCCATGCCCACGCCCTGCCCGATGAACAGCGTCAGGAACACCCAATAGTTGGAGGACGTCACCTGACCGAGCAGGCATCCAGCTATCAGCACTTGGCCGATCACGACGCTGGCACGCCTGCCGATTCGGTCGGCGATGACTCCCGTCGGCAACTCCGCAAGTCCGCTGACCAGGTAGAGCAGTGTCTGAAGGAGGGCCACTTGCCCGGCGGAGAAGCCTCGCTGCTGAAGGAAGAGGACGAATACGCCACGCTGGAACAGCGAGTTGGCGAGCACGGCGTATACGTAGAACGGGCGCGTGACGCTTCGTGCTGCATCGTCGACTGCAGCCGACCCGCCAAGGGCCTCCGTGGTGCCGGTCATGCTGCGGGCTCCCCCTGGTGACTCCGTTGATCAGTAGCGTTGTGCCTCCGCCGCCGACCGGAACCTCCAGTCCGTACTTCGCGCAGGATATTGGGCCGGCCATCCGGGATCCGTTGCCAGCGCCGCGGCCATCTTCACAGCCCGCAAGCACGGTCTCAACCCAGCACCTGAGCAGTCACCCTCGATCCACCGGGTGAACTCCGGTGATCCTTTTCGGCCGGTTTCCGGAGACTTCTCCAGTCCGAGGCAGCGCGAGTCGCCGGGTGGACGTCCGGGCGGGGTCTCCAGGGCCTCTCGGGCCGTGGGCGGTCAGGTCGAGCGGCTGGTTCAGGTGACCATGCGCTGACCGGTTGCCGTCCACAGGTCGGCGAAGTCGTGCTCCAAGCACCGGCGTTGGGGCAGGTGAGAGTGAGGCGGTGAAGCCGCCAAAGGAGTGGCCGTACATGCCGACCTTGTCGAGATTCCACCCGCGCCTCCTCAGCTCGTCGAGGACGAACCGGGCATCGCCGAGGCGCGCTTCGGCCGCTTTGCCCAGCTGGTCCTTGGGGATCTCAACGGGATTCTCGACCCGTACGCCCGCAAACTCCACGGCGGTCTCAAAGCCCTCGCTCTCAACTGCCACTGGAAGTGATCTTCAGTGAGAAAACCTCAGTGACTGTGGAAGCGATACAACGGGGCGGTCTTCGGAAGCTCGGCCTGGTCCTGAATGCCGCCGTGCTCGGAGATCCTGATCACTCGGGCCTCGATCACGCTGATGACCCGCCGACTCACCCGCTCCACCGCGAAGCCCTCCACTGTCTCCGACCTGGCCGCCTGGCACTTTGGCAGGAAACGCCCGGTCAGCCGACGGACATGGTTGCCACCGGCCTCAGCGACAAGGCCGGTGGCGTGAACAGCCATTTACGCGGGCAGCCGGTTCTGCGCCATACGCTGCTCGCCGATCTGTGCGGCTTCGCGCACGACGGAGAATCCGTATGCCGTCATGTCGCGCTCGTAGTGGGACAGGGCTATGTCGAGCTTGCTGTTTCCGGCGGCGACGGTGCGCAGCGCGCGGCCCAGCAGGGCGGCGTCGCGCATGGCGAGATTGGCGCCCCGTCCCAGGGTGGGCGTCATGGCGTGGACGGCGTCTCCCAGGAGCGTGACGTTGGTGGGTGCGTCCAGGGTGCCGGGCACGCTGCTGTACATGTGGACCGGGAAGAACGCCTCGGCGTCGCCTTGGCGGATGAGGTCGGCGGCCTGGTCGGGCCAGTCCGCCACTGTCCTTGCCGCAATGTCGCGCAGTTGTTCCCCGGAGAGGTTGTCGGTGTTGGGGAAGAACTGGTGGCGTCCGCCGACAATACACACGACGTAGTCGTCCTGATCACGCATGGCAGTGCCGGGTGAGCAGTCCGCTGCGGCCTGCGCGGGGGCGGTGGGGAATTGGACCGAGCCCAGACCGAGGAACACCTTCCGGTCGTCGGAGGCGATGGCGAAAATGTCGTTGAGGGTTTCCGAGGGTACGCGCGGCTGGGCGGCGTTCAGGGGCAGCCGTCCGTAAATGGCGGTGATGCCCGCGTCGACAGTGGTCAGGTGCGGGGCACGCTGAGCGCGCACGGCCGAGCGGATGCCGTCCGCGCCGACCAGCACGTCTCCGTGTGCGGTGGTGCCGTCGCTGAAGTACGCGGTGACGCCGTCCGAGGTGTCCTCGTAGTGCTCCAGCTTCTTGCCGAAGTGGACGACGTCGTCGAGGCCGGACATGAGGATCTGGCGCAGTGTGGCGCGATCAACGTTCGCGTGGAGGCTGTTCTCGCGGTCAGGCCAGACATTCCCGTGCTCGTCGTGGGTGGGCAGACGCTTAACGACGGACAGATCCGTTGTGAGGATCGTGGTGAAGGGCTCAGTGAACTGCGAGGTCGCCTCGAACAATGCAATCAGGTGGCTGGGGAGTACTTCGCGGGCGGCGTTGATGGCGTCGGTGTCGAGGTGGAGCCTGTAGCCCTGGGGGCGTTCCCACGGGCTCGCGTCGCGTTCGAAGACAGCGACGTCGATTCCGCTGCGCCGCAGGGACTGCGCCAGCGTCAGGCCGCCGAGGCCGGAGCCGATGATGAGCACTCTACCGAAAGTGGACATGCGTGGTCCTTTGTTGAGTGGTTCGACAAAGGACGCACCGGTGGCCCGATTGGGCACTTGTACGGGCGCCGGAAACGGGCGCCGCCCGGACTACCTACCGGGCCGTGGCTTTCGTACGTCGTCGGGACGCTAACACGATGGTCCCATCGGCGCAAAGCGGGGTGCAGCGGTGGTTCAGCGTCGGATCTCTCGCTCAGTCCCCCGTGGCAATGCGGTCTGTCAGCGTGGCCACTGATCGGGTGAGGGCATCAGTGTCCGCAACGCACGAGGCTCCCGCGCCGCTGTCGGAGGTGTTCGAGGCCTCAACTCGTCATCGCAGGAGCCTCGTGCGTTGCGCACCCCATGGCATCACCCGATCGGCGTCCGTACTGACAACGCTCGGTGGATGTGCGTCGCAAGATGTCAGCCCCCGCTCGTTGTCCGCACGGCCCCCGGGGAGGTGGGAGGTGAGTCGCTCGGGGTGTTGCCGACGGCCGGGCGCCCGCCCCCCCCTGGGCGCCCGGCCGGCAGATCGGTAGACCCAGTCGGGGTAGCCGTAGCCCCAGATCAGGTGGCTGGAGCGGGCGTAGTTCAGCCGCTTGACGGGTGGCCCGAGGGGGAACCGCGAGCGCTACGTCTACTTCCTGCAGACCGACCCGCGCAGGCGGCCCCGCGCCGTCAGATGGTTGAGGTTCGTCAACGAACTGTCCTTTCACGTCGGTCCCCGCACCGAGCGGCCCGGGTGGCTGCCAACGCCACGGGCCCCCGTGACGGCACCGAACTGCCGTACCAGCAGCAGTGGTTGGCTGCGCCGCCGCACCGGGAAGGGCGGGCGGAGTCCGGCAGCGGTCGCCTTGTGCGATCGCCGTGGTGTGTCGGCACGTCTGTGCAGTTACGACGGTGAGAGCGTCGGTCAATGGCATGAGCGCTCCTCCCGGTTGAGTCGACGTTCGCGATGGCCGGTGGCCGGGTCCGGCGGCCAGGCGGCCACAGGGTGCCCGGTGGGGGGCAACACCCCTCGCGCACCGGCCGTTCCCGAATTTCCCGCCAATCTCCGCCCGTATCGATGTTTGCCGGATGCTGGGAGGGGGCGTGTGGGGAGGCGGCTGCGGTTGGGCACGAGGAGGAAAGGGACGTCAGTGTCGGCTTGTGGCACGCGCTGTATGGACAGGGCGGGTATGTAAAGCCCCAGTGTTTGTAGGGTTGTTGGGGTTCAGCGTGCGGCGGCGGAGGGCCGGCCTTCCAAGAGGCCGGGATGGAGTGGTCGGCGTTCCGCTCAGTGTCGGAAAGTCCCTCTCCACCGGGTTGCCAACGACACGGTTTCGCTGACCTGAAGAACTGGAGGATCCTGACGAAGGTACGGATGAACGCCCGGCACGCCACCGAGTTGCTACGCACCCTGCTCGTCCTGACCAACGCCGAGATCACCCGCTGACAAACAATCACGAGTGACGATCAAGACCGCCGGCCAGCCCGATCACACCCGACCGAACCCAGTCCGCCCCATCCCACCTGCGAAATCAGGATGAAGAACCTCAATGTGAGCTCGTCGAGCGCTGAGGAGGTCTGGCCTTATCCCATCCGGCTGGTGAACTGGTTCATGTCGAAATAGTCACGCCAGGCGTTGATCTTGCCATCAGTGACCTCGAAGGTCCCCATGACCGGCAGTTCGAACGATTTGCCCGGGAGCTTGAAGACGTCCACCCGCTCGGTCATCACGATCGGTCCGTCGGCCGCGATGTTGATGACGCGGAACTCGATGTGCTCAATGCCTGGCGGGCCAGGGCGGATGAACGAGGTGATGGTGTTGGCAATGGCCTCCCGGCCGGTGATCGGCGCCAGCGGGATGTTGTGGTAGATCGCGTCGTCGGTGAAAAAAGCTGCCAGTTCGGCGGCCCCAGTGTTGTCCGACCACGCCGCGCAAAACCTGCGCACTACCTCGATTGGGCTCTCCATCTGGTTCCCTCTGCGGTTGATCTTGACAGTACGCTGCGATAGGCCGCTAAGCGGTGAGGATGAGCTTTTCGTGCGCTGTGCCCACTTCGAGGAGGGCGTGCGCCTGCGCGGCGTCCCGCATCGGCAGCAGCCGCTGGGCACGCAGGCGGAGTTGCCCGGAGGCGAGTAGTGGCATGGTCTGCTCGACCGCGTCGGGGGCACGGTCCGGGGTGGGGGCGGAGAGGGCGACGCCGAAGTCGGCCGCGTGCTCGTCCGCGAGGGTGATCACGCGCGCGGGGCCGCCCGCGAGTTCGACAGCGTCGTGGAGGCCGCCCTTGCCTCCGGCATCGAAGACGGCATCCACCTTGCCGACGTGCGCGCGCATCTGCGCAAGGAGCGCCGATCCGTAGCGGACCGGGATCGCGCCGAGTTCCTTGGCGAACTGCTCGTCACTCGGGCCGGTGGCGCTGAAGACTGTGAGGCCCTGGGATACGGCCAGCTGGGTGGCGATCACGCCGACCGAGCCTCCGCCCCCGAGAACGAGCAGAGTCTCGCCGGAGGTGACGCCGAGCTGACGCAGGACGCCGACGGCGGCTTCGGCCGAGGCGGGCAGCGCTGCGGCGTCGGCCCAGCTGACGGTCGCCGGTTTGACGGTCCAGGCCGAGGCGAGGGCGTATTCGCCGTACCCGCCGAGCGTGGGCAGCTGGGCGGCGACCTCGTCACCCAGCAACACGCCGGTTACACCCGGGCCGAGGGCGTCGACGGTGCCGGCGGCCTCGAAGCCGAGAACGGCGGGGTCGGGCAGCGGGAAGACCTCTCGGAGGTCGCCGCGCCGGATCTTCAGGTCGGTCGGGCCGACTCCCGCCGCGTGTACGCGCATCCTGATCTGGCCAGGCCCGGGTGCGGGCAGGGCGACTTCCGACCACACGAGCGTCTCGGGCGATCCGTATCCGCTGAGCACTGCTGCGTACGGCATCGGTACCTCCTGCTCCTGGCGGCCCGCGCGAGATGATGTGGGAGCGGCACACCTCGACGGTGGTGCTAGACAGAAAGCATAGGTGATATGTCACGCAATGCCAACGGCGGCGCGCCGGTGCCCGAGGGCGGGTGGCTCGACGGCGAACAGCAACGAGCCTGGCTGGCGTACATCCGGGTTCAGCTGCGGCTGACCTACGAGATGAATCGCCAGCTGCAGTCCGACAGCGATCTGTCCCTGCCGGATTACGACGTCCTGACGGCCCTGAGCGTCGCCGACGGGGAACCGATGCCGATCACGGTGCTGGCCGCGCAGATCGGTTGGGAGCGCAGCCGGGTCTCGCACCACGTGCGGCGAATGGCCAAGCGGGAACTGGTGAGCTGCAGCCTGTCCGCGAACGACCGGCGCGTGACCGAGGTGAGTCTGACCCAACACGGCCGGAAGGTGCTCGAGGCCGCGGCTCTGGGCCACGTGGAACTCGTGCGTCGCCTGTTCTTCGACGGCTTGCCGCGCGAGCTTGTCGGGCCGCTCAGCCAGGCGCTGGAGAGCGTCTACGCGAACATAATCGCTCAGGGCACGCTGCCGCCGCCGGTGGACTGGCACCCGCCCGGGGCGAGTGACCGGCGGCGGGCGCCGGGCTTGACTTAGATCGTGTCCTACGTGGTGAGGCGGACGTTGACCCGGCATGGGGCGGGGAACGTGGAGTTGGATCGTGCCGGACGGACTGTGGGAGATCGCCGAGCCGCTGATTCCCGAGCAACGGGCACGGCCGCAGGGCGGCGGAACAGTCAATGCGCCTGATGAGACGCTGTTCGCGGCCATCATCTACGTGCTGGTCAGCGGCTGCGCCTGGCGGGCCCTGCCACCCTGCTTCGGCGTCTCGAAGTCCACCGCCCATCGCCGGTTCCTGAGCCGGGTTCCAAGACCCACATCTTGTCGGACGCGAACGGACTGCCCCTCCTCGTCGGCGTCTCGGCCGGCAACACCCATGACAGCGAAGGCCTGAAGCCCAAGGCAGCGGGCCGCACTCCGGCCAGGATGCAGCAGCGCCACACGATCACGTGCCCGGCGTCCGCGCCGGCCAACTCCTCCACCACCGCCCAAGTACCCGCCCTGACCCAACCCACCCAGACAAGCACACACACCCAGGCCACAGCATCGACACGCGAGACGGGGCCGGGGCGGACGACGCGGCGCCGCCACCAGCCAGCAACGACCACGCGACAAGCGCCAATCCGGCTGTCGCCATTCCGGCAGCGGCCGGGAGGGAACCGGGCTGATGCAGCACACGTCTCCCGCACCATGATCTCCAACGAGCGCCAAGAGCACGCGAGTTCCACCGGACTCACCTCGTCGCCCGCGGTGACTGGGGGACGGCCGCAGGTCAACGACTACAACAGCTTCGCCGAGGCGTACACGGCCGAAAACGAAACCAACCTCATCAACGCCTACTACGAGCGGCCCGCGATGCTGGCCCTCGCCGGAGACGTGGCCGGCCGCCGGATCCTCGACGCCGGCTGCGGCTCCGGGCCCCTGTCCGCGGCGCTGCGCGACCGTGGCGCCATCGTGAGCGGCTTCGACGCAAGTGCCGGAATGCTGGAGCTGGCCCGGCGGCGGCTCGGCGACGGTGCAGACCTGCAGGTGGCCGACCTGGGCAGCCCGCTTCCTTACGCTGATGACACGTTCGACGATGCAGTCGCGTCCCTGGTGCTGCACTACCTGGAGGACTGGGGACCGGCACTGGCCGAACTGCGACGCGTACTCAAGCCCGGCGGCCGGCTGATCACGTCCGTCGACCATCCCTTTGCCATCAACCTCATGCACCGCCAGGCCGGCCGCGAGGCCGAGTACCAGTATTTCGACACCACCAACTGGACCGAAGAGTGGACCATGGGCGGCCAGACCGCACTGATCAGTATCTGGCACAGACCGCTGCACGCGATGACCGAGGCCTTCACCGGGGCCGGTTTCCGGATAACGGCCATCAGCGAGCCAGAGCCTGATCCAGCCGCCCGCGAGCTGTTCCCCGAAGTCATCGCGGCCAAGCCGCGCTTCCTGTGCTTCCTGTTCTTCGTCCTGCAGGCCGACTAGACCCTTGCGATGTCATGGCCAACCGGTCGCCTCCAGGAGGTCATCGGTCCAGATCATCGAGGACATACGGGCAGGTCACACCACAGCCGAGCAGGAACCCGGCGGCTGGCCCCCGGAGGCTGTTCCTGCTTCGTACGGCGGCTGCACGGGCAAGGACGGGGCACCCCGGCTGAAGCTGATCGTGATCACGGACGACGCCCGCGGACCACGGTGGTACCGGGAGCGCGGTGATCCGCCGATGCCGCCGACGAAACCGACCGGCGCCGTTCTGCACCGGCGGCGTTCTGCAAGGACACATGCCGTTCGCGGCACCGGCGGCAGACACCGCGGCAGGGCAAGCCTGGCCCGCACGTCGCAGGCGCAAGAACAACCCACCAGACGTCGCATCCGCACGTGCAAGGACTACAGCTTCCAGCTACGCAGCTGGTCGGCGACGTCCTGGACGCTGATGCGGGTGTCGCGGACCTTGCGAACCAGGTCGGACAGCGCACCGTAGGGGGGATCGATGCCCTCGCCGGCCTGAGCCATGTACTGGGCGGCGATGAACGCGGCGTACAGGCTGTTGCGGTGCGGGAGCGGCTCCAGGCGCACAATCGTGTGCAGCAGGGCCGCGGCACGCCAGGCCGTGTCCGGGTCGGCGGTCGCGAGGGTGGGCATCCGGGTCTTGTGCCGGGCAACGGCAGCAACCAGCGCGGAGTAGTCCGCCACCGTCAGGTCGTCGTGGCCGAGCGCGTTCTCCTGGACGTCCAGCAGCCAGGAGACGTCGATGTAGAGGGGCGGCATCAGGCGGCAGCGGCCCCGTTGCCACGCTCGGCAGGCGGCACTTCGTCGGGGAAGGCCTCATCGAACTCGCCGCGCAGCCGCTCGGCCCACTCGGTCGCGCCGGCGACGAACTGCTTGCGCTGCATCTCGCGGACTCCGAGGTCGTGCAGGTACTGCTTGAGGCTCTTGCCCTCGGCGGCGGCCGCGGCCCGCACGCCTTCGAGCTCCTCGTCGGTGAACGACACGTTCAGGGATGGCATACCGGCGATGGTACCTAGTAGGTGCCATCCAGTGAAGAGGGACACCGGACCAGCCCTCCAGCACTCGCTGAGACGCTGTTGTGCCTCCCGGCTTGAGGACTGCGTTTCCGCTGGTCAGGCATGGGCTGGTGATCCTGCGGGAGTGGTGATCTGTCGTGTCGCCGTTCCTGTGGAGGTCGTGGATGCCGTCGGCCGTGGGGCTGCTTGAACAGCGCGAGCTCGTTGCTCGGCGTCGGGTAAACGAGCTGCGGGAGGAGGCCGACCGGATCCAGACCGAGCCGGCCCTGGCCGAGCGGGACCGGGAGGAATGGACCATCGCCCGCTCGCAGGTCGACGAGGCGCTGCGGCCGAAGGCGAAACGCCTGGTCGCGCGGGGCCGGCCGGCCGAGCGGCAGCCGGGCCGGTTCACCCTCGCCCAGGGCCCGGCCGGGCAAGGCGGCGCGTCATGAGCAGGGTCATCGACCAGTAGTCCATCGCCTCCGCGCTGGTGGTGCGGTGTTCGAAGTCGCGCACCAGACGGCGGGTGCGCATCAGGTGGGCGAAGAACCGCTCGACGGTCCACCGCTTGGGCGGCACCACGAAGCCGCGCATGTCGTCGCTGCGTTTCACGATCGCCAGGACCGGCGCGAACGCTGCCGGGCAGTGCTCGACGAGGCTGCCGGTGCAGCCGCCGTCAGCCCAGACCGGTTCCAGCCAGTGGTGCACATCGGTGACCTGCCCGAGCAGCGCGTGGGCGGTGGTACGGTCACCGGTGTCCGCGGCGGTGACTGACCATCACGCCCAGCGGCGGTCCGAGCGTGTCGACCACGACGTGCCGCTTGCGGCCGTTGACGAGCTTGCCGCCGTCGAAGCCGCGGCTGTCCGATCCAACGACGGCGTCCGCCTTGACCGACTGTGAGTCGATCACGCCGGCCGTCGCTGCCGCGTCACGGCCCACCGTTTCGCGGACCATTCCGCGCAGCCGGTCGTGGAACTCCCTGACCAGGACGCCGTTTATTTTGGTGACAGCACGACGAGCCGGGGGCTGCCACAGTGATCGGTATGGAGCTTCCTCCCGACACCGTCCTCATCTTCGATCGCGACGAGGACCTGCTCGTCTTCGAGTCCTACATTCGCGCTACGAACTGGATTGAGGCGATTGACGTAGATGAGGGTGAGTACACAGCGGCGTACTCACCGGACGGTGGCGTGCTGACGCTCACTGCCCCCGAAGAGCCGGAGGGATCGGTCGTTCTGTCCAGGACCGACAACGTTGACCTGGGCGATCTGGAGCGGAGGGTGGCCATCTACTGGCACCGCCACCAAACGGGCCAGCCCTCGCGTGACCCGCTGCAGACAGCGCGCTTCTTGATTGACAGGGACAACCAGCCACGCAGAGGGTGGCTGGGCCGGGTCACCGACTTGCTGCGACGCGACCGTGTTGGGGACGAGTAGGCGCTATGAGGCGCTGCTTCAGCTGATAAGTCGGCGGTAGCCGATGAGGGCTGCGGCTATGCCGGCGAGGGCGAGGAAGCGCTCGTCCTCGCGTTCGTAGCGACGGTGCAGGCGGCGGCAGCCGGCGAGCCAGGAGACCGTCCTCTCCACGACCCAGCGGTGGCGGCCCAGCCTTGTGGAGGACTCGATGCCCTAGCGGGCGATGCGGTGGCGGATGCCTCTCTTGCAGAGCCGTTTGCGCAGGTGGTCGTAGTCGTATCCCTTGTCGGCATGGAGCTTGGCCGGACGCCGGCGGCGTGGGCCGATACGCCGGTGGACCGTGGGCCAGGCCGGCCCGAACACCGGTGGCAGTTGCCGCCAGGTACAGCCTGAGGTGGCCACGAAGATGATCGCCGCCAGGGTCTCGCGGTCACCCGCCCGCCGCCGACGCCCGCCCTGCGGACGTCCTACCTCCGTCGGCGGAACTACCCGCCGAAACAGCACCCACAACTCATCTGGCACCAACCGCTCAACCAGGTCCGTCATGTACGGCTCAACAAACGATCACGCCAAAGGAAACAACGCCTTGTAGGCCAGGCCGACGTCTTCGGCGAACATCCGGATGGCCTCGCTGACGGTAAACAGGTCGCCCTTCCCGGACGGATGCGCACCCCCGTACGAGCGCATCGGCTCGATCTCCATGGCCGCGTCACCCAGACGCCACTGGACGCCGCTCATCGTGGCCACCCAGTCCCGCCCCAGCTTGACCAGCTCGTCGTAGCGGTCCCGGGTGACGCTGCCGACCATCGTGGACATCCGCACCAACCCCCACGGGTCCGGCGCGACATCCTTCATGCCGTCAACTCACCGCGAATGCCTGTCATTTGGCACCATCCGGCGGCCCGGGAACGGTTGCCAAGGCGTACGGGCCCGGCGCGTGGAGTGGCCCTGTCCCGGCGGGTCGCGCGGTCCCACACCCCGCCCGGCTGCCTGCGTCGCCGGTGCCATGCCCGTTTGCGGCAGCGGGGAGAGCAGTACGTTGCCGAGGCAGGACCCTCGACACCAACCGTCCAGGACAACCCGCACTCTGGGCAGTAGGACATCGGGGCGGCCTGCACCGCCTCGGTCCCCGCACGCGCCCGCCGCATCCGGCGCCAGTGCCGCGACCGGTATACAGACGAGCAGAACACCGCAGTCGCCTTCGCGTGCGGCATCAGCGGTCCGCCTCACCCAGAGGCACAGCCGCGGCCCGGAGTCATCATCCGCGGCCACGACCAGCCTCAGCCGGGGTATCCCATCCCTGCCGACGCCGTCACCGTACGACCGACGACCACTTGCGCCCAGGCCTTGCTTCGAGCCGGCATACCTGAAGCGGAACAGCTGACCCGCGGAGAGAGACCTCGGCGACGGAGGCGCCCGTGGGGACGGCTGACCCGGCCCGCGCACAGCCGTGGGCCGTGCGCAGATCCGAAAAATGATAGCCATGGATATAGTATCCATGTACATTACTTCGCTGTGAGTGGCATCCCGAAGGGGGCAACCCCCGGCTACCTGGTCTGGCGACTGTCCATCAAGTGGCGCAACGCGGTGGATCAGGCCCTGACCTCCCTGCACCTGACGCACGCCCAGTACGTGCTGCTGTCCTCCCTCTTCGGGATGGAGCGCTCCGGCCTGCGGCCGAGTCAGCGAGAACTTGCCGACCACACAGGTCTGGAGGCGTTGTACGTATCCAAACTGGCCCGCTCGCTGGAGACCGCCGGACTCGTCCAACGCACCCGCGACGCCGACGACATCCGCATCGTGCGACTGGCGCTGACCAGCGCCGGACGTGAGACCGTCCGCCCAGCCATGGACACCGTCCAGGTACTGCACGACCAACTCCTCGCCCCGCTGGGCGGAAGAGACGATCCACGCACTGCGGCCTTCGTCCGCACCCTCGCCTCCCTCCTGGAGGCCCCCCTCGCCCCGTCCGACTGACGAAAGGACCGCTCGACATGCCCGAGATACGCGTTCTCGACTCCACCATGCACTACGAGGAGTCGGGCAGCGGCACTACCTTCGTGTTCCTCCACGGGAACCCGAGCTCCTCGCACCTGTGGAGAAACGTCCTGCCCGGCATCGGCAGCGGACGGCTTCTGGCCCCAGACCTCATCGGGATGGGCCGCTCCGGCAAGCCGGACATCTCATACCGGTTCGCCGACCACGCTCGCTACCTCGATGCCTGGTTCGATGCGCTCGATCTGGACCGCGTCATCCTGGTCGGCCACGACTGGGGCGGTGCGCTCGCCTTCGACTGGGCGTCCAGGCACCCCGACCGGGTGCTCGGCATCGCATTCCTGGAGAGCATCGTCAAGCCGATGGCCTGGGAAGACCTGTCCGCGCCGGCACGCAAACGTTCCGAGGCGATCCGCGCTGCGGGCACAGGCGAGGAGATGGTACTCGACCAGAACCTGTTCGTTCGCCAGGCCTTCACCGGCGGCGTTCTCACGCCAGTGGCCGCCAATGATCTGGAAACCTTCCTCGCACCGTTCCCGACCCGCGACAGCCGTCGGCCCGTACTGGCATGGGCCCGGCAGTTGCCCCTCGGCGGCGAACCCGCTGAGCTCGTCGCCCGCATCGAGGCGTACGACGCCTGGCTGGCGAAGAGCGGCGACGTCCCGAAGCTGCTCATGACCTTCGAAGGTTCGCCGACTCTGCTGATCGGCCCCGACATGGCCCGCTGGTGCGAGGCGCACATCGCCGCACTGGAGACCGCCCACTGCGGAGCCGCGGGCCATCACGCCCCCGAAGACCGCCCCGCCGAAATCGCCACCGCAGTCTCCTCCTGGGCCGATCGGCACGGACTGCGCCAAGCCCCGTAAGCCGGCAGGCGGGGGGCGACGGCGTTGGTGCTGTCGATGGACTGGTCGACGGCGCCAGGCTCGGAACACCGTCCATCGAAGAAACCTCGGCTCACCTCAAGTCACAGTGACCTGTGCCTTCCGGCTGAATCCGGCAACACGCCACGTCCCACCCGCCGGTGTTCCTCCCACCTCGGGCCCCTCTGGTCCGGCGAGGGGGGGCGCTGATCGCGATCATGACTGGCGGGAGAGGGCGAGTTGCACCAGGTCCTGGAGCGCGTCTTACTCCTTGGTTCTGGGAGTGAGTTGTGGCCCCGTCTACGGGCTCCTGCGGATGCTGCACGCAGCGCAGCGGCCGCGATCTACTGCTGCGCGACCACGCTGCGTTCTCCTTCTGGCGACTTACTCGCCCGTGGCGACGCTGGGCGGGTCGCCTGCACCCTGGGCGGCAATTTCGTAGCGCTGACCTTGGCGGCCCACGATACGTACTCCAGTCATCACCTCGCGCAAGGCCGTCTGGAACGGAGCGGAGGCATTGTGTATGTCGAGTGCCTCCTGGTTCCGCCAGCCTTCGGAGAGGTGGAAGGTGTTCGGGTCGCTGAGGTCCTGCGCGAAGACGTAGTAGACAGAACCTGGGTTCTGCGCCGAGGGCGCGAGGTGAGGGACAACGGCGTCGATGAACTTCTGCCGGTCATCCGGGTGAACGGTGTAGTAGCTGCTGATGACAATGCTGGTGGGCTCGTCCTTGTCATGGGAGATCATCTTGCGTCTTTCTGTCGCGTAGCAGGGGATGGGGTTGCGGTAGAGCCGCGGGGTGCGCGTTGTTCAGGGACGCATGGCACGGGCGACGCCCAAGGAGTCCTCGAACATGTAGAAGCGGCTGATGCGGCCCTCGGCGTTGACGACGATGTCCACCGCGAACGGCGTGTCGATTGCCTTGCCCGTCGAGCGCACCACGACCCGCGCCCGTCCGATCAGCACCGCGTTGGGGCCGTCGACGAGGACGCGCTCGACCTCGAAGAGCTCACGGACGGTGAGCCGGGCCATCGTCTGGAAGAAGTCCGGGATGCCGGCGACCCCGCACCTGCCCACCCAGGGGGCGATCTCCGAGTCTCCGGGGACCTCCCAGTGGGCGTCGTCGGCGAACAGCGCCACCACGGCCGGGATATCGCCCTCCCCCATGCGCTTGAGGAGCTCGTTCACCACATCGCGTGTCTGGTCACTCATGATTGTTTCCTTTCTCTGCCGATCGGAGTCGGCGTCTCTAACTGTGTTCTTGCGTCGTTGGTGGTGACCTGGAGCCCGGTCAGGCAGCGCCCTGCACTCCGGGACCCGCCATCAGGCGGTTGCTGAGCGAGCCGATGCCCTCGATGGTGCTCACCAAGGTGCCGCCCGGCGGCAGGTAGCGCTCCGGGTCCCGGCCCATGCCCACCCCGGACGGGGTGCCGGTGAAGATGACGTCGCCGGGAAGCAGCGGGACGACGGCGGAGAGCCGCGCGACGAGCTCAGGCACGGAGAAGATCAGATCCTTGGTCCTGCCGTCCTGGAGTACCTCGCCGTCCAGGGCGCAGGACAGGGCCAGATCGTCGGGGTCGGCGAACTCGTCCACGCTCACCAGCGAGGGGCCGATCGGGCTGAATCCCGGATAGGACTTGCCGAGGGAGAACTGAGGCACGGGCCCCTCAAGTTGGACCGTCCGCTCGGACAGGTCCTGGCCCACGGTCAGGCCCGCCACGTGGCTCCACCCGTCCTTCTCCGCCACCTGGTGTCCCGGGCGCCCGATGACCGCGACCAGCTCGACCTCCCAGTCGACCCGGGTGCTGGGCAGCGTCACGGTGTCGTAGGGGCCGGCGATACTGGTGACGAACTTCGTGAACACCGCCGGTGAGGTGATCTTCGGGCGCACGCCGGCCTCCGAGACGTGTGCTTGGTAGTTGAGGCCGATCGCGAAGACCTGGGCCGGGCGCAAGACGGGCGCGCCGACCTGCGCGGGTGAGAAGGGCACCGCGTCATCCAGCGAGCGGCCCTCGGCCCACTGCGCGAACTCGTCCCACCGCTCGAAGAGCCGGTCGGGCTCGGCCGCGAACCTGCCATCGCTCGCCTTCTCGACGTCCAGTGCTCGGTCGCCGTGCAGCAGTGCCAGCCTGCCGCCGATCCTGCCAATGCGCATGACTACTCCTGTGGGTGTGGGTGCAACGAATGTCAGCGGGGGCTGTGCGAGCCGGTCATCAGAGCGGCGAGGTCCTCGGGCTTGATGAAGGACGGCGGGAGCGGCGGGCCCCAGTTGTAGATCCCGCGGGCCCCGTCGACGGTGGAGGGCTTCCACAGCTGGTCGTCGACGATGCAGTCGAGGTCGCTGTAGTACTCGGAGAAGTTGCCGGCCGGGTCCTTGAGGTACCAGAAGAAGTTCGAGCCGATGTGGTGCCGGCCCAGTCCCCACACGTGCCGCTCGGGGTGCTCCTCCAGCATGGCGGTGGCGCCGCGGCCGACCTCGTCCACGTCGTCCACCTCCCACGCAGTGTGGTGGAGGAAGTCCACCGGAGCCTTCTGGATGAGGATGTTGTGGTGGTCGGTCGAGCAGCGCAGGAAGCTGGCCAGGCTGGGCACGTGGTCGGTAGCCTTGAAGCCGAGGCCCTCGGTGAAGAAGCGCTGGCTCGCGTCCTGGTCGCGCGACCCGATCACCACGTGACCGAGCTTGCGCGGCCGCACCCGGTTCGTCCGCTCCACCCCGGGGGCGCGGCCGTTGGCCCGGGAGGGGCGGCCGGGGCCGTTGTAGGGCACCTGCTCGGCCGGGGTCTGCTCAAGGTGCGCGGCGATCTCCAGAATCACCGTCAGGTTGGAGTTCGGGTCGGCGACTCGCAAGGACGTCGCGCCCCGCTCAGCCGGCACGTCCAGCTTGGCCAGGCCGGCGGCCACGCGGTCCAGGTCGTCCTGGTCGTCCACGCCGACGCCGAGCTCGACAAGTCGGCGCTGTGCGGAGTGGGCGAGCTTCAACTGCTCGCCGCCGTCCTGGGTGGCGAAGCGGTGGACCTTCCCGTCCCCCACCGGCGTCAAGCCGAAGTCTTCGTAGTAGCCGGCCGCGGCCTCGACGTCGGGGACGCCGAGCGTGATCGAGGTCAGGCGGTGCAGGGCCATCGCGTTCTCCTTCCGATGTGGGGCGCATCTGCGGGTTGCCGACTGCTGCCCGGTACTGGCTGTCACGCATATGTCGTTGATCGGGAGAGGCCGGGGGCCGCGTCTTAGGCGCGGGCCCATCGCAGCTCGATGCGGCGCCGTCCCTCGACGTCCGTCGAGAGGGAGAGGGAGTCGCCGTCGAGCCGCGCCCACCGGACCTGGTCCTCGGTGAAGGGCGGCAGTCCGACGCGCACGATGTGCCGGAGCACCCCAGCGGCGTCGGCCTCGTAGTCGCCCATGTAGGCCACCGCGGGTGCGTCGGCGTGGCCGGGGATCACCACTGCCACCTGGTGCGCCGGCCCGTAGTGGAGCCTCCCCGACGGCCGCTGTCCATACGGCTCGTCCAGGAGAGCGCCGTCGTCGCCCAGCTCACGGATGCTGCGCAGGGTCCACGTCCCGAGAAGGTCCGCGTCCCAGTCCGCCCGGGGGGCGGTCGTCTTCTCCGTGCCACTCATATCGCTTCCTTCCGTTCCCGGCCCCGGCACTACCCGATCTGGGCTGTCGTGTGCGCCTGCAAGGCACCGACCTTCCGAGCGGCACCACTCCACTGTAGTCAAATATCGTCAGAGCACAAGAATATCGAAATTTTCGCCCGCAGCTCTACGCCCCTTCCGGCGTCGCTCCGCCCTGCACAGGCTGGCGCGCCGGGTGGTGGCGGGTTCGCTGCACTACGCTCACCGGAGCCCCAGGTCGCCGGGCACCCGTTGCCGGTGTCCCGCGACGACGTGAAGGTGGTCCGCGCCGGACGGCCCGGGGAGATTTGCCGCAGCTTGTTGTAACCATTACGGTTTCTACAGGATGAGGGAGGTGCGCCGTGAGCGCCAACAGCAGGCTGACCATCGCGGCGCACGCGCTGACGTGGATCGGGCTCTACCAGCGCCGTGGTCACGAGGTCGCCACCTCCGAGCAGATCGCGACGAGCGTCAACACCAATCCGGTGGTGATCCGGCGCCTGCTCGCCGAGCTGCGCAAGGCCGGACTGGCCGATTCGCGGCGAGGCGCGGGAGCTGGCTGGATGCTCTCCCGGGACTTGGCGGACATCACTCTGCTCGATGTCCATGAGGCGGTCGAGCCGGGCCCGATCTTCGCCCTGCACCGCTCGACACCCGACCCGGAGTGCGTCGTGGGAGAGCGCATCGGACCGGTGATGACCGCCATCTACAGCGAGATCGAAGCAACCCTCCGCAAGGAGTTGGCGCGAACCACGCTGGAGGACGTCCTGCGGGGCATCCTCCAGGCTGCCTGATCCAACCGCTCACCCCCATGGGCGACCCGACAAGGCGGTGCCGCCACCGCCCTTTGCCTCGCAGCACAACCAGAACTCCCGCACCACCGGTGCGGGACTCTTCGTCGACGGCGGCGCAGCCGGCTCTGTCCCATGGGAGCGCCGACGGTCTGGACCGCGCCACCGGTGCGGGGCGGCGGGCCTCGCCGTGGCAGTCATCGCGGTCCCGTCACGCTGACGCTCAGGTCATCACGAAGAGACGTGTGACCAGCGCGGCCGCCGGTGACCGCCCCCGCTGGAACAACGCCGCCGTGTGCGGAGGATCACCGCGGGCCAGGCTTGCCCACCCGCCCGTCAGGCCTTCGCCGGCGGATGGGTGGGATCTTCCAGATTGTGCTCACGGGCGTAGGCGATGAGCTTTCGAGGCGCCCTGTCGATATGTTCGGTGAGCGCCGCGACCGCGGCATCCGCGTCGCGGTCGAGCGCATGGTCTCGCAACGCCCGGTGCTCCCCAGCCAGGTCGCGGACCTGGTCTTCCGTCAGGGCCCAGTACCAGCGCCGGTAAAGCTCCGCACTGTCGCGCAGTGCGGTGACAATCCCGCTCAGGCGCGGGCTCTGACAGCCAGAAAGCAGCGCCTGATGGAAAGCGCGATGCGTGATGGGCCAGTCCTCGTTGAGACGGCCGTCCTCCCCGTTGGCCGGGGTACGATCAAGTGTGTGGAAGGACGATACGACGGCGGCCTCCCACTTGAGACCCCCCAATGCGATGGACTCTCGCAGGGCAAGCGACTCCACCTGGATCCGGGTCTTGGTGAGGTCGGACAAGTCGTCGATCGACAGCGGCATCACACTGAATCCCCGCTGAGGGCTGGAGACGACCAAGCCCTGCTCGGCGAGCCTGGTCAGCGCCTCCCGCACCACCGAAAGACTCACCCCGAACCGGCCGGCGAGGGCAACGAGCTTCAACCGTTGCCCCGGGACGAGCTGCCCGTTGAGCAGATCTGCCCGGATGTCGTCGAACACCTCTTCGGTACGCGTCGCGCTCTCTCTCGCCATCGGAACACTCTAACATTTTAGCGATAGAATGTGTATTTATCGAAATTAAATCTCTAGATCGATACTTGAGGAGGCTGCGTCGGGAGGGTTCCCTGCGGGCGACCGTGGTGGCTCTCCTCGCGGAGGCCGGCTGCTTGAGGGCTGCAGGAGCTCGGTCGCCCGCGGCGCTGATCTGGCCGAACGCCCCCGCCTCGATGGGCTGCGGGTGAGGGCGGGGCCTTGTGGTGCCCTGGCCACTCCACTTCCGTCACCGACAGTCACAGTCCAGTGAGCGTTGCGGCTTTCACCTTGTCCCGGCTGCCGACTTCAACGCGCGCATATCGGTCCAGGCACGAGCGTCCACTCGTGTCGCTCTCGCGACCCCCGCTGCATGTCCGACTTACTGCGTCCAGGAAGTGACCGTCAACCTGGAGACACCCCGCCCGGACGGCCAGCTCCGGCTGTCGATACCGGCGTCGCGGCAAAGGCCGTACATCGAAGCGGCCTTGTCGGCGGTCGGGCACTTGGCAACCTCACAGAACATCACCATTCCGCACGTTCGTATAACCGGGTTCACCAGTACTTCGGCATGCCACAGGGCGGGCCTCCCGGGTCGCCGTCGCACGGTTCGCGTGGCACGGCCGTGAGCGGCTCGGTCTGCTGCGGGTCCGCGGCGACGTGATCGCTCTGCACGCGGTGATCGAGGCCAAGCAGAAGGACCGCCAGCTCCCGGAGATCCCGGCGCCGCAAGCCCGTCCGGGACAGTTGATGGACCTGATGGCCGCACTGCAGCAGTCTGTCGACAAGGCCCGGACGGCACGCGGCGAGACAGGCGACGCGCTCCCCCAGGAGGCGCCGGTCGCACGGGCGAAGATGACCTCGGCGCGGAAGACGGAGTCGAACGCCGGGCGACCGAGCGACCGTTGAGGTCCACGGCGCGCTGACCTGCCGTGGTCGGGCTCATGGTCGGGACGTCCCGGACCGTGGTCGGGCCTGTGGGCGCCGCATCGGGGCACCGACGAAAGTGGTGGTCCCGCAGTGACGAAATCGGGATGTGGTCATTGCAGAGGTCGGCCGCACCGCGTTCGTGTGGCTAAGCGCTTCAGTTGGTTCTGACCGTGGTTGCGTGATGGCTACGCCAGATGCCTATCGCCCACGGCTACATCCGGCTGTCACACCACAGGAACGCGGTCAGAGTCGCGCCGGAAGCTTTGCCCGATGGTGACGCGGTGCCGTGTTGGGCGGGCCACGGTTAGCACCTCGGCGGTGCGCCACCGTGCCCCGCCTTGTGATCGCACTCCGTCAAACGACGCCACGAAATGCGCTAGCGTCCGTGCTGCCCGCAGCAGCCGGGACTGCAAGCCTCTAACCCACCTTGAGGTGTGGGGAGGGCTCGATCACCGCGGAGTCGCAGGAGGGGCCTTGAGCTGGCAGGACGAGAATACGCCGCCGGTGGTCGGAGAGTACCGTGTTGAGCGCCGCATCGGCGCGGGCGGCATGGGGGTCGTCTATCTGGCTGTGTCGCCGTCGGGCCGACGTGTCGCCCTGAAGATCATCCGAGGGGAGTTTGCGAACGACGCCGATTACCGCGCCCGGTTCCGGCACGAGATCGAGGCCGCTCGGCAGGTCAGCGGGGCGTTTACGGCCTCGGTGGTGGGCGCCGACGCCGATGCCGATCCTCCCTGGATGGCGACGCAGTACTTTGACGCCCCGACGCTCTCGGAACACGTGCGCGAGAACGGCGCGTTCGGCGAGGACGCTGTGCGACGGCTGGGCCGGGGACTCGCCGAGGCCCTGCGTGACATCCATCGAGCCGGTCTGGTGCACCGCGATCTCAAGCCGGGCAATGTGCTGCTGCCCGAGGACGGCCCCCGTGTCATCGACTTCGGTGTCGCCCGGGTACTGAGCGCGGAACCGCTGACACGGAGCGGCAAAGTCCTGGGCACGGTGTCCTTCATGGCACCGGAGCAGCTGAGCACGCCGCGCGAGGTGGGGGCGGCGGCCGACGTGTTCGCACTGGGAGGGGTCCTGACGTATGCGGCGACGGGCCGGGGACCGTTCGACGGCGACACGGGCACCCCACCCATCGCGGTCGCCATGAAGATTGCCCATGACGCTCCGGACCTCGCGGGAGTCCCGTCGGCTCTGCGTCCCGTCATCGAGAAGTGCTTAAGCAAGGACCCCACCGGCCGACCCTCCGCCGCCGATCTGCTCGCTTTGCTTCAGGAACAGGGGATAGAGACAGCAGGGTCAGAGGAACCTGAGAAGACGACGGAACCGGAAGGCTCCGCACTTGGTCCCCGGCGACGGCTCCGGACGCGCACCTACCTGCTTGCCGCTGTCACCGTCATTGCGGTGACAGCGGCGGTCCCAGTGTTTCTGGGGGGCGATGCGGGAGGAGCTCAGGGTGACGCCAAGGGCTCGGCATCGCCCTCGGTCCACGCCTCGTCGATACGAACTGCTCCCGCCATCGAACCAGTTGCGGCTCTGCGGCCGAAGGGGTGGGGTTTGTGGGAGAAGAAGCCGGCCATCGCCACAGGGCACCACGACTATGACAGCCTCCCCTCCTGTGCCGGTACCGGGGATGTACTTGTGTGCACGGAGGTCGGTGTGGTGGCTGAACGGATCGACGTCGCCTCCGGACGGACCATGTGGAGCAAGCCGTACACAGGCCCGTCCACGGATACCGGCTCGGTCGTGGGGTTCGCCGGAGACACGGTCCTGGTCGACGACGCACGGATCGATGCAGAAGGCAGGAAACAGCTCAAAGGCTTCGACGTGAAGACCGGTGACCTGCTGTGGTCCGCCTGGATGACATCGCCAAGCTTCAGCGTGCAGAAGTCCACGGTCACGACGGTTGACCACCCGGAGGCGGACCGAGTCCGGATCGACCGCAGGGATGCGCGCACGGGAAAGCTGGTCGGGTCCAGAACCTTTCCCGCCGGCGAGTACTACACCGTCTTCTGCGGTGAGGACGGTGCGCTGTATCTGCTGAAGGCCGCGGCAGATGAAGGCTTCATCGCATCCGTTGCCGTCCTTGATGACGCCACGCTGCGCACGACCAAGGTTCTCGCCACTTTCGACAAGGACCCCGGCACGCCGGTGGCGGCCGACGGCGGCACGGTGTCCTTCCTGCTCGACGGCCGGAGCGTCACCCGCGTCTCCAGGGCGGACGGAAGCACGGAACGCCTTCCCCTCAGGGACGCTCCCAAGGGCACTGCGCGCACGCAGGGCGACACGCTCTACATCAGCCGGGCGGACGGCATGCTGGCCTCGTACAACCTCCGAACAGGCCGGCGAAACTGGACCGTGGAGACGGGAGGCGAATCTCCCGTTCGCCCGGTGCTTGCCGGCGGCCGGCTGTACAGCTCGGCCATTGATGGGCGAATCACCTGTGTCGATGCTGCGACGGGAAAGACCTGGTGGCGCAGTGCGGCACGACGCGACCCGAACTTGCCCATCGAGAGTCCACTCGACGAGCGCCCTGAACCCGTGGTGCTGAACGGCGTGGTGTACGCGGGAGCCAGCACGGGATCCGTCTTTGCGGTCGCCCCGACCACAGCGTGAGCGTGGGTGAAGAGAAGAGCAGCCCACCCGCGAGACTGACGCCGTAGTCAGGTAGGCGCGAGGACGGTGCCGACTCGTCACGCACAGAACGACGCTGATGGCCGGAGTGGCAACTGGGGCGCTGAGTCCCAGTGAACCGTACGTCGGCTGCAGGCCAATCGGATACGCACCCGAGGCGAGGCATCATGGAAGAGCGGTCACAGCCTGGCAGAGCTTTTGCCCGGGCAGCCGAGCCGTCTCCTCGGCGTCAACGACGTGCTGTGCCGATTGCTGGAACGCGCGCCGAGCGCCCTGCGCGAGTTCTCATTGGAGGACCTGGTCCACCCCGAGGATCTCGCCACCTGGCTGCGGGCGTCCCTGAGCCGGGACGCCTGCCGGATCAGGCTCGCCCGCCGCAACGGCTCCTACCTGGCGGTGTCGGTGACCGCAGCCCCGATTGCGACCGGCGGCGCGGCGCCTCGCCGTGGCCCCGATACCCACATCACCACCGCCCCCCGCCTATTGATCACCTTCGGCCCCCGAGGAGCCGATCGAGACCGTCTGGCACCGCATCGACGCCTGGCTCGCCCGGCACGCGCCTCGCTATCGGGAGCGTCTTCGCCCACCCGCGCAGCCGGACCGGATCGCGGAAGCCGAACGGCATCTGGGTGTTCCGCTCCCCGCCGACCTCGCCCGCTGGTGGTCGTGCGCGGATGGATTCCGGCGAACGCCGCCCGCTCCCCAGCCCCTTGGCCACCTGCTGCCGGACTGCTTCGATCCGTACTCGGTGGCCGAGGCGCTCGGAGAGCGCGCGATGCACCTGCGGGTGAGCCGTGAGATCGTTCCTCCAGACCTCGTGGAGCGGTGGCAGACCTGGCAGGAGCGGTGCAGGCGGGATCCGGCAGCGGCCCTGTACCCCGGCGAGGCATCGGTGCTCTGGATCCCTGAGTGGCTCCCCATCGCGGGCGACGGCGCCGGCGGCGGCCTCTTCGTCGACCTGCGCTCGGGTCCGCACCGCGGATGTGTGGTGCGTTTCAACGACACCGGTCACGAGGCCACTCCCGAGTGGACCGACAGCGAGGCCATGCTCACTCATGTGGCCAACGCCCTGGAATCGCTGCCCATGGACACCGGTGGCGCAACGGTGATCGGCGCATGGCGCGTTCCCGGATGAGAGGAGACGGGTGCCGGCCACGGAGTCCTGCACGCTGACCGCGGTGACCGGCACCGCAAGCAGAAGGCCGATCGTGTCGATGACGATTCCCGCTCCGAGGCCCGGTGGCAGCGGCGTCGGCTTCTTCCAAGGACGCCGGACATCGGTGGCCCAGTGAGCCGGAGCTGGGCACACCCGGTCTGAGTGCCGGCGCCCGACGGATTACAGACCGCACTGGCGACAGATGGAAGTGTTTGTCCTTCAGTCGCTCGGTGTTCATGGCTCCGTCAGCCTTGGAGGGAGCAGCGAGCGAGCGCCCACCGTCACAATCCACCCGTGGCCGAGAGTCCGATTCCCCTGCCGCCGGAGGCAGTTCCGGCGGACGCCGCTGCCTGGCTCTCCTCCGACGCCGACCGCTGGCGCGCGCTGCGGCCCGGCCTGTGGGCGCATCCGTTTCCGACGGTCCTCGCGTTGGCGCTCGCGTGCCTGGCCGCTCTCCGTCTCGCTCCGGCCGATGCGTACTTCTGCAAGGACGGGAGCCCGTGCGCCCCCGACTGGCTCGCTACGGCCGTGGCAGCACTGATGATCACCGTCCTGTACCGCGGCATCCTGCGGCTGCCCCTGCTGACCGCTGTGGCCCTGCCCCTGCCGGCCCTATGGGTATTCCTCGATCCGCGCACTCCCGTCGCCGCCGGCATCGCCGTGGCCGTCGCGGCCTGCTACGCCTGCCTCGCCTGTCTGCACCGGCTCGCCGCCGCCCGCAGACAGCGGCGGCTCGCACTGGAGGCCGCGGGCCCCGCGCGACATCCCCTGCCCGAGGCGGCGATGACCGTCCCGGCCGACGGTGAACAGCTGGGCTGCGGCACCCTGATGGCCGTCGCCGCCGTCCTCGCCTTCGTTCTCGGCCCGCTCGGCATCACCCCACTCATGGGCGCCACAGGCTTGCAGTGGGTTGCGGTCATCGGGACCGTCTTCGGCAGCCTGAACCTGGCCTACTACACACGAGACCGGCGCCGGGCCGCCGTCTTACGCCGCGGCGGCCCGGCGCCCGCGCTGCGCGTACTCGTACGCAAGGGCGGCGGCCACAACGACCGGCGTACGTACGTCTTCGCGGCCGACGACCTCGAAGGGCACAGGCCGGTCCTCGGCTGCTACACCCGGCTCGCCGGCAAGGAGTTCGTGAGCCCCGTGCACAACCGGCTGCGTGAGGCGGTGCTGTTCGGCCCGCCCCACCCGGGCGGCGGGCTCATCCTCGTCTCGTCCGACGGACAGGAGACGCCCCGGCTCTGTGTCGAGTACAACACCGTACCGGCACGTCAGGAGTTCCCCATGGGCCGGCCCGAGCAACTCGGGCCCGGCGCCGCCCCCGTGAGCTGGGGGCCGGGAACCGGGAGCCGACTGTGCGCAGTCCTCTTCGAAGCCGCGATCATCGCCTCCGTGACCGCTCTCTCGACCGTACCCGTCAGCACGCCCCTTTCGTTCCGCGTGTTCCTTGCCCTCTTCGCCCTCGGCACCGTCGGCCCCATCGCCCAACAGTTCAGCTGGCGTGTCACGGCGGACAGCACGGGCCTATGGGTGGTCGGGATGAGACGGGTCAGGCACGTGCCCTGGAGTCGGCTCAGCCATGTCTGGCTGAGGGACCGCGGATTCAACATCATTTACTCCGACGACTCCCCTGGCGGCGAACGCGGCGCGGAGGTCTTCGGCGTCGTCGCGCCGTCCTGGCTCAACCGCCGCTTCCGCCGCAGGCCGGAAGCGCTGCGCGCCGTCGACGGGATCCGGACCCTGCAGGCCGACCCCACACTGCGCCCCACCGGGAAAAGCGCCCCCAAAGACAGGGGAAGACCCGTAGGTCTGCCCCTGCTGGTCGTCCATGCGGTGTCGGCGATCGCGCTGCTCGTACTCGGCTGACCAGCACACGGACTACGGGTATACGCGCAGGTCGAGCGGGCAGGCGAGGGAGAAGCCCAGCGGCAGCAGGTTTGACGGCGTGTCACGAGGTACCTGTCCTCGCATGCCGGGCACGAGCGCGCCCTACGACCTATGCCGGTCCAGCAGCTCGCGGGTTACCTGCCCTGATGGCGTGACTGAGGGTTGTCCCCCAACTGATCTTGACCTGAAGGTGGTTGGCCGGGACTGGATCCTGGGGACCACTGGGGCACTCCGCCGCCACGGTCGCGTCGTTCTCGTGGACTGTCCGGTTTGATCACCTGGTGTCCAAGGCGGCCCAGGATGCGACGGGTGACGGGCGGATCCGCCTGGGGAAATGAGCGGCAGGGTCCCCCTGGTACGCGGTACGGTGCGCCGATGTCGGCGATCAAGAAGTTCCAAGTCACCTTTGACTGCGCAGAACCTGAGCGCCTTGCCCGCTTCTGGTGTGAAGTGCTGGGGTACGTCATACCGCCGCCACCGGAGGGGTTCACCACCTGGGACGATTTCAACCGCACCCTGCCTCCTGAGAAGCAGGGATCATGGTTCGCCTGCAGTGATCCCTCAGACGTGGGCCCGCGCCTGTACTTCCAGCGCGTCCCCGAGGGCAAGATCGTCAAGAATCGGGTGCATCTCGACGTCCGGGTCGGCACCGGGCTCGTGGGGGACGAGCGCCTCGCCGCGCTCGAAGCCGAGTGCGCACGACTGGTCGCGCTCGGTGCGACCCACGTGCGAACGCTGTACGCCGATGAGGAAAACGAGTCGTGCATCCCCATGCTGGACATCGAGGGCAACGAGTTCTGTATCGACTGAGCATTCTCCGAGCCGGAGAGGCCCAAGGAAGGTGGAGAGCCACCTTCCTTGGGCCTCTCCGGTCTCGTACGGGGCGGGAGTTGCCCCGCGAGGGCGAGGTTGTGCAGCCGCGCGAAGACGTGCTCGACGCGGGCCCGGACCTTGCGGTGGGAGGTGTTGTGCTCCTCTCTCCAGGCCGGCAGTTCGGTCTGGCCGCGTGCACGGCGGTACGGAATGAGCAGGCCGGTGCCCCGACAGCCGCCGTCCGCGATGACCGTGGCCCGACCGACGGCGGCCTGCACACCGGAAAGTTCCCACGCGAGCCCGCCGGCGACGGAACTGCTTCGGTGGCAGGCCCTTCTCGTGTCCCCCTCCCCGGGGCGGGCCTGCCGCTGTCATTCGCAGGCGACGCCGTCGCCGTCCCGGTCGAGATGCGCGTCGTATCCGGGGTCGCCTCGGTGGAGGGGGGTGACGCCGGCGGCGCGGGCGGCGGTGCAGTTGGCGTAGTAGGTGCTGCCACCGCTGTCGTCGTCGGAGCTCACGGAGTCTCCACCAGCCGAGTCCGCGGTGACGGTCACCCTGACCTTGACCTTGACCGTCTTCGTCTCGGTGACGGTGGGCGCCGGCTCGGGTGCGGCGGTCTCCGTGGCCGTCGCCGTCGCCGTCACCGTGGCGGTCGCGGTGGGCCGAGGCTTGTCGTCCGCGACGGCCTTCTTGTCGTCGTTGCCGCTGCCGCCGGCGGCGATGCCGACGATGAAAGCCACGGCGAGGGCGGGCAGTACGACCCTTTTGCGAGCCCACCTGGGTATGGATCTGGCGGGTTGTGGCACGTTGTACGGGTTGCTCATTTTCCCCCCTGGTTACCGTGAGAACGATGACGTTAGTCATCAGGTGGGGTGGTGAAGCAGCTTTGGGACAGCAGTCACCTGTTCGTGAGGACGTCCGCCATGCCCTTCGGCCGTCGAGGGTCGTCAGGCCGGAACGTCCCAGAGCACGTGGAGGGCGGCCGGCTTGCGGAAGACCAGGCCGTGCGGGGCGGCGGGCCGCTGCGGGTCGAGGCGGAGTCCGGGGAGGCGTTCGAGCAGGCGCTGGAGGGCGATGCGGGTCTCCAGGCGGGCCAGGTGGGCGGCGAGGCAGTGGTGCGGGCCGTGGGCGAAGGCCAGTTGAAGGCGGGCTTCGGCGCGCCGGACGTCGAATCGGTCCGGGTCGGTGAAGACGGCCGGGTCGCGGTTGGCGCCGGTCAGAGAGACGCTGACGAGGTCGCCGCGGCGGATGGCAGCCGGGCCGAGCACGCTGTCGCGGGTGGCGTAGCGGTCCACCACAGCCGCGCCGGGCTCCAACCGCAGGGACTCCTCGACGGCTCCGTCCAGCAGGCCGGAATCGGCCTGCACCAGGGCGAGTTGAGCGGGGTTCTGCAGCAGGTGGAGCAGGGCGTTGGTGATCATCGCTTCGGTCGTCTCGATGCCGCCGAACATCAGCACCGCCGCGTTGGAGGCCACTTCGGGCACGTCCAGTTGCTCGGCGGCGGAGACGAGGAGCGAGGAGGCGTGCGGGTCGGCGACGGTTGCCTCGACGGCGGCCCGCAGTTGTGCGTAGGCGGCGGGACCCGCCGGGCCCGCCGCCAGGCCCTCGGTGATGTCCGAGACCGACCGTACGATGGCGTCGTACCAGGAGAGCACCGTGTCGGTGGTGGTCCCGACCAACCCGAGGGCGTCGGTGACGACGGCCACCGCGAGCGGTCCGGCGAAGGCGCGGCGCAGTTCGGTGGCGCCCTCAGGTTCCAGTGCGGTGATGAGGCGGTCGGTCTCCCGTTCTATGAACGCGGCGAAGTTGTCGTGCACCCTTCGGGGCCGGAAGGGTGCCGCGAAGGGCTCGCGGTGGCGGGTGTGCGCGGCGCCGTCCAGGGACAGCATGCTCGGTCCGACGACCTGGGCGGTGGTGAAGCGGGGGTCGTCGACGGTGAAGGTGGCGGAGTCCCTCATCACGTCCAGCCCGAGGTCGCGGCGGGTGACCAGCCAGCCGTTCAGCTCGGGCAGCCACGACACCGGCTCGTGGGCGCGGAGCAGTGCCAGGCGCGGGTGCGGATCCCGGGCGAGTTCGGCGAGCGTGGTCGAGGCTCCGAGGGGGAACGAGTCGGCGGTGCTCATCGCGCTGTCCGGCCGGGAGGAGGGAAACGGTTCACGAGGCATCGTAATCACGGCGCCCCGTCCGCACGTTCACCGGCCCTGGCGCGCGGACGGCCACGGAGTTCAGCGGGGTGCGTCCTCGGGAAGACATGGGTGCGCCGCGGGACGGACACGCGGGCACGGAGACGCGGGCACGGAGACGAAGGGGTTGTCGCATGGGCACGATGCGCGAGGAGCACCGCAAGGTCACGCTGGCCTCCTGGCCGACACCGCTCGAACCCGCCCCTCGGCTCGGGCAGGCCCTGGGGCTCGGGCCGGACGACCTGTGGATCAAGCGGGACGACCTGATCGGGCTCGGCGGCGGAGGGAACAAGGTCCGCAAGCTCGAGTGGACCTGCGGACAGGCCCTCGCCGAGGGGGCGCGAACCCTTGTCACCAGCGGGGCGCCGCAGAGCAACCACGCCCGCCTCACCGCGGCGGCCGGCGCTCGGCTCGGCATGGACGTCGTCCTCGTCCTCGCGGGCGAGCCCACCGGCACGGCCGCGGGCAATCAGGCGCTCGACGGCCTCCTCGGCGCGAGGGTCGTGTGGGCCGGCGCGGTGGACGGCGCCGAGCTCGCCGCCGTCCTCGACCGTGTCGTCGCAGGGCTGCGTGAGCGGAACGCGGCTCCGGCGCTCATTCCCTTCGGCGGATCGAGTCCCGTCGGCGCCCTGGGCTATGTCGACGGCGGGCGTGAACTCCTCGCGCAGGCTCCCGATCTGGCCACCGCCGTGGTCGCGCTGGGCAGCGGTGGCACGATGGCCGGGCTGGTGCGTGCCCTCGGCGCAGACCGGGTCCTGGGCGTGCACTGCGGCGCCGTGGCGGATCCGGGGCACACCCTCGACCTGCTGCTGACGGAGCTGTACGCACCCTCCCCCGCGCCGCGGCGGCCACGGCTGCGGCTCGACCAGGTCGGGGCCGGATACTCCCACCTCACCGAACCGGTCACCGAGGCGGTCCTCCTCGCCGCCCGGACCGAGGGACTCGTCCTGGATCCCGTCTACACCGGGCGGGCCATGGCCGGTCTCGTGGCCGCCGTGCGCGAGGGTGACGTCCGTCCGGGTGAGCGGACCGTCTTCGTCCACACCGGAGGACTCCCCGGGCTCTTCGGGCACCAGGAGGCACTACGACGGGCCGGAGAGGTTCTCACGGCGCGTGCCATGTGACCGGACAGGACGGGACATGCCACACGGGTGACCAGGCCCGGCGTGACAGCCTGACAGCGTGGAGATCTTGCTGGCGTCGGTGAGTCACCGGTCCTGACGCGGGCCGGGGACGGGAAGGGATCACTCCGCCTCGACCGTCGTGGTGACCCGGGTGAGCGCGGGTCGGCGCGGTACCGAGCCGAACCCGAACCGCACGGGAGGTTCGACGGGTGCGAGCGCACCCAGGTCCGCACCGTCGTAGTCGCCCGAGAGCCGGCGGATCGCCCGCAGATCCCGCGCGCCGTACCACTCCCTCCGGCCGCCACCCGCGCTGCCGCGGGTCCGTACGCCGGGCAGCAGCATGCGGGCGACACGGTCGGTGACGACGGACCACGCCGGGCGGCGGGCGAGTGGTCCGGGGACGGCATGCAGCAGATGGCCGAGGAGCGTGCGGGGGCCGGTGGTGAAGCGCAGGCGGAGCGGTCCCGCCGCGACGGTCCAGGTGTCTGCGAGGACGGCGACGTCGACCGGTACGACGCGTACGGTGTCGAAGTGGTAGGTGGCGCGGACGAATTCCGCGGTCCACCGGGTCGGAGCGAGCAACAGCCGTTCTCCGTCGCTTCGTTCCAGCATCACGTCGCTGAACGGGCCGAACGGCGAGCGGAGCCAGTGACCCAGTACGACGCGGTTGCCGGAGGTGGTGCCGAGGCCCGCGATCCAGCCGTCGAAGCACAGCCGGGGGCGCCGGGCGCCCGGCCGGAACACCCGCCTCATGTGTCCGCCCTTCCCTCGTGATCCCGGTGGAGGTCGCCCTGGCCGGACCTCGGTGGTAGTGGTCGGGACAGTCTGGCCGCACAGGGTGCGCGCGGACGAAGCCGCCGCGCCGGGTAGCCGTCGGATCACGAGACCCGCGAGGGGAGCGGTGAGGGGGTGACGAGGTAAGGGGGGTGATGACAGCGACGGCACGCATGCCGTCGCCGGACGGCCGCCGCGTCAGGCGCTGTGGACCCCGACCTCGTACAGTGAGTATCCCCAGTCGGTGCCGCGGTCGAGACCGTGGATCCGGACGTAGCGGGCCGGGGTGCCGGTGAACCGGGCCGTGTCCAGGCCGCCGTCGCCGCTCGTGGTGGACCAGGCGGTCTGCCAGTTCGTGCCGTCGGTGGAGAGTTCGACGCGGTACGACGTGCCGTAGGCGCGTTCCCAGTCCAGCGTCACCCGGGAGACGAGGTGGGTGGAGCCCAGGTCGACCTGCCACCACTGGTCGTCGCTCCAGTCGCTGGCCCAGCGGGTGGAGTCGTCGCCGTCCACGGCGCGGCCCGGCTGGTAGCTGGTGAACGGGTTCGACTCGGACGAACTGGCCGTGGCCGGCTGTCCCTTGGCGAGGTTGGCGGAGGCCTGGTGCTGTTCCGTTGCTCCCCAGGTGTCGAGGTAGGACTCGGCGCCCCGGAACAGGTCGTTCACCACGTCCTGGCCGCCGACCTGCCGGATGTCCTCGATCCAGTCGGGAATCATGCCGGCGTGGGCCGCGCCGTCGGTGTTGATGTCGAAGGTGCGCTCGCCGGAGGTCTGCTTGTCGATGACGGAGCCGCCGTCGACGCTCTTGAAGGGGTACGTCACCTTGTTCGCCGCGTCCGCGCCGCGCGGGGCGGGGTGGTCGCCGATGCCGTTGAAGTCGGTGCCGTAGCCGTAGCCCACGTCGTACTTGTCGCGCAGCGCCTTGGTCCGGGCGGCTTCCGCGACGAAGCCCTCGGAGCCGTGCATGTACTGGGCGACGAAGCCGCCGAGGGAGTAGACCCGCTCGGTCCAGTTCAGGTCCATCCAGCTGTGCGAGGAGATCACGCCGGGGTAGGACGCCGACTCCAGGATGTCGAGGGCCTGGCCGACGGCCTTGACGCCCATGTGGTCGATCTCCAGCATCATCTTGCGCTTCATCATGCCGCGCACGGCGTACTCGCCGAGATCGGTGAGACCGCGCTTGTTGCACTGTGCGTCCGAGTCGTACGAGGGGACGTCCACGCCCGCCGGCAGGTCCGCCTCCGCCTCCGAGGAGGCGCTGCCGATGGGGTTGTCGTGTTGCGGGCCGGTGCACTTCTCGGTCTGCCAGAACGTGCCGGTGGACAGGAACTGGCCGACGTTGATGGCCGTTCCGAGGCCGCCGGAGTCGAAGCGGACGCCGCACAGCGCGTTGTCGAACTTGTGGCAGAGGAACATGGAGCGGACGCCGAGTGCGTAGAGTTCGTCGAGGCCCTTGTCGATGTCCTCCTTGCTGCACTGCGGGATGTCGAGGATCTGCTTGCAGCCGAAGGGTTCGGAGGTCTCGACCCCGAGGACGACGGCGAGTTTGCCCTCCTCGATGACCTGCCGCGCCTGAGCGCTGTCGGTGACGACGCGGAACCAGCCCTTGCCGGTGCCGCCGTACATCGTGTCGATGTAGGCCTGGAGGTCGTAGGTCATCTTCGCCTGCAGCCGGATCGAGGTCATCTCGTCACAACTGCGGTCCTTGAAGGGGTAGATGGAGCAGATCATGCCGTTGGTGACGAGGTCGTTGACGAGCACGCGCTGGCCGCCGCGCCAGGCCCGCTCCACCCAGGCGTAGTAGTCGGCCTGGTGCGTCATCGAGTCGTACGCGGGCCAGTCCTTGAAGGTCGGCCAGCCGACCGGGTCGTGCTTGCCGTCACCGCCGTGGGTGATGTAGTCGAAGAGCGCGAGGGTGCCGTCGGGGTAGTGCTCGGGGCAGTCCTTGAGGGCGTCGGCGACGCCGGCCGCGGAGAAGACCTTGCCGCAGATCAGCCGGCCCCCGAAGGCCTCGTTGCCGAACAGGTGGTTGTGCGCGTCGACGAACCCCTGTACTTCTCCTGCCGAGTCGGTGCCGGTGAACGGCTCGCCGGTGACGTCGATCTGGACGTCCGGGGCGGGTCGTGCGGTCGGGATCCACCAGTCGTTGCCGGCCGCGGAACTCGGGGTCGGCCCGAGGACCATGGTCAGTACCAGGAGCAGCAGCGACAGCATGGTGACGTTCTTGCGGCTGCGGTGCGAGCGTCCGGTCGGCGTCACGGTCCACGTCCCTCGGTCGACGGGAGGGCGCGATTGACGAAACCATGGGATTGTCATGAACCGCGCAATACTTGGGACGAGGATCATGCCGCGCGCCGACGGAGTCAAGTGCCCGGGACGCCTGACCTGACATGTGCCGACGGGGGCGCTTCACGAGACGCCTTGGAAGAAAGTTGTGTGCCGCTGTCGATACGGCCACATTCTGTTCGACGTCATCATGTGGGGCGCTTGGCCGCACGATGACGCGACAGGGTTCGGTGAGGATGCGCGTGGATCAATTGCTGAGAGTCATGAACTTCAATGTCTCCAGTGACGGAATCGGTGCCGGAGAGCATCAGAGTCTGGAGAAGCCGTTCGGCCTCGACCATGCGGAGCGGCTGTTCGCCTGGGCCGGGGCCACGGCGAGCTGGCCCATGCGGACGGATCCCGGGGGGAGCCGGGGCCTGGACGACTACTTCACGCGGGACTTCGCACGCGACATCGGTGCCGAGATCATGGGCCGCAACAAGTTCGGGCCCCGGCGCGGGCCCTGGCAGGACCATGAATGGCGCGGCTGGTGGGGCGAGGAGCCCCCGTTCCGCACGCCGGTGTTCGTCATGACCCACCACGGGCGTCCGTCGTTCACGCTCTCCGACACCACGTTCCACTTCGTCAACGGCGCCCCGGCCACGGTCCTCGAACGGGCCCGGGAAGCCGCGCAGGGCAAGGACGTCCGGCTCGGCGGCGGGGTCACCACCATCCGGCAGTTCCTCGATGCCGACCTCGTCGACACCCTGCATGTGGCGGTCTCGCCGGTAGAGCTCGGGTCCGGACTACGACTGTGGGACTCCCCCGATGAGCTGCTCGACCGGTTCCACCTGGAGGTCGTGCCCAGCCCGAGCGGCGTGACGCACCACTTGTTCTGGCGAAGGTGAGACGAGGACGCCTGGACCGCCGCCGACACCACGACCGGCCGTGCGGGCCCGGTCGTGGGCAGGCTGCCGGCACGGACCTTGGTGCAGAGATCTTCCGGGAAGTGAGTGAGGAGACTCCGCCGAGACGTCGCTTGGTCGTCCCTTGCGGGACGACCAAGCGGCAGTCGACCGGGGCGATGAGCCGTTACGGCTTCACGCGGACGATCTGCGGGTCGTGGTCGCTGGTCTGCGCGGCGAACTCGCTGTTGATGTGCACCACGTCGTAGTCGGCGCCGTGCTTCAGGCCCGGGCTGACCAGGATGTGGTCCAGCACCTGGGAGTTGCCCTCGTAGACGTACGAGTAACGCTCCTTGACCGGCAGGGTGTTCACCAGGTCGGTGAGGATCTCGCCGTTCGCCGTGAGTGAGGTCACCGCGGGCGAGAACTGGTAGTCGTTCAGGTCTCCCAGGACGACCAGGTCCGCCTTCGGGTTCGCCTTCTCCAGTGACTCGACGAACTCCCGCTCCACCAGGGCCTGTCGGTTGCGCTGCGCCTCGGAGCTGCGTACCGGCGGCTGGAAGCGGCTGTCGATCGCCTGGTCGCCGCCCTTGCTGTTGAAGTGGTTGGCGATGACAAACAGCGTCTTGCCGCGGAACGTGAACTCACCGACCAGGGGCTTGCGCGAGGAGGTCCACGCGTCGTCGGTCGGCGCGATCCGGCCCGGGGACGCGGTCAAGTGGGTGTCGGCGCCCGTGCCGGTCACACCGACGGCCGTGGACGAGTCGCCGCCCGGACGGTCGGTGAACTGCACGCGGTCCGGGTTGAACAGGAACACCTGGCGGATGTTGCCGCCCGGCTGACCGCCGTCCTTGTCGTTGACGGGGTCGATCTGCCGCCACTCGTAGCGCGGCCCGCCGGCCGCGACGATCGCGTCGACCAGCTTGCCCAGCGTCTTGTCGGCGGCGACCGTGCCGTCGTCGGTGGCGCCGCTGTTGTCCTGGATCTCCTCCAGGGCGACGATGTCAGGCGAACGGAGGTTCGTCACCAGGCCCTTGGCGAGCGCGTCGAACTTCGACTGCGCGTTGCCGGGTGCCAGGTTCTCCACGTTGTACGTGGCGACGCTCACCTGGGAGGCGCTCTGCTTCGCCGTCACCTCGGGCTTGATGTCTCCCGCGCGGACGGTGCCGATGGTGCGGGCCTGGACCGCATAGGTGCCGGCGAACTGGTTGTAGTCCAGCGGGCCCTCGGTGGTACCGGCCAGCGTGTCGCCCACGTTCGCCACGGGGAACGCCTGCTGGGCGGTCGGGATCAGCGACTGGACCATGAGGCGGCCGGAGTTGGGCTCGTCGTAGCCCTCGTACAGGGTGCCGCCGCGCTTGGTGGGGTTCTGGTCGGGCTGGACCGTCACCCACATCTCCGAGTACGGGTCCGTCGCGCCGACCACCCGGCTGCTGCCGATGCGGACGTTCATGCCCTCCAGCGACTCGTAGGTGTCGAGGGCGTACTCGTCGGGGCGCAGCGGCAGGTTCTCGATGCTTGCGCCGCCCGCCTGCGGGGCGAACTGCTCGGGCACCGAGTGCTCGTCGAGGACGACCGGGGCCGGCACGGCGTTGCCGCTCGACACGACGTTCACGGTGGCCTTGGTCAGCTCGGTGACGGACTGTATGCCGGTGTCCTGGCCGCCCGGGTAGTACTCCTGGACCGTGGCGTCGAGGGAGACGCTGTCGCCGACCTTCACGGTGGGCGTGGTCGAACCGGTGAAGACGAAGACGCCCTCGCTGGTACGCGGGTCGGCGTCGGGGTTCGGGTCCTGGACCCAGTAGCCCTGCGAGGAGCCGTACGCGCGGACGCCCGTGACGATGCCGGTGACACCGGAGACGGCCTTGCCGTTGAGCGGCGAGATGCGGGCGTCGCCCTGGATGTCGTGGATCTTCGCCGGGGTGGCCGGCGGAGTGGTGGGGGGCGGCGTGGTCGCCGGGTCGGTCGGGGTCGTGCCGCCGCCGGTGTCCCCGGTGTTCTGCGGGGACGGATCGCCGGCGGTGAAGTCCGCGGCGTTGTCGTCGGTGTCGGCGAGGGTGGCCGCGCGCGCCACGGACGCGGTGTTGCTGGCGCCGGCCGCGGCGCCGTTGCCCTCGTGCACCACCGCGGTACCGAAGCCGACCAGGTCCTTGACCCGCGAGTCGGCCTGGCAGTCGGCGGCGGTGAGGCAGGTCAGCGGGTCGCTGCCGGTGACCAGCGCGATGGTGCCGTTGGTGCCGGACATGTTGATCGAGCCGGTCACGTCGGGTGTCGGCAGCGCCTTGGTGCCGCCCGTGCCCGCGGCCTCCTGGACCAGGTAGCGGCCGCCGCCGGCGAGCGAGCCGGTGAGCGGGGTCGACTGCCACTTGGAGGAGGCGGTCGGCGCGCCCGGCAGGTACTGGACGCTGTAGCCGCTCAGGTCGACCGAACCGCTGCCGGCGTTGGCCAGCTCGACGAAGTCGTTGGTGTACGTGGCGCCCGAGTTTCCGCCGCCTCCGTAGACCTCGGCGATCAGCGCCTCGTGCGAGGCGGCCATGGCGTTGATGCTCAGACCGGCCGTGGCGAGCACGACGGCGCCCGCGATGCCGTAGGGCAGGGCGCGCTTGTGTCTGGAACGCCGCGGACGCGGCTCGGCGGCCTCGGATGAGGGGTGCGACACGGAGGGGCTCTCCTTCATACAGACGGCGTGACGTGGGTACTTGAGCGCACCGGGCCCGCCCGGGCGTACGACCAGCCAAGATACGCGCGTAGACAACGCGCCCACAGCACTTGGGAGATGAACTCTGGGACACAAACGATGGTCCGGTATTCCGGTTCGGTGACGTGATGCTCCCGTGTGTCCCGGTCACGGGGTCCGGACACACGGGAACGTGCTGTGTCGAGGCAGCCGGCCGGAGTTGTCGGCCCGACTGCCCACGCCGACGGCTCAGTTCGGCAGTCTCCAGTTCTGGGCCGCCGTGCCGTTGCACGTGTACAGCTGGAGCTGGGTGGCGTTGGTGGTGCCGCGGTGGTCGGCGTCCAGGCATGTGCCGAGAACGCGGATCGTTCCGTCGCCGGACGCGTCGTCCCCGGACAACCTCCACGGCCGGCATGACCGCCGCAGCCGCCGCAGAGGTCGGGCCGGCTGTCGGTCTCGTCGCGGCCTGACCGCCAGGACTGACCGACCAAGAGGTACGGCCCGCCGCCGGCCGGCAATCCGGTCATCGAGCAGTGATCACCCTGTCATGCGCTGATCGGCCCATCCCACCGGGTGCACCCGGCAGCGGCCACGGCTTGCTCGGCGAGGCTCTCTTTGAGAAGTGACACCGATGAATGCGATGTGCGTGAGCTGTTGGACTCGGAAATCGAGCCGGGGCACAGTAGGCACGTTCACCCCCGAACGGCACGAAACCCACTGTCACCTGCGGAGACCCCCATGAACCACGTCGCGGACCCCGAGCGGTACAACGGCACGATGCGCTACCGGCGCACCGGGCGATCGGGCCTCGACCTGCCCGTCCTGTCCCTGGGCTACTGGCACAACTTCGGCGACGACCGCTCGTTCGAAAGCCAGCGGGACATCGCCCTGCGCGCCTTCGACCTCGGAATCACCCACCACGACCTGGCGAACAACTACGGCCCGCCCTACGGCTCCGCCGAACTCAACTTCGGGCGACTGCTCAAGCAGGACCTTGCACCCTACCGGGACGAACTGGTCGTCTCCACGAAGGCCGGCTGGGACATGTGGCCCGGCCCCTACGGCCAGGGCGGCGGCTCCCGCAAGTACCTGCTGGCCTCCCTCGACCAGTCCCTGCAGCGCACGGGCCTCGACTACGTCGACATCTTCTACTCCCACCGCCTCGACGCCGGCACGCCCCTGGAGGAGACGATGGGCGCGCTGGACACCGCCGTCCGCCAGGGCAAGGCCCTGTACGTCGGAATTTCCTCCTACGACGCCGAGCGCACCCGGCAGGCCGCCGCGATCCTGCGGGAACTGGGGACGCCTCTCCTCATTCACCAGCCGTCGTACAGCATGGTGAACCGCTGGATCGAGACGGACGGGCTGCTCGACGCGGCGCAGGAAGAGGGCTTCGGCGTCATCGGGTTCACGGCGCTCGCGCAGGGCCTGCTCACCGGGCGCTACCTCGACGGCATCCCGGAGGGCTCGCGGGCCGCGGCCGGCACGTCGTTCGACACGGACTGGCTGTCGGACGACATGATGAACAGGCTCCGCGCGCTCAACAGCATCGCCCAGCGCCGTGGGCAGACCCTCGCGCAGATGGCACTCGCCTGGGCACTGCGTGACAGGCGGGTCACCTCGCTGGTCATCGGCGCGTCGCGTACCGAGCAGCTCACGCAGAACGTCGCCGCGCTGGAGAACCTGGAGTTCACCGCCGAGGAGCTGGCCGAAATCGACACGTACGCTGTCGACGGCGGCGTCGACCTGTGGCATGACGCCCGGACCGGACAGATGAACTGAGGCCATACCCGCGTCGGCCGACGACAGCCTGTGCGACGGCCGACGCGGCCTTGGCTCCGGCGGCCGACAGGAGCCCGCCTTCCAGGTGCGGGGGGTGTACTGCTCCGGCCTCCCGGTGGCGGTGCCGGGCCTCGTATCGCGCGGTCAGGCGAAACGGGCCAAGGTGACAGTAAACATCATGCGGGCGCTGGTGTGGCGCCGTACCCACGCCCCCATTTTGGCGGCCTGACGGTCACCGCCGGCCACTGCAGAAAACTGGGAGTGAGGGGACTGCCCGCACCTCGTGCCATCCGGACAAGATCCATGTGGACGCCGGCACTGGTCAACCCGGTCGGGAAACGTTCACCTCGCAGCGACGCGCAGTCCGGGACAGTGATCCGGTCGCGACGTCGTGCGTCGATCGCTGCGACGTCCGCCACGGCACAACTCCCGGGTCGGGCCCGAGGCCGTCAGGCGTCCTTGGCTTCCTTGAAGTCCACGTGGATGCTGCTTGAGGATGCCAGAGTGACAAACAGCGGCAACTTGTACAGCGGCGGAGGCTCGCCTGCCAGTCCGAGTCGCTGCCAAGCCAGCCGAGCCGAGATCTTGAGCACCCGGCGCGCGCGCATGACGAGCAAGAAAGCGAGCGGCAGCTCTACCAGCACGGCCGAGGCTATGCTCCCCCACACGTCGCCTCGCCCCCAGCTCAGGGAAACGTCGAACCAGGCATCGCAGACCAGGAGCGTGGCCGCCACGAAAGACACCGGAACCAGGACCTGCCGTCTCAGCCAAACCGCCACCCCGGCGCCGACCAGCGACACGAGCAGCATGACGTCGAAGCCCACCCACACCATGGGCCAGTACCGGGCCTCAAAGCGATCGGGCAGCGAGACGGCGAGGTAGACGGTCCAAGGGACGAGCACGAACACGCACAGGGCGAGTTGCCCTACCGCCCGTCGGTGGCGGCGGCGCAGCGTGAGACTGTCCGGTGGGAATGCCTTGACCGTCGTACCTGTCGTGGCGGTGGGGTTGCTCTGCTCGCTCATCCTTGCCTGTCCCTGGTATCAGCTCCCGGTGCCCGGGCCAACTCCGTCGGTGACCGCACGGCTGATCGCGTCACATGGGCAACGCGCGGGCGTGAGACCACGCCGCGAAACCTGTCGACCGACCTTCGATAGTACGGCGAGCTGCCATCCTGTCTGCAGGCAGAGCCACTGACCTTGTCGGCAACGACCATGAGCGCCGATCCGGCGTGCGGAGCTGGTCCTGGACACCGGTGGGTGGGGCGGCGGTCAGGTGGCCGCCCCCGACGACACCGTCGTGGGCCGCTACACGTTCGCCGTCTGCCCGCTGATCGTCCGAGTGTCACGGCCGCCGGCCCCTCCGTCGCCGATCAGCCCTCGGCTTGCCGGATTCCGTCCCGCAGGGCGATGTCCCGGGCAAGCGTGAGGCTCCCGATCAGCTCGGCGCGGGTGCCGAGGGCGGACGCGGCGACCAGGACGCGGCTGTCGAAGCCCGGTTGGGCGAGCCGTTCGATCGAGTCGCGGACGCCGTCGACGAACGCCTCGCCCGCCTGGCTCATCTCGCCGCCGATGATGACGGCCGCGGGGTCGAGCAGTGCGCACAGATTGGCCAGGACGCGGCCGAGGGTACGGCCGGATTCGGCGAAGATCTTCCGGGCCACCGGGTGGTGGGCGATCTCCGGCAGCCGGGACCGCAGGTCGGTGTCGCCCGGGTAGAAGTGGCGGACCTGCTGGAGCACCTGGCGGACCGAGACGATCGTCTCCAGGCAGCCGCGGTTGCCGCACCGGCACCAGTCTCCGTCCGGGATCACCTGGGTGTGCCCGATCTCGCCCGCGGCCCCGAAGCTGCCGCTGACCGGGATCCCGTGGACGATGAGGCCCGCCCCGATGCCGTCGGACGCCTTGACGTAGATGAGATTGCCACGGTTGTCGGTGGCACCGTGCCGGTGTTCGGCGAGGGCGCCGAGATTCGCGTCGTTGTCGAGGGAGACCATCAGTCCCGTCCGGGAGCCCAGTTCGGCCGCCAGATCGAGCCCGGACCAGCTGGACAGGATGGTGGGCGAGGCGATCGCCCGTTTGCTCATGTCCAGCGGCCCCGGTATACCGACGACGCACGCGCTCACGGGCCCGTCGACCGTGACCCGGACCTCCTCGACCGTCTGCCGGATCAGGTCGGCCGTGATGTCCAGGGCCGCGGTCGGCCGGGTGTCCACATCGATCGCCACCCGCCGCTCGGCCCGGACGGTCAGGTCGAGGGTGGCCGCGGCGACGGTGAGATGCCGGTGGCCGACGTCCACTCCGACGACCGCGCCTGCCGGATAGCGCGGCCGAAGGCGTCGGCCGGGGCGCCCACGGCCGCCGGTGTTCTCCCCCCGGTGCTCGGTCAGCAGCTCCTCGGCGAGGAGGTCGCGGACGACGGCCGCGACGACCGGACGGCTCATGCCGAGCGCCGTCTGCAGTTCGGGTCGCGACGCGCTCCCGTGCCGCCGGACATGGGCCAGGACCTCGTCACGTGCCGACACGTGTCACCTCCCTCGTGAGGGCGTCAATTTATGTCCGGCAAGAACGGAATTCCAGAGGGTTGACGCATCGAATGTGCGAATTTAACCTCCTTGAACGTTCGATCTTTTATAGAGCCACCTGCTTTGACTCGAATTCTGTCCAGCGGAGACATAAATCGTCGAGCACTTCAGTGGTGAGGAGTCCGCATGGAGCTCGATCGGAGATCGGTACGACGCCGCGGCAGCCGTTTACGCCGTACGGCGCTGATCGCGGGAGTGAGCGCGGCGCTCCTGGCCGGGAGCGCGGCCGTGGCTCCCGGCGCCTCGGGCGCGGGCAGCGCCGGCGTGACCGTCAAGGTGTCCCCCCGCGTCGCCGCCCTCATCGCCCGGATGACGCTGGACGAGAAGGTGTCCTTCGTCCACGGCGGCACCGATCCGCGGGCGCTCGGGCAGGCCGGATACATCCCGGGAGTGCCCCGCCTCGGCATCCCCGAACTGCGGCTCACCGACGGCCCGGCGGGCGTCCGGGTCAACGAGCACGCCACCGCGATGCCGGCACCGGTCGCCCTGGCCTCGTCCTTCGACGACCAGTTGGCCCGTGAGTTCGGCCGGACCGTCGGACACGACGGCCGTTCGCTCGGCCAGGACGTCCTGCTCGCGCCCATGACGAACATCATCCGAGTGCCGTACGCGGGGCGGAACTTCGAGACCTTCAGCGAGGATCCGCTGCTCAGTTCCCGCATGGTGGCCGGCGAGGTCGAGGGCGTCCAGAGCCAGGGGCTGATCGCCACCGTCAAGCACTACGCGGAGAACAACCAGGAAGACAACCGCATGGGGGTGAATGTCAACGTCGACGAGCAGACCCTGCGTCAGATCGAGCTGCCCGCCTTCGAGGCCGCCGTCAAGGCCGGCGCCGGGGCGGTGATGTGCTCGTACAACTCGGTGAACGGCAGCCACGGCTGCGGCAGCGACGAGCTGCTGGACTCGATCCTCAAGGAGCAGTGGGGCTTCACGGGCTGGGTCATGTCGGACTGGGGCGCGTCCCACGCGACGACCGACATCGTGAACGGCCTCGACCAGGAGATGCCGAGCGGTGTCTACCTGGGCGAGGAACTGAAGACCGCGATAACCAACGGCACCATTCCGGTCTCGGAACTGAATGATTCGGTCGCGCGCATTCTGCAGCAGATGTCGAAATTCGGTCTCCTCGACGGTGCGGCGGCCCGGCGACCCGCACGCGATCCGAAAGGCGGCGCGGTAGTCGCGCAGAAGGTGGCCGAATCCGGCGCGGTCCTGCTGAAGAACACCGGCGCAGCGCTTCCACTGACCGGCAAGGACACCAGCATCGGACTCATCGGCCCGACCGCGAGGACACCGAAGGTCACCGGCGGCGGCAGCTCCAACGTCGTACCGGACTCCGCGGCCTCGCCGCTGGACACCATCACCGAGCGAGCCGGCCCGCACACCACGGTGCGCTACGCGGCCGGCGGCGACAACACCGGCGTCCCCATCCCCGCCTCCGCCCTCAGCCCCGCCCTGCCGGTCGACGCGGACGGCACGATCCCCGTCACACCGGACGCCTCCTTCGACTACAGCGGCACCCTCACCGTGCCCACCGACGGCGACTACTCCTTCGTCTTCGACCTCCCCGCCGCCTACGGCCTGCTGAAGATCGACGGGAACAGCGTCATCACCGGCTTCCTGGGCTCCAGCAGTGCCACGGTGCACCTCACGGCGGGCACGCACAGTCTCGCGGCCGGCGCCCTCGCGATCCAGGGCGGACCGACGAAGGTCCGGCTGAACTGGGTCACCCCGCAGGCCGCGCAGGCCGCGCGCGAGCAGGCGGTGGCTCTGGCCCGCCAGGTGACGACCCCCGTGGTCTTCGCCTACGACGACGGCACCGAGGGCTTCGACCGGAAGAACCTCTCCCTGCCGGCCGACCAGGACGGGCTCATCTCCACCGTCGCCGATGCCAACCCGAACACGATCGTCGTCCTCAACACCGGATCGTCGATCACCATGCCGTGGCTGTCCAAGGTCAAGGCGGTGCTCGACATGTACTACCCCGGGGAGAACGGGGCCGAGGCCACCGCCGGACTGCTCTACGGCGACGTGAACCCCTCGGGCAAGCTCACCCAGACGTTCCCCGCGAGCGAGTCCGCCACACCGGTGGCCGGCGACCCGCTCAGGTACCCGGGAGTGGGCAACCAGGAGAACTACTCCGAGGGCGTCTACGTGGGCTACCGCTGGTACGACGAGGAGCGGGCCGCCCCGCTCTTCCCCTTCGGCTACGGACTGTCGTACACCTCCTTCGCCTACCGCGACCTCGCGGTACGGCAGAGTCACGGCGCGTTGACCGTCTCGTTCACCCTGAAGAACACCGGCACCCGCGCCGGTGCCGAGGTCGCCCAGGTCTACGTCGGCGCGAGCCCGGGGACCACCGCGCCGCAGGCGGTGCGCTCGCTCGGCGGCTACCAGAAGGTGCGTCTGCGCGCGGGTCAGTCGAAGACCGTACGCATCCGGGTCGACGCCCAGCAGCTGACGTACTGGAACACGTCCTCCCACGCCTGGGTGCTCGGCACCGGGAAGCGGGACGTGTGGGTCGGCTCCTCGTCGCGGACGCTCCCCCTCCACGGCAGCGTCGGCGTCACCCGCTGACCACCCGGTTCCTCCCCCGCACCACCACGCGTGCCGGCCGCTCCGCCGCGGCCGGCATCCCGCCAGAGAGGCCCCCCATGACTGCCAGCAGAATCCGTACTGCCCTGGGCGGCGCGCTGATCCTGTCCATGACCGCCGTCGGGCTGCTGCCCGCGACGGCGTACGCGGCAGCGTCCGCGAGTGCGCGGACCGTGGTATCCACCGACAAGGGCGCCGTGCGCGGCGCCGTCTCCCAAGGCGTCGAGCGGTTCGTCGGCATTCCCTACGCGGCGGCCCCCACCGGTTCCCTGCGCTGGAAGCCGCCGCGGCCCGCGGCGCGCTGGACCGGCGTTCGGGAGGCCACCGCCTTCGGCAACCCCTGCCCGGTACTGCCCAGCGGCAACGGCCCGCGCAGCGAGACCGAGGACTGTCTCGACGTCAACGTGTGGCGGCCGGCGGGAGTGCGGGCCGGCGCCCGTCTTCCGGTGCACGTGTTCATCCACGGCGGTGGGCTGACCAACGGCAGCGGCGCACAGAACGACGAGTCGAAGCTCGTACGGGAGACGGGTGTCATCGGCGTCTCGCTCAACTACCGGCTCGGCGTCTTCGGCTTCCTCGGGCTGCCCGCCCTCACCAAGGAGGGCGGCGAGTCCGGCAACTACGGCTTCATGGACCAGCAGGCCGCGCTGCGCTGGGTGCAGCGCAATATCGCGGCCTTCGGCGGGAATCCCGCCGCGGTCACCATCGACGGCGAGTCCGCGGGCGGCTGGTCCGTCTGCGGGCATCTGGTGTCGCCCGGCTCGCGCGGTCTGTTCGCCCGCGCCATGATCCAGAGCGGTTCCTGCCCCAGCGAGCCGCGGGCTCAGGCCGAGACCGCCGGTACGGCGTTCGCCCGGCAGGCGGGCTGCGACGGCTCCGACCACGCGGCCGTCCTCGGCTGTCTGCGGTCGGCCTCGGTGGGTTCGCTCCTCGACGCGAGCCGGACCTTCTCGGCCGCCTTCGTGGACGGGACGCCGACGTTTCCGGTCAACGTACGCGAGGCCGTGGACAGGGGGCGGTTCGCCCGCGTGCCGGTGGTCGTCGGCGCCAACCGTGACGAGGGCCGCACCTTCGCCCAGGGCTACCTAGGGGCGGGCAAGGAGGCCTACCTCGCCTTCGTCCAGGGCCTCGCCGGGGACCGCGCCGACGAGGTCCTCGCCCACTACCCCTGGCCCGGGACGTCCGACGCGTACAGCGCGGCGTACCTCGTCGGCGCGATCATGACCGACTCGGGGATGATCGGCGGGATCGGCGGGTGCGGGCAACGCTCACTCGTGCGGGCCTTCGAGCGCTACACCCCCACCTACTCCTACGAGTTCGACCACCGGACCGGGCCCGGCCTGACGCAGATACCCGGTTACGTCTGGGGAGCCGGGCACGCCGCGGAACTCGCCTACGTCTGGCCCAGCTTCGACAACGGCACGCCGATCGCCCCGCTGTTCAACGCCGACGAGCGCCGGCTGGCCCGGGAGATGACGCAGTACTGGGGCGCCTTCGCGAAGACCGGCCGGCCGCACGTCGCCGGGCAGTCCGCCTGGCCCGCCTACCACGGCGGCAAGGGGTTGACGCTGTCGCTGCGGGCGGGAGGCCGGAGTGTCCTGATCGACGACGACCAGGTCTCCGCCGAACACCGGTGCTCGTTCTGGGACACCATGACGGTCGCACGGAGCTCCTGAGGACGCGCCGCGTGCGACGCGACCAACGACCGCCCGTCAACAGGCGGGCGGTCGTCATCGGAGGGGCCGGGCCGGTGCGTTCGTCGACGTGCGGTGGCCGGTCCGCGCCTGGGTGCGAGGTCTAGAACTCCTCGACGAAGTAGGGCTCGACGGTCATCCAGCCGTTGCCCGAGGCGCCGTTCAGCCGGCCCGAGGAGTTCTGGGCGAGGGTGTACCAGGACTCCACGTAGTCGGGGTCGTCGGTGAACCAGCTGTCGGGGATCGCGCTCAGGACCGCGTTCACCAACGGGATGTAGGTGCCCTGGTCGGTCACGGTGAGCAGCGCCGTGGTGATCGCCTCCGCCAGCGCACGGTAGTTGGTGCCGTCGTCGTCCTCCATCATGACGACGTCGGCCAGGTTGTACTTGTAGTTGGACCAGTTGACCAGGATCTGGTTCGGGTAGTAGACGGTGCCGTCGTAGTCCAGGTAGGGCATGTCCACCGAGTCGACGCGCGCCGTGCCGTCCTGGCCGAAGCCGGTCACCAGCGAGAACATCTCGGCGGCGCCCTTGAACCAGGGCTCCTGGTCGTCGTTCACCTCGACGGCCGTGACCTTGGTCGCCCACCAGCCCGCCGCGCTCGCGGCGTCGGCGCTGTTCGCCGCCTTCGACGGGAGGGAGGTCAGGCCCTTGTCGGCGAAGGCCTTCTGCAGCACCTGCAGGCCGGCCCGGTGGGCCTTGGTGACGTCGATGTCCAGGATGTACAGCGGGCGGTCGGGGACGCGCGCGGTGTCGACGGCGTGGGCGTGGCCCCGGCTGTCGTACGCCGTGATGGTCCTGGCGTCGTCGTCGGCCGCGGCGACGGCGATCCAGGGAGTGGCTTCGGCGTTCAGGTGCGACCGCATGGACGGCGCGCCCAGCCGGACGCGCAGCAGCGACCCGGTCGACGCGGGCAGGCCCTTCAGACCCGCGATGCGACGGTCCGCGGCCGAGACGGAGGCGAACAGGTTCCTGCCCTCCGGAGTGGCGGTCCTGCCGGTCAGCGCCTGAAGGTCCACGTCCTCGGTGCCGAGGGCGGCCGCACGGACCTGTTCGCGCCACTGCGGGTCGCGCAGCGAGGCGGACAGCGCCCGCGCGATCTCCTGCTCGGTCGACCGTACCGGAGACTTCCGGAACGGGGTGGCCTGGTCCCCCGCGTCCCGCACCGGCGCTGCGATCGCCGGCTGGACGGCGCCGCCGATGACCGCGGTCAGCATCACGCCGATGAGGACGCCGCGTCTCTTGCTTGATCTGCTCACCATGCTCCTTGTGTTGTCGGTCGCCGCCGCGCCCACAGTGAACGGGCGGCCGTCATGGGGGTGATGGCCCCGGACCGGCTCGCACTTGTCCGGGACATGACATAAAGAGGTGCGTGGGATGAACGGGCATCCGCGCATGAAGGATCGGGGCCACGCCGAGGCCGGCCCGGTTCGTCGCACACGCCTCGCCGCGACGGGAGCCGGTGTGCCCGCACTCGCGGCCGGGAAGCGCGGCTACCGGGGGCCGTCGGCGGGCGGCCGTCCGCGAGGACTGCTCAGCGAACCGAGCATGATCTTCTCGGTGCCGGCCAGATACGCCTCCGCCGCGCGCCGCGCCTCCTCGGCATCCCGGCCGACCACGGCCCGCACCACCGGCGCGAGGCGGTCCGCCGCCCGCGCCGCGTCCTCGAACGGCGCCCGCAGCGCGGCCCGTACCGGGAGATAGGCGTTGAACAGCGTGTTCGTGAGAAGCAGATAGACCCGGTTGCCCGTGGCCCGCGCCAGTTCGCGATGCACTTCCACGTCGGCGAGCTGGACGGCGTCGGCGTCCGGGGCGTCCGCGACCTGACGCAGCAGGTGCTCCAGCCGCCGGGCCTGCCGTTCCGTGCGCCGGTCGGCCGCGCGGCCGACGATCAGGGTGCCGATGTGCCGCCGCACCTCGAAGACCTCTCGCAGCCACGTGGGGTCCTGTGCGGCCAGCATCGGAAGCAGGTCGGCGCCACCGACCCGCAGATAGTCCAGGATGCGCGTGCCGATGCCGTGCCGGGTGCTCAGCAGTCCCGCCTGCTCCAACCGCATCAGCGCGTGCTTCAACGTCGTACGCGTGACCCCGTACCCGGCGGCCAGCTCCCGCTCGGGGGGCAGCAGGGACCCGGGGCCGTGCGTGCCGCTCAGGATGTCCGCACGCAGCCGTGCTTCCAGCAGGTCGACCACGGTTCGGCGCGGAATGCTCTCGACGGCCACGGAGGATCTCCCAGGCTTCGGTCAGTGGTTCAGCGGCTCGCTGGTCTAGCGGTCCACTGGTTCAGCGACTTATTGGTCTAGTGGCTCAGCCACCGCCTCAGTGAAGCAGCCGCTCGACCACCCGTCAATTACCTGTGAAGAACGAGCAGTTGAGCACCGACAGCGAGCGCCCCAGCGCGCCGGATCCGGCCGGCACCCCGCACGCCCCGCCGCAGACGCGGACCGGTCCGCGCGGGAGGGGCGCCCGGGGATCCGGCGCACCGGGGCCCGGTCACAGGGAGGCTCTGTAGGGGTCGCGGTCCTCGGGGACGAGCGGTATCGCGGGCGCAGTGCTGCCGACGCGGACGGTCTCGCCGGAGGTGACGGCCTCGTCGATGCACATCATGGTGTCCAGGACGTGGTAGCCGAGGTCTCCACTGGCGATGTGCGGTCCCCCGCCGCGGACGGCCCGGGCCATGTCCAGGACTCCCAGGCCGCGGCCGCCCTCGACGCCGACGGGCGGGACGGTCTCCCACTCCGCCTCCCGGCCCCGTTGCGGCACCCGCGTGATCCTGACCTCGCCGGCGAAGGTGTTGGGGTCGGGCAGGACCAGGGTGCCCTCGGTGCCGGTGATCTCGACGAACCCGGTGCGGGTGAGCGGGGAGTCGAAGCTGAAGACGCTCTGGCCGACGCCGCCGCTCTCGAACTGCGTGAGCGCGGAGACATGGGTGGGTACGGCGACGGTGAACTCGGTGCCCGCACGTTCCCCGCTGCGTACCGTACGGACCGTGCGGGCGGTCGAACCGAGCGCGGCGACCCGGGAGACCGATCCGAACAGGCAGACCAGGGCCGTGAGGTAGTAGGGGCCCATGTCGAAGAGCGGGCCGGCGCCCCTGGCGAACAGGAACTCCGGGTTCGGGTGCCACAGGTCGGGTCCCGCGTACTGCATGACGGTCTGCGCGGACAGCGGGGTGCCGATGTCGCCGTGGGCGATCGCGCGCAGGGCGGTCTGGAGGCCGGGGCCGAGGATCGTGTCGGGGGCGACTCCGACCCGCAGGCCGGCCGCGGCGGCCTGGTCGAGCAGGGCTCGTGCGTCGGCGCGGTCCAGGGCGACGGGCTTCTCGGACCAGACGTGCCTGCCCGCCGCGAGGACCGCCGAACTGACCTCGGCGTGCACGGCGGGAACGGTCAGGTTGACGATGATCTCGGTGTCCGGGTGGGCGAGGACGTCCGCGGCCGTTCCCCACTCCTGGATGCCGTATTTACGGGCCTGGGCCTCGGCGCGCGCGGTGTCGAGGTCGCCCACGACGGCCACGTGCAGGTCGGGGAAGCCGGTGAGGCTGGTCAGGTACTGGTCGCTGATGTTGCCGGCGCCGATGATGCCGACGCCGACCGGGTGGTGTGCCGTCATCAGGCGATGCCCTTCCCCTTCAGGTAGGAGATGCCTGTCGCGATGCCCTCGAAGACGTCGCCGTCGTAGTGGTCGAACTCGATGACGGCGTACTCGGCGTGCGCGGCCGCGGCCAGCGAGGCGGCCAGCGGGATCTGCCCGCGGCCCGCAGCGACCTGGCCGGTGCCGGCGGGGTCGAAGGGGGCGCCCGAGGTGAACGGGTCGTCGATGACGGGTCCGTCCTTCACATGCAGGGCGCGCACCCGGGAGCCCAGCCGGTCGAGGAGGGCGACGACGTCGTTGCCGCCGGCCGCGGCCCAGAACAGGTCGATCTCCAGGGCGACTTCCGGGTTCAGCAGGTCTGCGAAGTGCTCGAAGGCGCTGACGCCGGCGACGGTGTGCACGAACTCCTGGGAGTGGTTGTGGTAACCGACCCTGAGTCCGTGCCCGGCGGCACGCTCGGCGGCCTCGTTCAGGAGGCCGGCGGTACGGGCGATCTCCTTCTCGTCGGCCCACCGGGAGGCGGGCACGAACGGGTCGAAGAGGATGTCCACGCCCAGTCGCCGGGCGGCCCGGAACGTGTCGTCGAGGTCGGTCCCCGACGCGCCGTCGGGCGACAGGAAGCCGGCGTGTCCGGTCCGTGCGGACAGGCCGTGCCGGGCGAGCGCGTCGGCGAGTTCGTCCGCGCGGTGCACGAAGCCGAAGGCCTCGACGTTGGTCAGGCCCAGGGCGGCCAGACGGCCCAGGGCGGCGTCTTCGTCGGCCTCCAGAGCCTGGCGTACGGAGTAGAGCTGAACCGACAACTGTGGTGTCGACAAGGGGAACTCCTCTCGTGGCGGACGGCCGGGAAACAGAATACCGACAGGGGTGATGGTTTCTAGGGGTCGTTAGCATCTCGTTCATGGCAAGGGAAACGGCACGGCCGGGGACGGCCCCGCGGAACTACCCCAAGGGGGAACGCCGGCGCGCCCAGATCATCGAGGCCGCGTTCACCGCGTTCGGGCAGGTCGGCTACCGCAACGCGAGCATGGTGCAGCTCGCCGCCGCCTGCGGTGTCTCACGCGCGGGCCTGCTGCACCACTTCCCGACCAAGGAGTCGCTCCTGGAGGCGGTCCTGGAGACACGCGACCGTCAGGACGGCGAGCACTTCCTCGAATCGGGTGCGCTCAGCCAGGACGGCCTCGCCTACTTCGCCGCGATGATCAGACTCGTCGCACACAACCAGGCCAACCCCCTCATCGTGAGCCTGTTCGCGGTGCTGTCCAGCGAGGCCACCGCTGCGGACCACCCGGCGCGCCCGTACTTCACCGCACGCTACGAACGCACCCGGCGCGAGATGCAGTCGGCCGTCGACGACCTGGCACGGCGCGGGCTGCTGCGCCCCCATGTGGACGCCTCGCACCTGGCGGCGGATCTGGTCGCATACCTCGACGGCCTGCAGGTCCAATGGCTGCTCAGCCCGGACACCATCGACATGCCGGACCACCTGCGCGGGATGCTGCGCAACGTCATCGGCGTCGAACTCCCCTAGTTTCCAGCCCGTTGCGACGTCAGCCCGTTGCGACGTCAGCCCGTTGCGACGTTCCCGAAAGGCAGAGTCGACGTGGATGTGTACGAGGCAGTGGACAGCCGCCGGGCCGTACGGGCGTTCAGCGAGCGGCCGGTGCCCCGGGAAGTGCTGACGCGGGTGCTGGCCGCGGCCTCGCGGGCGCCGTCGAGTGGAAACCTCCAGCCCTGGCACGCGTACGTGGTGTCCGGTGAGCCGCTGGCCGAGCTGAAGCGGCAGGCCACCGCCAGGGCCCTGGCGGGCGACCCGGGCGACGAGCGCGAGTACCCGATGTACCCGGCTGAGCTGACCGCGCCGTATCCGGAGCGTTTCGCCGAGGCGGCCGCCCAGCGGTACGCGGCGCTGGGCATCGAGCGCGAGGACCCGCAACGGCCCGTGAAGATCGCCGCGTTGAACACGCAGGCGTTCGGGGCGCCCCTCGTGCTGTTCTGCTACCTCGACCGGACGATGGGCCCCGGACAGTGGGCGGACGCCGGGATGTATCTCCAGACGGTCATGCTGCTGCTGAGGGCCGAAGGCCTGCACAGCTGCCCCCAGGTGATGTGGACGATGTACCGCCGGACCGTCAGCCGGCTGGTCGGCGCCGGTGACCAGCTCGTGCTGCTGTGCGGTCTCGCAGTGGGCTTCGAGGAGGACGGCGCGCCACGGGTCCGCACCGGCCGGGCCGAAGTGACCGAGACGGTGCGGTTCGTCGGGGCGTGAGCGGGCCTGCGAGCCCGGGTGCGGCGGTGTGCTTGAATGCCGGGCATGGACGGCTCCGCCCGCATGTGGATCAGCGAGATCCCCTCCCTCGACCCGGACACCCGGGAAGTGATCCTCGATCTCGACCAGAGATCCGCCGATCCGGCCGAGCGGATGGCCTGCATGCTGCTGAACCGGGGGCACGAGGGCGAGGCCGGAGTGTTCTACCTGCTGCCGGAGGATCTTTCGGCCCGGTACGAGCGGACCGGGAACCGGCTCTCCGTGTCCCTGCTGGCCCGCCGGGACGTGCTCGCCCAGGACCTGACCTCGCGTCCGGCCGCGCTGCGCGCGCACCTCGACCGGCTCCCCCGCGATCCCATTCACGACGAACGGGTCGTCCTCGTGCGCCGGGAGACCGTCACCGACTTCGTGCCCGCCGAGCGGGACGGTTTCCAGCAGCCCGTGGTGCTGATCGACCACAACGTCGAGCGCGGCGACGGGCCGGTCGCCCTGACCGAGCTGGTGAGCCTGTTCGAGCGGCAGGAGGCGGGCATCGTGGTCGTCGCCGCGCCCAAGGCGCCGTCGGCCTGACCGGGCCGGGCCGTCGCTCCGCCACGCGGTGGACGGGTGCCGGTCACAGTCCGAACAGGCGTGCCGCATTGTCGTGGCACACCGCCCGCAGCCACTCCTCGCCGAGCTCCAGCCGCTCCAGGGCGTGGAGCTGGTGCACGTAGGGGTACGGGATGTTGGGGAAGTCGGAGCCGAGCAGGACCCGGTCGCCCAGCGCGGCGATCCGGGGCAGGGCCCGGGGCGGGAACGGCATGAACCGCTCGGTGAAGTCCGTGAACGCCATCGTGGTGTCCAGCCGCACCTCCCCGTACCGCTCGGCGAGGCCGACGAACTCCTCGTACTCCGGCATCCCCATGTGCGCGACGATCAGCCGCAGCCTCGGGTGCCGGGCCAGTACCCGCGCGACCGGACCGGGGCCGGTGTGCTTGCCGGGGGCGGGACCGGAGCCGCAGTGGATCACGACGGGGATGCCGGCGTCGGCCAGCAATCCCCAGGCACCGTCGAGGAGTTCGTCGGCAGGGTCGTACGCGCCCACCTGCACGTGGGCCTTGAACACCCGGGCGCCCGCCTCGACGGCCGCCCGGACGTACGCCTCGACGCCGGGCTCGGGAAAGAGGGTCGCCGTGTGCAGGCAGTCGGGGGTACGGCCGACGAAGTCGGCGGCCCACGCGTTCAGCCAGATCGCCATGCCGGGCTTGTGCGGGTAGAGCATCGAGGTGAAGGAGCGGACACCGAACGACCTGAGGAGAGCGGTGCGTTCCGCCTCCTCCTTCCGGTAGGTGATGGGCCAATCCAGGTCGCCGATCAGCGGGCCGTTCGTGTCGAAGTAGTTCCAGACCTTGTGCAGGACCCGCTCGGGCATGAAGTGGGTGTGGACGTCGATCAGTCCGGCCAGGCCGAGCCGTTCCCGGAAGAGGCGGATCTCCTCGGCCTCCTCGTGCGCGACCACCCCGGTCGCGGCCTCCGCCTCGCCGGTGACATCGCCCGGCGCCGGTGACCCGGCACCGCGAGCGGGGCCGTGGGCGGGAGCGGGTTCGGCGGGGATGGCGGAGGTGGCGGGGGCCGTGCAGTGATCGTTCATACCGCCAACGATCGGTGCCGGGGAGCGACGCGTCCAGTCCCCGCCGGTCGGCGGTACGCGCAGACTTCGTACCGCCGGGCGGCGGGCGAACGTTCGCCTCGCCCGGCCCCCAGCCGCACCGGCGGGGCGCGGGCGGAGCACCGCCAAATGATGACGGAGCGTCAAATTCCTTTGGTTGATGCGGAATTCAGGCGAGAGCACTGGCGCGGCACACCTACCAGCGGGTAAGTCATGGCACTGCCACCATCGGCAACTCGTGTCACGGCGAAGGGATATCCCGTGCGTCTGCGCCCCCTGCGCGTCCTCTGCTGTTCCGCTGTCCTCGCCCTGTCGGCGCCCGTGTTCCTCCCGGGCACCGCGTCGGCCGCGGTCCCCGCCTCCTCGGTCTACCTCCAGAACTACGTCACCGGCCTCAACGCCGCCGACAGCGGCGGCACCGTCGCCGCGCACAACCCCAAGGGCAACGAAGACCACCAGCAGTGGACCGCCGTCGCGGTCAGCGGTGGCTACCAGCTCCAGAACGCCGACGAATCCGGCACCTGCCTGGGACGCAGCGGCACCGCCGCGGTCACCGCCGCCTGCGGTGCGGACGGCACCACCTGGACGATCACCGCCGGCGCCGACAGCACCTACTCCGTCGCCGTCCCCGGCACCTCGCAGTACCTCACCGGGTCTTCCTCCGACTCCGCCGCCGTGCAGGTCGGGTCCTCGGGCGACCTCGCCCGCTGGTACCTCACCCCGGTCTCCTACGCCACCACGGCGATGCCCTCCGCGGACACCCGCACCCTCGACCAGGTGACGTTCCTGACCGCCCACAACGCCTTCGCCAACGGCTCGGACGGCAACTTCGCGTCCTTCCCGGTCAACCTGTTCCCCAACCAGAACTACGGCATCAGCCGGCAACTGTCCGACGGCGTGCGGGGGTTCATGCTCGACGACTACACGGTCTCCGGGCAGGCCGTGCTGTGCCACAACAGCTGCGACGGCGTGAGCAACCCGGTCCCGCTCGCCACCGACCTCCAGCGCATCGTGGACTTCCTCAAGGCCAACCCCGGCCAGTTCGCCACCGTGTTCCTGGAGGACTACGCCTCCTCCGACGTGCTGAAGTCCTCCCTCGGCTCCGTCAACGGCCTGTACGACGTGCTGTACCGGCCCGACCAGGACGGCGTCGCCACCAAGGGCTGGCCCACCATGGCCGACCTCGCGGCCCGCGGCAAGCAGTTGCTGGTCTTCAGCGACCGGACCCGGGCGAGCGACACCGCCAACGGGTATGCCACCCGCGACACGTTCGGTGTGATGTACCAGCGCGAGTGGACCGTGGAGAACTACTGGTCCATGGGTGCCGGCCTGGGTGGCTCCGACTGGTCCTGCTACAGCCGGTGGGGCACGGACAGACCGCTGACCACGGACTCGTCCGCGTTCCACCCGCTGTTCGTGATGAACCACTTCCGGGACTATCCCATCGCCGGCACCGCCGCCACCGACAACGGCAAGATCCTCAACCGGGCGCAGAACTTCTGCACTCCCGCCGCCCGGAAGAAGCCCAACTACGTGGCCGTGGACCGCTACGACACCGGGTCGCCCACCCCGCTGACCACGGTGGGCACCCTGAACACGTACATCCTCACGCCGGGCCAGTGAGCGGCGGCCGGCCGGGACGGCGGGTGGGCCGTCGTCCCGGCCGGCCGAGGCCCGGGGCACGTCCGGTTCAGGGGCCGTCGCGGTGGGAGCCCGGGGTGTGGCCGAAGGCGCGGCGGAAGGCGTCGATGAAGGCGCTGGCCGACGACCAGCCGCACGCGTGGGCGACCGCCGTCACCGGCATCCGGTCGGCGAGCAGGACCAGGGCCTGCTGAAGGCGCAGCTGGGTGCGCCACTGCGGGAAGGTCATGCCGAGGTCGGCGCGGAAGAGCCGGGAGAGGGTGCGGTCGCCGGCGCCGACCTCGCGGCCGAGTTCCCTGAGGGTGCGGCCGTCGGCGGGGTCGGCCTGCAGGATCGCGCACACCTCGCGGAGCTGGGGTGCGGTGGGGGCGGGCAGGTGCAGCGGCTGTTGCGGTGAGGCACCTAGCTGGTCGAGCAGGACGGCGCGGAGGCGGGCCCGCTGGGGGCTGTCGTCGTCCTCGCCGCGGGTGTAGGCGATGATCAGCTCGCGGAGCAGCGGGCCGACGGCCAGCACGGTCGGGGTGCCGAGCGCGAGGGGGTTCTCGGTGGCGGGCAGTCCGACGAAGTGGAGTTCGAGTTCGCCGTAGGCCCGGTGCGCGTGGACGGTGCCGGCCGGCACCCAGATGGCGCGGGTGCCGGGGGCGACCCAGGAGCCCGCGTCGGTCGTCACGGCCAGCACACCGCGGCCCGCGTAGACGATCTGGTGGTCGTCGTGCCGGTGGGCGTCGATCTCGTGGCCGGCGGCGAGCCGGCGGGTCTCGGTCGGGGCAACGGCCTCGTGGCGGATTTCCATCATTACTTGGCAGATTACCGGAAGTGCGACAGGTGGCCGGGGCCTGAGCATGGCGGGGTGCGAAGGAATTCATCAATCACTCTGCTCTCCGTCGGCCATGGCTGTGTCGACATCTACCAGGGCGCCGTCGCGGCGCTGCTGCCGTTCTTCGTGGCCGAGCGCGGCTATTCGTATGCGGTCGCCTCCGGGGTCGTACTGGCCGCGTCCGTGCTCTCGTCGGTGGCGCAGCCGCTGTTCGGGGTGCTCACCGACCGCCGGCCGCTGCCCTGGCTGCTGCCGGCGAGCACCCTGCTCGGGGGTGCGGGGGTGGCGCTCAGCGGGCTGGGCGACTCCTATGCGATGACCCTCGTGTTCATGGCGCTGTCCGGGATCGGCGTGGCCGCCTACCACCCCGAGTCCGCCCGGGTCGCGCGGCTCGCCAGCCGGGGCAGCCACGGTGCGATGGGGGTGTTCGCCACCGGCGGCAACATCGGGTTCGCGCTGGCCCCGCTGATGGTGGGTGCCGTGGTGGCGGGCGGCGGGCTGCGCTGGACGCCGCTGCTGGTGATACCGGCGCTGGCCGGTACCGCGCTGTGCCTGCCGGTGCTGCGCGGACTGCGCGAGGGCAGGGCTCCCGGCGCCGCCACGCCGGTGCCGGCCGGGAGCGACGACGTGGCGTCCTTCGTACGGCTGTCGCTGGCCGTGGTGTTCCGGTCGGTCGCGTTCGTCGGCCTGAGCACCTTCATCTCGCTGTACGCCCGGCAGCGCACGGGGGGCGGGGCCGCCGCCGGTTCCGCGGCGCTGACGATGCTCTACCTCGGCGGCGCGGTCGGTTCCGTGCTGGGCGGCTCCCTGGCGGGCCGCTGGGACCGGGTGACCGTCTGCCGCTGGTCGTACGTCCTCTCGGTGGTGGCTGTCGCGGGCGTGGTGTGGGTGCCGGGTCCGGCGCTCTACCTGTTCGTGGCACTGACGTCGGTCGCCCTGTACGTGCCGTTCTCGCTCCAGGTCACCCTCGGCCAGGACTACCTGCCCTCGCGGATCGGCACGGCCAGCGGGGTCACCCTCGGTCTGACGGTGAGCGTCGGCGGCCTGGCCGGCCCGCTCCTCGGCAGCCTCGCCGACGCCACCTCCCTGCAGACGGCACTGGCACCGCTGGTCCTGATGCCGGTGCTCAGCCGGCTGTTGTTCGGCACCCTGCGCGAGCCCGGCGCGGCGCGGCGGCCCAAGGCCGTGCCGGGGACGGCGGCGGCGGACGGTGCGGCCGCCGCCGGCCGGCCGACGGCGGGTGGCTGACGCTCGTGTCGCCCGTCAGGCGGTCCAGACCCGGTCGGCGTAGTCGAGGAAGTTGCGGCCGAGGATCTTCTCGATGCGCTCGGAGCGGTAGCCGCGCTTCTCCAGGAGGCGGATCAGGTCGCGGAACTGGTCGACGCCGCGCAGGTAGACGACGAAGGGGTAGGTGTCTTCCGCGAGGTCGGCCGCGTGATCCGCACCGTCCAACTCCTGCGCTACCTCTCGGACGCGCCGCTTCGCCGACGGGTGACCGCGGCGACCAACAAGGTCGAGTCGTTCAACCGGTTCTCCCAGTGGATCGGCTTCGGCAACCGCGGTGCCATTGCCGACAACAACCTCATCGAGCAGGAAAAGGCGATGAAGTTCAACGCCCTGCTCACGAACGCGGTGATCTTCCACAATGCCCTGGACATCACGGAGATCGTCCCCCGGCTGCTGGAAGAGGGATGGGAGATCGACCCGGAAGGCCTGGCGCACATCTCGCCGTACCTGACCGAACACATCAACCGGCTCGGCGAGTACAGCACCCACGGACTCGGCATCCAGCCCGAGGCGTACGACCCGAAACCCGACGTCGACTTCACCCCGCTGCGCGAGCAGGACCTGACCGCCGCCGGTCTCGGCCAGGCTGCCTGAGCCGTGAGGGAACCAGCTGGTGACGCCCTTCACGGGAGCGGGCCGGTATACCCCAGAATCCTGCTGCGAGGGTCAGCCTCCAACACCGTGGCCCGGGCAGGTGATCCGATAGCGCTGCCGTGGGGGCGGGGTTTGTGACGGTTCTTGTGGGCCCTCGCCGTATTCCAGAGGGATACCCGCGCTGTTCCGCCAGCGGCAGAACACCGGCCGGACCGGGCTCGACGATCACTACAGTCCGGTCTCATGGCGACGATTACGACGCGTACGGTCGAGTATCCGGCCGACGGTTTGACGATGATCGGGCACCTCGCGCTCCCGGCCGGTGTCGACCGCCGGCCCGCGGTGCTGCTCGGACCAGAGGGCATGGGGCTCAGCGACGTCGAGCGCCGCCGGGCCGATGCTCTCGCCGAGCTGGGATATGTAGCGCTGGCCTTCGACCTTCACGGCGGGCGCTATTTGGGCGACCCCGAGGAGATGCTGGCCCGTTGCCTGCCGCTGCTCGCTGATCCCGACCGGATGCGGGGCATCGGCCATGCGGCGCTCGATGTGTTGCGCACCGAACCGCGGACCGACCCCGACCGGATCGCCGCCGTCGGCTACGGCACCGGGGGCGCCGTCGGGCTGGAACTCGGGCGCGACGGCGTCAGCCTGCGCGCGATCGGGACAGTCAACGCACTGACCACGGGCCGACCGGGCGAGGCGGCGCGCATTCGCTGCCCGGTGTGGGCCGGGGTCGGGTCGGAAGACCCGATCATGCCGCCCGCGCAACGGAACGCGTTCACCGCCGAGATGCAGGCCGCGGGCGTCGACTGGCGCCTCGCGGTCTACGGCGGCGCCTTGCACGCCTTCCACCACCCGCCGGTCGACCACCCCGTGGTCCCCGGCGTCGGCTACCACCCACAGCACGCGCAGCGAGCCTGGCGCGACGTCGTCGACCTGCTCGCCGAGTGCCTGCCCGTGACGGAGTATCTGGGGCATGACCCAGGTAAGCATGCTGGCCCCGGGCACTGACAGTCCACTCCCCTCAAGTCCGCACAGCAGAAACGCATTCGGGCGGTTGCTCGATCGCGGAGACGTATTCACAACTACCGCAGTAAATACCGGATTTACTGCGGCAGAGCCCCTACGGTGATCACCGCGACCTGCGGCGGACCAATCCGGCCGACGGGGCGAGGTGTACGCATTTACTGCGGCAGTACCGGAAGGTCGGGACGGCGTGACGATCGAACCGGTGACCGAACTCGGGAACGGGGGCGCACTTCGGTTGCCACGCGCTCGGGTCGTACCTCTGTCCGCCCCGCCGTCGTCGTACACCGCGGCGGTCGAGCGGTACCTCACCGGCGCGGGCATCGCGGAGTCCTCCGCGCGGATCTACCGTATCTCCCTCACAACGTGAGGATGGATGCTCGCCGACGAACCGCCGCCGACCGGACCCGCCCGCCGAGGCGCGAAACCGCCCGTCTTCCCCGTCGCCGCGATCGACGACCCGGCGCTGCCGGAGGTCTTGGCCGAGCTGGCGGCGGCGCGGGCGGACGAGATGGACGCCGACACCGTCAACCAGGAGCTGTCCATCGCGCGCAAGGCGATCGGCTGGTGGCAGCGCCAAGGCTGGATCGAGTGCGATCCGACGATCGGCATCGAGCGGCGGCCGGCGCCGCCGGACCGCACCAAGCCTCTCGCGGAGAACCAGATCGCCGCCTTGTGGCGCCTCGACGTCGCGCTGCGGGTGAAGACGCAGTGGAAGATGCTCTACGAGTCCGCCGCACGGGCCGACGAGGTGCTGTGCCTCAACGTGGAAGACCTCTACCCGCAGGACAAGCACGGCAGGATCACCGCCAAGGGCGGGTCGACCGAGTGGATCCACTGGCAGTCCGGCACCGCCCAGCTCCTGCCCCGCCTCATCGCCCCGCCGTACCCGCGGCCCGCTGTTCCTCACCGACCGCAGGGCCCCGGCCGGAACACCCACTGCCCAGGGCGTTGACGATCACGGGGCGGCCGCCGGCGGCGGTGTCGGTGTCGGTCACTGGGCGTCCTTCTCGAACTCGGCGCGGTCGAAACGGTGTCCGCGTCTGACGGTGTACGTGATGGTGCGCAGGTTGCCGATGTCGTGGAGGGGGTTCTCGTCCAGGACGGCGAAGTTGGCGAGCTTGCCGGGTTCGACGGTGCCCATGTCGGCCTCGGTGCCGGCGGCGCGGGCGCCGACGAGGGTGGCCGAGCGCAGGACGTCGGCGGCGGGGATGCCGCAGCGGTCGACGAGGAAGGCGAGTTCGCCGTACAGGGCGGGGAAAGGGTCGCCGGGGTCGGTCTCGTGGTCGGTGCCGGTGCAGACGTCGACTCCGGCGCGGTACGCCTGGGCGGTGACGGCGGCGGCCAGCTCGGCGTTGCGGGCGGCCCGTTCGGTGGACTCGGCGGTGTCGCCCCGGAGTTCGTCGCTGGTCCACATGGACGCGGTGGCGTCCAGGACCGTGCCGCGGCGGCGCATCTCGGCGAAGAGGGCGGCCAGTTTCGGGTCGTCGCCCGCGGTGAAGCGGTCGTGGTCGACCGGCGGTTTGGTCTTGTAGCTGCTCAGCGGCTCGGTGGGGTCTTCGAAGGCGAGCAGGGTGACGTGGGAGACGCTGTCGACGCCCGCGGCGACGACGTCGCCGGGCGCGGCCGGGAAGACGGTGGCGTGTGCCCAGACGGCGATGCCCTGGCGGTGTGCCTCGGCGGTGACGGCGGCGACGGTCGCGGCGTCCAGGTCGGCGTAGACCTTGATCGCGGCGGCGTGGGTGCCCCGGGCGAGGGCGACGGCGATCGGCAGGTCGGTGTCGGGGGTGACGGCCTGCATCCAGGGGACGGCGCCGGGGACGGCGCCGCGGGAGACCTCGTGGGTGCGGGGGTCGTCGAAGAAGGAGGGCCCGGCCATGAGGGAGGCGTAGCGGATGTCGGGGCCGGGGATCTCACCGACCAGGGTGGCCCGGGCGAGGTCGCCGACGTGGCGCAGGTCGTCGGCCATGTCGCGGACGGCGGTGACCCCGCTGTGCACCAGGCGGCGGAGCACCGCTTCGGCGACGGGCCGGTCGGGCGGGGTGGCCAGGTGCTGGTGGGTGTCGATGAGGCCGGGGAGGACGAACCGTCCGTCGAGGTCGACCCGGGGGGCGTCGGCGGCGTGCGGGGGCAGCGGGTCGGCGTCGCCGGTGACGGTGTGCAGGCGGGCGCCGTCGGTGACGATCGTGGTGTTCGGCCGGAGCGGGCCGCCGGTGCCGTCGAAGAGGGTGGCGCCGCGGTAGACCGTGACGGTTCCGGCGGGCGGAGCGGCCCAGGGGGTCGGGGCGCCCGGGGGCAGGTCGGTCATGGTCACCCTTCGGTCCACTGAAGCTTTGTTACGCAGTACGTAACAGCTGTATCGTGTGGTGAAAATCCAGGTAACTGTACTCTGCAGCCGGTGGACCGCCGCAAGGGCCCGTACCGGACAGGACGCGCCGGGCCGCGGTCGTCGCGGCACCGGGGACGAGAGGGAAGAGCCGACGTCATGCCCGACGCACCCGTCGCCCCGGGGCCGCCCCGGTCGGCCGTGGACAAGGCCCTCGACCTGGTCGAGGCCGTCTCGCGCGCGCCGCACCCCGTGCGGCTGACCGACCTCGCGGCCGAGGTCGGGCTGCACCGCGCCACCGCGTACCGGATCCTGCTGGACCTGGTCCGGCGGGGCTGGGTGCTGCGGGCCGGTGACCGCTATCTACCGGGCGCCGCCGTGCTGCGGATGTCCGCGTCGGCCGCGGGCAACTCGCTGACCGCGCTGGCCCGTCCGGTGCTGGAGCGGTTGTCCGCGACGACCTCGATGATGGTCAACCTCCAGGTGCTGGAGGAAGGCGGCGGCCGGGTGATCGACGTGGTCAGACCCGAACGGCTCGCCATGATCAGCCATTTGCGGAGCGAGCTGCTTCCCGTACGACGGTTCGCCGGGCCGCTGGCCCTGGTCGCCGCGCTCGAACCGGAGGCACGGAAGCGGTGGTTGGGCAGGCAGCCCGGGGACGACGCCGACCTCACGCGGGAGCTGGCCGAGGTGGTGCGGACCGGTGTCGCCGTGGAGCACGGTCGTAACGACAAACTGGTGGCCTCCGTCAGCCGGGCGGTGGTGCCCGCCCCGGGGGCGCCGGTGTGCGCGCTGACGGTCGTGGGGCCGGAGGCCGAGTTCGACGGCCCGAAACTGGCCGCCGTGGAGCGGGAGTTGCGCGCGGCTGCCGATGAACTGGTGGCTGCGCTGACCACGGACGGAGCGGAGGCGGGCCGGTGGTGAGTGGTGTGCTGGTGCTGGACCGCCGGCAGACGGCCGCCTCGCTGGAGCCGACCGCCGTGCTCGACGCGGTGGGCCGGGCACTCGTCGCGGTCGCCCGTGGCGAGGTCTCCGTTCCGCCGCGGATCGCCGCCCTGACGCCGGCCGGCCTGCTCGGCGCGATGCCCGGGTACGTCACCGGGCTGGGCCTGGCTGCGAAGCTGGTGACCGTGACCGCCGATCCGGAGCACCCAGGACGGAGTTTCCATCGCGGGCTCGTGGTCCTGTTCGACGAGCACGACGGGCGGGCTCTCGCGCTGGTGGACGCCGAGGCGCTGACCGAAGTCCGGACGGCGGCGTCCGCCACGCACAGTGCGCTGGCCCTGGCCGCCCGGCCCGGTCTCGGACGCGTGACGGTGGTGGGGACGGGAGCGCAGGCACGGGCCCAGTTGGCGCTGCTCTCCGCCGTCCGGCCTCAGGCGGAGGTCACCGTGGCCGGCCGTGACCCGGTGCGGGCGGGTGAGGCGGCCGCCCTGTTCCCGGGCGCACAGGTAGCCACGGGCATCGAGGACGCGGTGCGCACGGCCGACGTGGTGTTCTGCTGCACCGGCGCCACCGCTCCCGTCGTGCGCAGGGAGTGGCTCTCCCCCGGCGTCCATGTCTCCTCGGTCGGCGGCTCGCAGGGGCCCGAACTGGATCCCGGCACGATCCGGGACGCGGCCCTGTTCGCCGAGTGGACCGGCGCGGCCGCGTCGCCGCCGCCGGCGGGCGCCCACGAACTCCAGGACCTGCCCCCGGGACGGCCCGTCACCCTCCTCGGCTCCGTCCTCGCCGGCGACCATCCGGGGCGGGGCGGTGACACCGGGGCCCTCACGGTCTTCAAGTCCACCGGGCACGCGGCCCTGGACGTCGCGGCGGTCCGGGTGGCCTACGACGTGGCACGGGCACGGGGGTTGGGAGTACGCGTCGACCTGTGACGGTCACCGGACCGTCCTGCCGAGAGAAGCCCTCCCACCCCTTTGTTTCACAGTACATCTAGATGCATAATGCGGTTATGGATGACCGGGTCGAAGAACGGGCCGCAGACGGCCGACCGGCCGGCGAGGCCGGCCTCGCCGGGGCACCGGAGCAACTGATGGTCGCCGTCGAGCAGTTGGTACGGCATGTACGGCACAGCGCCACGACCGGCGGCCTGAGCACCGCCGCCTCCGCAACGCTGGCCCGGCTGGGCCGAGAAGGGCCGCTACGGCTGACCGAACTGGCCCGTGCCGAAGGCGTCTCACAGCCGGGGATGACCCAGCTCGTCGGGCGTCTGGAGCGCGCGGGGCTGGTGGCACGGAACGCCGATGGCACCGACGGCCGAGGGGTTCTCGTGGAGATCACCGCGACCGGCCTCGACGTCTCCCGGCAGCGCCGCGCCGAACGCACCCGTGCCCTTCAGGAACTGGTCGAGGAACTGACCGAGGCCGAACAACGGGCCGTACGGATCGCCCTGCCCGCCCTGGCCCGCGCGATCGAGGAACGCAGGGTACGCGACTGAGGCGCCTGCGGACCTGCGCGCCTGCAGGAGCGACGCCCTCCCCCGTCCGTCCCGTCCAGCCATCTGTCCCGTATCCGACCCATCCAGCCATCCGTCCCGTCCGTCCGCATCCGGAGAGAGGACCGTTGATGAGTGCACCGCACCAGAGGGCCGCGAGCCCCTTCAGGCAGCCGAAGGCCGTGTGGGCCGTGGCGTTCGCCTGTGTGATCTCGTTCATGGGCATCGGCCTGGTGGACCCGATCCTGCCCGCGCTGGCCGAGAGCCTGCACGCCTCGCCCAGCCAGGTCTCGCTCCTGTTCAGCAGCTACCTGATCGTGACCGCGGTCGCCATGCTGATCGTCGGCTGGGTGTCCAGCCGGATCGGCGCCAAACGCACCCTCGTCACCGGTCTCGCGATCATCGTCGTGTTCGCCGCACTCGCCGGCACCTCCGGCTCGATCAACGGCATCGTCGGTTTCCGGGCCGGGTGGGGGCTGGGCAACGCCCTGTTCATCGCCACCTCGCTGGCCGTCATCGTCGCCTCGGCGAGCGGCGGCTTCGCCGGCGCGATCATCCTCTACGAGACCGCCCTCGGCCTCGGCATAGCCGTCGGCCCGCTGCTGGGCGGCGAGTTGGGCGGCATCAGCTGGCGGGGTCCCTTCTTCGGTGTCGCCGTCCTGATGGCGATCGCGCTCCTCGCGACGCTGGCCTTCGTGCCCGCGCTGCCCAGGCCGGAGCGCCGTACCTCGCCGCTGGCGCCGATCACGGCGTTGCGCCACCGTGGCCTGCTGACCATGGGAATCATGGCCCTGCTGTACAACTGGGGCTTCTTCACGATGCTCGGCTACGCGCCGTATCCGATGGAGCTGAGCGCTCATCAGCTGGGGCTCGTCTTCACCGGCTGGGGTCTGCTGGTGGCCGCGTTCAGCGTCTTCTTCGCGCCGCGTCTGCAGGCCCGCTTCGGCACCGCGCCCGTGCTGTACGCCAACCTCGTCGGCCTCGGCGCGGTGATGGCCGTCATCGCCGCGGGTGTCGACTCGCCGAGGGTCGTGATCGTCGCCGTCATCGTGAGCGGCATCTTCATCGGCGTCAACAACACGCTCACCACACAGGCGGTGATGGTCGTCTCGCCGGTCGAGCGTCCCGTGGCCTCCTCCTCCTACGGCTTCCTGCGGTTCATCGGCGGCGGCCTGGCCCCGTACGTCGCCGGGAAGCTGGCCGACGCGACCGACCTGAGCGTGCCGTTCTACCTGGGCGCCGGCACCTTCCTGCTCGCGATCCCGGTGCTGGCCAGCGGGCATGGGCTGCTGCGGGACGCGGAGGCCCGCCTGGCCGGCGGCGAGCCGGCCGTCCCCGCTCTCACGCCCGTCGGGCGGCCGGCCGCGGCCGGCCCGGGTCCGGTCGTCGTGGCCGTAGGTGCCCACGAGCGGGCCGCGGCCATCGTGGACGCCGCCGCCCGGCTCGCGCGGGACACCGGCAGCCCGCTGGAGGTGGTGCACGTCCAGCGGACCGCCGTCGTGGAGGAGGTGGCGGCGGACACCGAGACCCCCGACGAGGCCCGGGCCGCGGTCGTCGCCCATCTCGACCGGCTCGCCGCCCAGGGGTTCGCCGCCACCGGCCAGATCCTGGACAGCGTCGGCGACCACGCCGCCGCCGGCCGGGTCCTCGCCCGGCACGCCGCCGACGTCCACGCCCGTGCCGTCGCCGTCGGCCGCTCACCGCGCGGGCCCCTCGCCCAGTTCGCCGACGGCAGCCTCACCACCGCGCTCGCCCACGCCGCGACCTGCACCGTCGTCCTGGTCGACCCGGCCGACGCACCACTCCCGCTGACCGCGTCGACACTCGTCGAGCTCCGCGAACGGCCGGCCTGATCCCCGGGGGCGGCCCGAGTCGGTCGCCGGAAATTCGCTCGGCGCCCGTCGTACAGCGGCGCCAGCCTCGCTGGTCATGGGAGCACGAGCGCAGTACGTGGTGGTCGAGAACGGCGCCGGGCAGCGGTACTACTCGCACTGGGCCGGCAACCAGGTGGTTCACGATCTGCTGCCCGGCCCGGTCGCGGCGACACGCTGCTTCCGCGCCAACCGGGAGATCGACGAATGGCTCGACGACGTGTGGTGCGAGGGTGCGGCACTCGTCGACCACGACCGCCGGACCCCGCACTGGTTCGCCTTCGCGGACGGCTGGGCCGACGACCTCGCCGCCCGCTCCGTACTGGCCCGGACATGGCCCGGCTGGGACGTTCGCTTCGCGCACGACGGCATGGGGGACCTGACCCACCACCTGGGCCTCGGCAGGGACCTGACCCGTACGCCGGGCTGGTTCGAGACCTTCGAGCCTTCGGGGTTCGCGCCCAGCGAGTACACCGAGCCCTGCTCCGTCGCCTCCCCTCACGGCCGCGCTGCGGAGACTCGGCGACGGCCTCACCGCTCCGTTGCCCGACATGAGCGCGCCCCTGGCCCGCGCCACGGGAGCCTCAGGCCCTGAGGGCACCACCCCCGTGGTGAACCCCGCTGCGCTGGTGCCGCACGAACCGGCCGATCCCACCCCGGCCGAACTGGCGGCGCTGCGCGGGGCGATCGATGCGCTGGTCGCAGGGGCGGAGGCCGGCTGACCACCTGATGGGCTCCCGTGGGCCGGACGGACAGCACCGCTGCCGGCGGCCTCGTTGATTCGCACGGAGTACATGATCGGAGATCGGCTGCTCTCACATGCGGGGAACACCCGTGCAGACGATCGCGTACGCGGCATCGTTCGATCCTGGCGGTCAAGGGCGAGCTAGGGTGATCGCCATGCGATGGGGGGATCGTCCCGTTCGGATCAGGTGCACGGCGGCTGTGTATGTGATCGGATTCCTGGAAGGGACGGGAATGCACGGGTACTTGCTGGTGACGGAAGGGCTTGACGCCTACAGCTACGCACCGAAGCTCGTCCAACTGCTCTTCCACGTCCTCCTGGTATTGGATCCACTGGTCGCGCTGCTGATCCTCTGTGCTCGTCCTGGCGGGCCTTCACTGGCCGCGGTGGTCATGCTCGCGGACATGGCCGGCAACTGGACCGTCGCAGGGAGCGCGGTCATGGCGCATCCCACCGCGTTTCTCCATCCGACAGGGTTGCTGCCGATCACGCTCTTCGGCATCTTCGTGCTGCTCACAGCACTTCCGCTCCGCCGGGCTCTACTGTCAGGTGGCGGCGCCAACGCCTGCGTTTCGTCTCCGGCCGAAGCAGGATGACACTCGGCGCGGAGACGGAAAGCCAGTACACAGGCCGGCCTGCGGATGGGACGGCTCAGCTCGCCTGCGCCCACCTCGCGCATGTCCGCCCGGTCATACTCCAGCGTGGTCGGAGAAGGCGCTCCATGTCACGTTCCGAACCCGAACACCATGTCGGGCCAGTCCGCGTCAGGTTTCCCGTCGTCGAGCGCCTCACTGATTGTCCGCTCTTCGTAGCTGAAGTGGGATTCCATGATCGCCGCCAGTCCGTCGAGCTCACGCCCGATCGCCTCCAGGGCTGAACCACGCGGTTCAACAGCCCTGTCCGCGAGTTCGCCCACCCGGGACAGGATCGAGGCGATCAGTCCATGGTCCTCGACAAGATTCGCGATCGTCGCAGCAAGCTCCGGGCGTTCCCGGAGCAATTGAGCGAACATCCCGTTGTCCTCGCCCTGATGGTGCGAGGTCAACGCGGTACAGAAAGCCAGGCAATGGGTGAGCAGGACGTCGTCGTCCAACCGGCGGTGTCCCAGACTGGTCCTGATCTCGCGGATCTGGCGACGCAGTTCTTGATGCGCTCGCGCAAGCTGCCGGCTCAAGGCGACTGCGCGGTCGCCGGCACGGGAAGCCACGGGTGGCGGCCCCTTCGTTTCCGCACCTCCATGCCTGACGCAGACCGTCACCGGCACGCGATGCTGCCGCCATCCGATCACGCGACGCCGTGGAACGGCAAGCACGGTTGCCCGGCCGTCCCGAGCACCGCCGATCAGGAATGCGTACTCACGGATGGAACCGCCACCGGCCTTCAGAAATGACATCCAGCTTGCCGTCCCTGACGCGAACGGCCGTCTCGTCGTCGATGAAGTAGATCGGGAAGTCCGCCCGCGCAGCGATGCGATCGGCCCAGGCGTCGTCCCGCTCGGGGAAATCCGGCGAGTACAGGTGGGGCTTGAGGTACCAGTCGAAGAGGCCGAACGGCGGCTCCACGGTCGTCGCGCCGAGTACGTGCAGGTCCGTGGCGTCCCCGATGACGTCGGCGGAGTGTGCGGTGAGATGGCGGCTGAAGATCATTGATCCGGCGCTGAGCCCTACATAGACCCGGTTCTCCAGCGCCTCCAGGAAGCCGTCGGCCAGGCCGTTGCCGGTGATGCTGCGCGCGAGGTGGTAGTGGTTGCCGCCCCCGACATAGATGACGTCGGCGTTGAGCAGCCGGTCGAGCACCATCTGCCGGGGCAGGCCGTTGAGTTCCAGGAGGTCGAACTCGCGCCAGCCGAGGCCGTGCAGCCGGTTCATGTCCGCGACGAGCCAACCGTGGTCCCCGGGCTCGGCGACGGATGCCGTGGGAACGTACACGACGTTCGCCGATCCGAACGGCTTTCCCAGCATGTCCCGCAGCGCATCCCGCAGCGTCTCGTTGCGCAGGCCACTCGCCGTCAGCAGAAAGTTCACCAGGCGAGCCAAGCACGACTGACGGACGCGCGCAACGAACCCACGATCAACCTCAAGTCATCGCACCGAGGCAGACAATGGAGGAAGGTTCAGCGACCCCGTGCTGCTGATCTCGCGTCCCGCCGGTGTTTCATGACCTGAACTCGTCGTAGCCCGCGGCCCGCCACCGAACGAGCGTCGCGCGACGGTGACGATGGTCAGGCGATGGCGGGCGGGCCGCCGCGCGGCGGGAGTGTCACACCCGGCCATTACGCTGCCGTTCGCCGCGGCATCAGCCGATGGCGTGTCGGTCTGTCAGGAGTCTGGGATGACTCGTACCACCCCGCCACGTCCCCTCGACGTGGAGATGTTGTTTCCCGAGGTCGCTGCCTATCGCAAGGACACCGTCCGGCTGCATCCGCGGGCGGGAGATCCCGGTCCCCGGGAAAGCTCGCTCGGCGGTCCTCTCCTGTGGCCGCAGTCCCAGGACTGGCCGCACTGCGACGACGATCACGGTCGGTTCAGTCCTGGAGCGGCTGCGATGCCCCTGGTGCCCGTGCTCCAACTGTTCGCCACCGACGTTCCCGAACTGCCCTTCCCGGCCGGCACGGACGTCCTGCAGGTTCTGTGGTGCCCCTTCGAGCACGACTACATACCCCAGCCGAAGCTGTACTGGCGCGACAGTTCCACGTGCGGTGGGGAACTCACCGAGTATCCCAGGCCGGACGGCGCCGAGGAGGACTACCTGCCCGACCCGTGCGTCCTGCATCCGGAACGGGTCGTCGACTATCCGAGCTGGGATCTGCCCGACGAGATCGCCGAAGCACTCAGGGAGCGGTTCGACCGGGTGGAGAAGGAGACCGGCTGGTCGTACTGGCAGCACCTGTCGGTGGCCGACGGCGTCAAGGTCGGCGGATACCCGACGTGGACACAGGAGCCGGACTGGCCCGACTGCGCGGCGTGCGGTCAGCGCATGGACCACCTGCTCACGGTCAACAGCGCGGAATTCGACGGGGCGTCATGGCGAGCCTGGCTGCCCGTGGAGGACACACCCGATACCGGCACCATCTGGGACCTCCCCTACGACGACCGCCGATTGATCCAGAGCCCGCCGGGCCTGATGTTCGGCGACATGGGCGGCATCTACCTCTTCACCTGCCCACGCTGCCCCGACCGGCCCTACTCGCACTCGTTCGACTGCTCGTAAAGCGCGAGCCGGATGGGATGCGCTGCAAGCGGAGCCCTGGTGGTCCTGGCTCCTTGAGGCTTGAGGTTTCCTGAGCGGGGCATCGGGGTTCGGGCTGCCCTCTCCGGGGTCAGAGCCAGTGCGCTGCCTGCAGCACGGCCATGGCGGTGGCGGTGATGGAGTCCTTGGTGGCGTCGACGGTGAAGTCCTCGACTGCGGCTTGATCAAGGATTCGGTCGAGTTCGCCTGAGCGGTTCAGGTGCCGGCGCAGTCCGTCGTGGCGGTGTGTCGCGGGCAACTACCTGGACGCCGGCGCGATCCGGCTTGTCCTCGCTGGGGTGGCCGAAAGCCGAACCGAACGCCACCGCTACGAGGAGGCGATCAGGTCCCCCATGGCCCCGGCCACCGAGGTTTTCCCGACACCGACCGTGCCGGTGACCAGCAGAGCACGGGGAACCGGGCGAGCGTCAGGCCGCATGCCGGAGATCCTCACGCTCGGCCGGAGCCTCGTCGAGTGTGAGCGGCCGAATCGGGATGCGCTGTTCTGCATGGATCAAGCGAGCGAAGAACCGGGACGAGATCCTGCGTGCCGTCGGCCGCATCCAGGCCTCACTGGTTGCCGCCTGACCCGGCGCCGTGACCGCGTGCGCGACGTTCCGGGCCATCGCCGTCATGGCGTGTTGCAGGCGGGTGCGGGCAGTGATGCCGGACCGCCTGCAACGACAAGGTCAGCCCCGGTTCGGCTCGGTGACGCCCTCGGCCGGTGCGGCGGGCCGGTCCGGCGTCGCGGCTTCCTGGCCGGTGACCACCTTCGAGGGGCGGTTGCCGCGGTCCAGGAGGCCGCCGGTGACGGCCAGTCCCAGGCCGGCCGCCGCGAGGACCGCGCCGACCAGGTTGGGCGCGGCCCAGCCCCAGCCCGCCGAGATGACCAGACCGCCGAGCCAGGCGCCGGCCGCGTTGGCCATGTTGAAGGCGGAGTGGTTGGAGGCCGCCGCCATCGTCGGGGCGTCCTTCGCGTTGATCATCAGCAGCATCTGGACGGGCGTGGTGATGAGCGCGCCCATCGCGCCGATGAAGGTGACCGTCACCAGGGCCGGCACCGTGCTGTGGACGGTGAAGTAGAACGTCACCAGCGCGGCACCGAGCAGGGTGATCCCGGCGTACAGCGTGGGGCGCAGGGCGCGGTCGGTGAGGGGGCCGGCGAGCAGGGTGCCGAGGGTCATGCCGACGCCATAGAGGGCGAGGACCCAGGTGGTCGAGGCGTCGGAGAGGCCCGTCACGTGCGTCAGCATGGGGACGAGATAGCTGTAGACGGCGAAGAAGCCGCCGAACCCGACGACGGCGGTGGCCAGGCCGATGAAGACCTGCCGGTTGCCCATCGCGCGCAGTTCCTGCCGGATGCCGGCCTGCGCGCCGCGCGGCTGGTGGGGTACGAGGAGGGCGAGGGCGAGGAGTGCCACGAGGCCTATGACGGCGACCGCGCAGTAGGCGTACCGCCAGCCCAGGTGCTGGCCGAGGGCGGTGCCGGCGGGGACGCCGACGATGTTGGCGATGGTGAGGCCGAGGAAGACCCGGGAGACGGCGCGTGCCGCGCGGTCGGAGGCCACCAGTCGGGAGGCGACGACGGCGCCCACGCCGAAGAGGGCGCCGTGCGGCAGTCCGGCCAGGAAGCGGGCGGCGAACAGCAGGCCGAAGTTCGGGGCGAGCGCGGACGCCGTGTTGCCCACGACGAAGAGCCCGGTCAGCAGGAGCAGCAGCCGCTTGTGGGGCACGCGGGCGCCGATGCCGGTCAGCAGGGGGGCGCCGACGACGACGCCGAGGGCGTAGGCGGAGACGAGGTTGCCGGCGTGCGGCACCGACACCCCGACGCCGTCCGCGATCTGGGGCAGCAGGCCCATGGTGGCGAACTCGGTGGTGCCGATGCCGAACGTGACGACGGCAAGGGCCAGCAGAGCCAGAGGCATGATGAGCGGGGGAACCTTTCGGGGACGGCGGGTTCGGGAGGGGTGGCCGGACGGAAGCGAATGGTTTCTTCGCCCTCCGTGGCCGACCGCACCGAGCACCCTTGCCCAGTCCACCCCAAGAACGTTGCAGCGGGATGCGGTGAGCGCGCATTCCTGAATCGGCTCACAGGGTGGGGTGACCTGCGTCACGTGCGGGTGGTGTCGGCAGGGCTCACTGCTGTGCGGTGGCCTGTCGGCACTCCGCGCACAGTCCCCACCAGGTGATCTCGGCCTCGTCGACGGCGAATCCCTTGTCCTCGTCGGGGGTGAGGCACGGTGCCACGCCGACGCTGCAGTCGACGTCCTCGATCCGGCCGCACCGCCGACAGACGAGATGGTGGTGGTTGTCGCCGACGCGCAGCTCGTACCGGGTGGGTGAGCCGGCGGGTTCGATGCAACGGACCAGCTGGGCCTTGGTCAGGTCTTCCAGCACGTTGTACAGGCCCTGCCGGGAGAGTCCGCCGGCGTCGGCCCGGTCCGTGCCGATGCGTGTCTCGAGGTCGGCCGCCGTGGAGTGCGGATGGCCCTGCAGAGCGGTCAGCACGGCCCTGCGCTGGGCCGTGCTGCGCAGGCCCTTGCGCCTGAGCAGGTCGCCCGCGAACTGCTCCATGGTCATGTCGCTCTCCTACGGCATACCGGCCGTTCCGCCCGGTGAGGGCACGATACAGCCAGAGTTGACTCGGTCAGCTCTACGCCGCCTCCGCCGTACGGCAGGTGCCGCAGACCAGGCGCCGGGACGGGAGGGCGCTCGTCATGGGGATCACCCCGACGGGACGCTGCACGGTGGTCTGCAGGACCCGTGCGTGGTCGGCGCAGGTGAAGAGGCCGCAGCGCGTGCAGGCGCCGATCCCGTTGCTCTCGTGACGCCCCGACTGGGCGCAGTCGTAACAGTGCATGTCGCTTCCCGATGAGTCGGCCCACTCGCCTTGCGCGGTGGGGTGCGTGATGGCCGTGCGCCGACGGACTCTCGCCACCTCGGCACACATCGAACATAACCCTCTAGTTTTGACAGAGTCAAGTTTAGAAGGCAGGTCGGGATCTCTGGACCGCCGGGACTTGTTCATTTACTGTCTAGACATGCCTGGACAGGTTCACAAGCATCATCGCATCGCCCGTGTTCTCGCCGACGAGATCCGAGCGGGGGTCCATGCCGACGGCAGCAGGCTCCCCGGGGAGCACGCGCTCAGGGAGCGGTTCGGCGTCAGCCGCACCACCCTTCGGCAGGCCCTGCAGGTTCTCGGCGAGGAGGGCCTCATCGCCACCCACGCGGGCATCGGCTCCTTCGTCACCTTCGACGGGGCGCCGCTCGACAACCGCCTGGGCTGGACCCGGGCGCTGGCCGCGCAGGGCACCGAGCTGACGACGGAGATCCTCCGCTTCGAGGAGATCGCCGATCCGGAGCTGGCGGCCCGGCTCGCGCTCGCGTCCGACGCGTTCATCGCGCTGGACCGGGTCCGGCGGCTGCCCGACGGGCAGGGCGTGTCGCTGGAGCGCAGCAGGGTGCCGGTCACCGGTGACCTGGCCGGGCTGCCGGAGCGCGGTCTTGAAGGGGGTTCGCTCAGCCGGGCGCTGATCGCGGCGGGCCGGGTCAGCGACTCCGGTGAGGGTGTCGTCTCGGTGCGCGGTCTTGCGGAGGCCGAGGCCGCCGTACTGCACCGCTCCCCCGGCGAGTCCTTCCTCCGCCTCGACCAGGTGTACCGGGCCGCCGACGGCTCGGTGGTCGAGCAGGTCGGCAGTCTGCTCGACCCCGCCCGCTTCGAACTGCACGTCCGCTCGGGCAACGGAGGCCGCTCGTGACCGACCGACTCGACCGCGCCCTGGGCGCGTTCTACGGACTCGCGCTCGGTGACGCCCTCGGGATGCCCACGCAGGTGATGTCCAGGCAGGACGTCGTACGGGTGTACGGCACCGTGACCGGCTTCGAGGCCGCCCGTCCCGACAACCCGGTCAGCGCGGGCATGCCCGCCGGGTCCGTCACCGACGACACCGACCAGGCCGTCATCGTCGGCCGGCTCCTCGTCGAGGGGCGCGGCCGGATCGATCCGCTGCGGCTGGCCCAGGAACTGCTCGACTGGGAGAAGGAGATGAAGGCCAAGGGGTCCTTCGACCTCCTCGGCCCGTCCACCAAGGCCGCGCTGGACGCCGTGGCCCGCGGTGTCCCGCCGCGGGAGGCGGGGCGCAACGGTACGACGAACGGCGCCGCGATGCGCGTCACCCCGGTGGGGATCGCCTTCGCCGCCGATCCACTCGAACCGTTCGTCGACCGTGTCGTGGAGTCGTGCCAGGTCACCCATGACACGACCCTCGGCATCGCCAGCGCGGCAGCGGTGGCCGCGGCCGTCAGCACGGGAGTCGGCGGCGGCTCGCTCGACGAGGCCGTCGCCGCCGCCGTGGCCGCCGCCCGGGCCGGTGCGCGGCGCGGGCACTGGATCGCCGGGGCGGACATCGCCGCCCGGATCGAGTGGGCGTGGGAGCTGGTGCGGGGCCGCACGGAGGCCGAGGCCCTGGACCGGGTCGTGGCGCTCGTCGGCACGAGCGTGGCGAGCCAGGAGTCGGTGCCCGCCGCGTTCGCGGTGCTCGCCCTGGCGGACGGCGACCCGTGGCGGACCGCGCTGCTCGCCGCCAACCTCGGTGGGGACAGCGACACCATCGGGGCGATCGCCGGCGCCGTCGCCGGCTCGGTCGCCGGGTTCTCCGCGCTGCCCGCCGAGGCCGTCCGCACCCTGCGCACCGTCAACTCCCTCGAACTGGAGCCTCTGACGGCCGCCCTGCTCACCTACCGCTGAACCACCCCGTCACCCCCGTCGGCCGACCGACGCCCTGCCCCGTCACCCGCCCTTCCGCACCCTGCAAGGAGGTTCCGTCATGGCCGTTTCGAAGACGAACGATCGCGTCGGTACCGTCGAGACCCGTGGGATCGAACCGGTCCCCGACAGTGAACGGCGCGGTCATGCCGGCCAGATGTTCTGGACCTGGTTCGCCGCCAACATCAGCATCCTCGGGCTGCCGCTCGGTGCCACCCTGGTGGCGTTCCGCGGCCTGGACATCTGGCAGGCGGTCCTCGTGGCCGTCGTCGGTTCCTTCGGCTCCTTCGCCCTCGTCGGCGCCCTGAGCCTCGCGGGCAAGAAGGGCGGCGCCCCGGCGCTCACCCTGTCCCGTGCGGTCTTCGGGCAGCGCGGCAACGCGGGGCCGACCCTGATCACCTGGCTGAGCCGGGTCGGCTGGGAGACCATCTCCACGACCACCGCGGCCTACGCGCTGCTGGCGCTCCTCGACACGGCGTTCGGGGTCCGGCAGAACACCGTGCTCACCCTGGTCTGCCTGCTGGTCTTCATCGCCTGCACGCTGCTCATCAGCGGCCTGGGCCACGCCACCATCATGTGGATCAACAAGTGGGCCACGGTCGTCTTCGGCGTCCTGAACCTCGTGGTGATGGGCTTCCTGATCTCGACCGTCGACTGGTCCAAGGTGCTCGACACCCCGGCGGGGCCGACCAGCGCGGTGGTCGCCGGGGTGGGCTTCATCGCCTCCGGCACGGGCATCGGCTGGGCCAACGCCGGTGCGGACTACGCCCGTTACCTGCCGCGCGCGATCCCGGGCCGGCGGCTCGTGGTGGCCTCGGCGTTCGGCGCGGGCATCCCGCTGGTGCTGCTGATCTCGCTCGGCTCGCTGCTCTCGGCGGGCGACCGGACGCTGGCCACCGCCTCCGACCCGGTCGCCGCGATCAACGCGATGCTGCCCTCCTGGATGGCGATCCCGTACCTCGTCGCGGCCTTCGGCGGGCTGCTGATGTCGAACCACCTCTCCACGTACTCCGCGGGGCTCACGATGATCACCCTCGGTCTGCGGGTGAAGCGCGCGTACGCCGTCGCGGTCGACGTCGTGCTGATGTTCGCGGGCGGCGTCTACTTCATGCTGGTCGCCGACGACTTCTACGGGCCGTTCTCGACCTTCCTGACGCTGCTGGCCGTACCCATCTCGGCCTGGATCGGAGTGATCGCGGTGGACTCGCTGCGCGGCCGCACCTACGACCCGCGGGCCCTGATGGACACCACCCGGTCCAGCGCCTACTGGTACTCGGGCGGCTTCCGGCTGCCCGCGGTCCTCGGCTGGGCGCTCGCCATCGTCGCCGGCCTGCTCTTCACCAAGGCCTCGACCAGCGCGGACGACGTCTGGTTCGCAGGACCGCTCAGCGACACCTGGTTCGGCGTCAACGGCCTCGGCTGGGCGGTCTCGATGGCCGTCGCCGCGGCGGTGTACGCACTGTTCGGCCGGCGTGCCACGCCCGCCCGGGGTGACAGCGGTGAACCGGCCGCCGCCCGCCTCCAGGGAGCCGACCGATGAACCGGCGGCTGGTGCTCGCCGGGAACGTGATCGCCGACGTGGTGATCGAGATTCCCGCGCTGCCCGAACGCGGCGGCGACGTCGTCGGCACCCGCACCGGTACGACCGCCGGCGGTGGTTTCAACACGCTGGTGGCGGCCCGCCGGCTGGGCACGGAGGCCGTCTACGCCGGTCTGCACGGCACCGGGCCGCACGGCGATCTGGTCCGCGCGGCGCTGGCCGCCGAGGACATCGGGACGCTGCTGCCCACCCGTGCGGACCTCGACACCGGCTTCACGGTGGCCCTGGTGGACTCCGGCGGCGAACGCACCTTCGTGACCAGCTTCGGAGCCGAGGCCACGCTGGCACCGGCCGACGTGGCCGCGGTCCGGGCCCGGCTGCGTCCCGGTGACCTCGTCCAGCTCTCCGGCTACGGGCTGGCCCTGCCGGGCAACGGCCCGCTGCTGTCCGGCCTCACCGCCACGCTGCCTGCCGACAGCATCCTCTGCCTCGATCCGGGACCGCTGGTCGCCGACATCACCGAGAGCGTCCTCGCCCCCGTTCTGACCCGCACCGACTGGCTCAGCGCCAATGCCCGCGAGGCCCGGATCATGACCGGGCACGAGGATCCGCGTGCCGCGGCGGCGGCGCTCGGGCAGCGGCTGGCCCCCGGGGCCGGGGTGCTCGTCCGGGCCGACAAGGACGGCTGCTGGCTGGTCGCCCCCGGTGAACCGCTCGTGCACGTACCGGGTTTCCCGGTCACCGCCGTGGACAGCAACGGCGCGGGCGACGCGCACGTCGGGGCGTTTCTCGCCCTGCTCGGCCAGGGGTTCGACCCGCTGACGGCCGCGCGCGGCGCCAACGCGGCGGCGGCCCTCTCGGTGACCCGTCGCGGCCCGGCCACGGCGCCCGACCGGACGGAACTGGCCGCGTTCCTGGCCGGCGACCCGCTCGCCGAACAACTCTCCTGAAATCACCGGGCCTTGATGGGCCTCAATTCAGGCCGCGGGAAGAGAGTTGCGCCGCCGGGTCGTTGAACGCGGAGCCGTGGTCGGTGTGTGGCCGGCCGGCGGCTGGTCGGCCAGGGCTTCTCTCAGCGAGGAAGAGCGGTGATCATGCGATGAAGGCGGTGCGGTTCCACGCGTACGGCGGGATCGATGTGCTGCGGGTGGAGGAGGTCGAGCGGCCGGTGCCGGGCCCCGGTCAGGTGCTGGTCGAGGTCCGCGCGGCCGGGATCCAGCCCGGTGAGGTGATGATCCGCGAGGGTGCCCGGCACGGACGCTGGCCCGCGACGTTCCCCTCCGGGCAGGGCAGCGACCTGGCCGGCGTCGTGGTGGCGGCCGGCCCCGAGGTGCGCGGCTTCGCGGTGGGCGACGAGGTCCTCGGCTTCACCCACAACCGGGCGAGCCACGCGCAGTACGTCGTGGCCGAGGACGTCAACCTGGTGTCCCGTCCGGAGGGCCTGTCCTGGGAGGTGGCCGGATCGCTGTACGTGGCCGGCACCACCGCCTACGCGACCGTGTTCGCGGTGGACCCCCGGCCGGAGGAGACCCTCGTGGTGTCCGGGGCGGCCGGCGGCGTGGGGTCACTCGCCGTACAGCTCGCGCGGCGGCGCGGCGCCACCGTCCTCGGGCTGGCGAGCGAGGCGAACCACGCCTGGCTGACGGCCCACGGCGTCGTCCCGGTCGTCTACGGGGAGGGGGTGGCCGACCGGATCCGGAAGGCCGCCGGGGGCAAGGACGTCGACGCGTTCATCGACACGTTCGGCGACGGCTACGTGGACATGGCCGTCGACCTGGGCGTGCGGCCCGAACGGATCGACACCATCCGCGACTGGCCGGCCGCGGCCCGGGTCGGTGCCCGGACCTACGGGGAGGGGTCGGCCGCGTCCGCGGTCGTGGTCGGTGAACTCGCGCGGCTCGCCGCCCGGGGCGAGCTGGACGTCGCGATCGCCCGCGTCTACCCGCTGGAACAGGTGCGGGAGGCGTTCCGTGACCTGGAACGGGGGCACGCCCAGGGCAAGATCGTGCTCCGGCCGTAGTGCCCGCTCCGCACCGGCGGCGGACGCTCCGGGGCTGAGCGGGCGGGGCGCAGAGGGCATGCTGGAACCATGATGGTGCTCGCCGTGCTCTTCGCCGTCCTGGGTGCCGTCAGCAACGCCGCGGGCACGGCCTTCCAGCGCAAGGCCGCGTCCACCGCGCCCGGCCGCAGCGGACTGCGCCTGCTGCTGGTGCTCATGCGGCGGCCGGCCTGGGCCATCGGCATTGCCGGCGTGGCGGGGGCCGCGGTCTTCCAGGCGCTCGCCCTGGTCAACGGGCCCATGGCGCTGGTCCAGCCGCTGTTCATGCTGGAGCTGCCGTTCGCGCTGCTGATCGCCGTGCCGCTGATGCATCGCAGGCCGAGCCCGGAGGGATGGCGGACGATCGCCGTGGTGGTGGCCGGCCTGGCCCTGCTGCTCGCCGCGGCGGCCCCGTCCGGCGGCCGTCAGCAGGCGTCCATGCAGCGCTGGGTCCCGGTCCTCGCCCTCACCCTGGGCGCCATCGCCGTCACCGTGCTGCTCGTGCGGTCCTCGTCGTCGCCGCTGTTCCGCGCGGCGGGCCTGGCCACGGGAGCCGCGATCGGCAACGCGCTGACCGCCGCGCTCATGAAGTCGGCCACCGGCCGTCTCGCCGACGACGGCCTGGCCGCGTTCCTCACCGCCTGGCAGACCTACGGCTTCGCGCTCACCGGGATCGCGGCGCTGCTGCTCCTGGAGAACGCGCTGCAGGCCGGTCCGCTCGTCGCCTCCCAGCCCGCGCTGACGATCGGCGACGCGGCGGTGAGTCTGCTGCTGGGCGTCGCCCTGTTCGACGAGTCGGTCCGCACCGGGTGGTGGCTGCTGCCCGAGGTGGCCGGGGCCGGTTTGATCCTGTGGGGCGTGACCCGGCTGACCCGCGTCGTGCCTCACCTCGTCGACGTCATGCGGTGAGGGGCCGCGGGTTCGTCCGCACGGTCGGCCGCGCGTTCGATACCGTCCGGGTCACGGCAGTTCAGTGGCTGTTACACGGGCCGCTGTCCGTCGCGCCGGAGACCGGTGCGATGATCATAGGGTGGGGCTGGAAGAACTCGTTCGGCGCCGGACGCGCCGACCCGTCACGCCGTGATCCGGCGTCCCTGACCACCGAGTACACCTTCCAGGCCCCCGGAAGGGGAAACAGAGTGTCCGTGTTCCAGCGCATCCTGGTCGCCGTCGATCCCAGCCCCGCCCGCCGCTCCGCCGTGCGGCTGGCCGGCGAGCTGGCCAAGCTGACGAACGCCGAGGTCCGCGTCGTACACGTCATCGCCTCCGCCGCGTCCGTCGCCGCGATCGTGCCCCTGGAGGAGGACGCCGAGGCCCAGGCGGTCCTCGACGAGGCGCTGACGGCCCTGCGCGAGCAGGGCGTCAAGGCCGAGGGAACCCTCGTCAGGGGGCTGACCACCCAGGTCGCGACCACCATCGCCGATACCGCCGAGGAGTTCGCCGCCGATCTCATCGTCCTGAGCCCCCACCACCGGAGCTCCGTCGAGGCGCTGTTCGACCCGCGGGTCAGCGACGCCGTCGCGCACCGCACCAACACGGCGATCCTGCTCGCCCCGGAAGGCCACGACGAGGCCTGACCGGCCACCGGCCCACACCGGCCATCGCCCCGGGGCCCGCCGCCTCCTCGACAAGGCCCTCGCCGCCGGCGCCGACATCAGCCTCGACACCTACCCCT
>NZ_JBEOYD010000040.1:0-91405 GCF_040296885.1 Streptomyces sp. NPDC001980 | reverse complement strand
CCCGCCCGCCGCCGCGCCCGCCCCCCGCCGGCCGCCCCCCGCCCCCCCCCGCGCGGGCCCGGCGGCCGGCCGCGTGCGCCGCGTCGACATCGGGTGTCTCCATTGACATGGGGTATGACCGAGCGGAGACTCGGAGAAAGATGGTGAAGTAAATTTCACCAGGCGAACGCAGGTGAACGTAGAAGGGAACGACCGATGCGCACCACCGTCGGCATCATCGGAGCCGGACCCGCCGGGCTCCTCCTCGCGCGGCTGCTGCACAACGCGGGCATCGACTCGGTCGTCCTGGAGAGCCGCGACCGCTCCTATGTCGAGCACCGCCAGCGCGCCGGGATCCTGGAGCAGGGCACCGTGGACGTGCTGCGCGCGGCCGGCGCCGGGGAGCGCATGGACCGCGAGGGCCTGCGCCACGACGGCATCGAGCTGCGGTTCGCGAAACAGCGCCACCGCGTCGACTTCCCCGGCCTCACCGGCGGCCGGTCCGTGATGGTCTACGCCCAGACCGAGGTCTGCAAGGACCTCATCGCCCTCCAGCTCAAGGAGGGCGGCCCGCTGCTCTTCGAGGCGGAGGCGCTGGCCGTGGAGGGCGCCGAGAGCGACCGGCCGCGGATCCGGTTCCGGCACGAGGGCCGCGAGGACGTCCTGGAGTGCGCGTACGTCATCGGCTGCGACGGCTTCTGGGGCGTCGCCCGCACCGCGTTCCCCGAGTCCCTCTCCCGGGTCTTCGAGCGGACCTACCCCTACGCCTGGCTGGGCATCCTCGCCGACGTCGCCCCCTCCCACGACGAACTGGTCTACGCCCGCCACGACCGGGGCTTCGCCCTCCTCTCCATGCGCTCCCCGTCCGTCTCCCGCCTCTACCTCCAGGTCCCGGCCGACGCCGACGCCGAGGAGTGGACCGACGAGGCGATCTGGGACGAGCTGGAGCGGCGCTTCGAGACCGACGACGACTGGCGTCTGGAACGCGGCCCGATCACCCAGAAGTCGGTCACACCCATGCGGTCGTACGTCCACGAGCCCATGCGGCACGGCCGGCTCTTCCTCGCCGGGGACGCCGCCCACATCGTGCCGCCGACCGGCGCCAAGGGGCTGAACCTGGCGGTGGGCGACGTCGTCACCTTCGCCCGCGCCCTGGTCCACGAGCGGGAGACGGGCTCGCCGGAGCTGCTCGACGCCTACTCGGCGACCTGCCTGCGCCGCATCTGGCAGGCCGAGCGGTTCTCGTACGACATGACGAGCATGCTCCACCCCGGCCCCGGCGACACCCCCTTCGACGCCCGGCTCCAGCTGGCCCGGCTCGGCCGGATCGCCTCCTCCCGGGCCGCCGAGACCGACCTCGCGGAGGCCTACACCGGCTTCCCCCTGGACGCCTGACGGATCTCCGGCCGATTCCGGTCATGTTCCGGCTTCGTCATGGAATGAAGCCCTCCGTGGCCGGGAATCAGGGCTCCGCGTAGCGTGTTGCGCAGCACGGTGAGGGAAAGATCCTCCGCAGGTAGTAGGGTCAGTCTTTTGCCAATCCATTACTCTTGACGCCAAGGCCACGCAGAGTGGCCATGGAGGAGTGAAATGAGGAGCAGCAACCCGGTCTTCTCGCGACGGGGGTTCAGCCGCGACAACGGCTACGCGGGCTTCAACACCGCGCCGCAGGCCGGGTACGCACAGGGCAACCCGTACGCCCAGGGCGGCAACCCGTACGCGCAGAACCCCTACGCGAACAACCCGTACGCCCAGCAGGACCTCCAGCAGGGTGCCCCGCCGCAGGCCCCGGCCACCACCGGCCGGATGACGATGGACGACGTCGTCATGCGCTCGGGCATGACGCTCGGCACGGTCGTCGTCGGCGCGGTCCTCGCCTGGGCCCTGCTGCCGATCTCGTCCACCAGCTACGGACTGGCCGTCGGCTCCGCGATCATCGCGTTCGTCCTGGCCATGATCCAGAGCTTCAAGCGCACCCCGGTGCCCGCGCTGATCCTGGGTTACGCCGCCTTCGAGGGCGTCTTCCTCGGCGTCATCAGCGAGATGTACAACAGCCAGTGGAGCGGCGCCCCGTTCCAGGCGGTGCTCGGCACCCTGGCGGTCTCGGCCGCGACGCTGCTGGTCTACAAGGCCGGCTGGATCCGCGTCACCGCCCGCTACGCCCGTATCGGCATGGCCATCGCCATCGCCTTCGTGCTGGTCATGGCGGTCAACCTGCTGCTGGTCGCGTTCGGCGTCGCCGAGAACGGCGGACTGCGCAGCTTCGGCCCGCTCGGTGCGATCGTCGGCATCATCGCGATCCTGCTCGGCGCGTTCTTCCTGACCCTCGACTTCAAGCAGATCGAGGACGGCATCGCCTACGGCGCCCCGAAGAACGAGGCCTGGCTGGCCGCGTTCGGCCTCACCATGACGCTGGTGTGGATCTACGTCGAGATGCTGCGCCTGGTGGCGATCTTCAGCAGTAACGACTAGCCGCGCCAGGAGAAGTGAGAAGGGCCCCGGGGCACCGCCCCGGGGCCCTTCGCCGTCTGTGTGCGTGCGCGCCTAGAGAAGTTTGCGCGCGGCCCTCCTCAGGTCGTACTCATGGATCAACGCCTTCGCGTGGCCGTACGCGAGGTTGTGCTCGTGGCGGAGCCAGCTGACCTTTTCCTCGAAACGGAAGAGGGCCGGGCCTTCGTCGACGGTACGCAGCCAGTCGGACACTTCACGACCGGTGCAGTGGGGGATGCGGGCGAGCATGTTGCGATGGGTCTCCTCGGAGAAGACTTGGGACATCGGCGCCTCCGGTGCGCAAAGGGGGTTGTAGCCGGTCCTTCACGTCACCGTGCCTGAGTGTTGGCGTGTTGGCAACAGTCGTGACAGGACAGCCCGTGGCACGCGTTACGCTCACGGCGTGGTTGATACGACGCCTCTGACCCGTGCCGTGGAACACTTCGCCGACAAACTGAGGGCGGCACCGCAGAGCCGGCTGCAGCGGGGCGCCGCCGCCGAGGCGCTGGGACTGGCGAGGGAGTTGGCCCGGTGGGCGCAGGCCGTCGAGGAGCCGGGCGCGGAGAGCCGGGAGATGCCGGACGCGGGGATGTTCGCGGTGGCCGACCAAATCACGGTGGCCGGGAACGACTTGGCGGTGGTGCTGACGAACGACGCCGAGGTGGGGGATGCGGTGCGGCTGGTGGAGGAGGCGCAGAAGAGGGCGGGGGTGTGAGGCCGTGCGTTGTCGGCTGCGGCGCCGTCGTGGCTGGTCGCGCAGTTCCCCGCGCCCCTGAAGGGGCGCACTGCAGCGCCCCTTCTTTTGCTTTTAGGGGCGCGGGGAACTGCGCGAACAACCCCCGCGCACCCGCACCCGACGAAGCACCTCAGAGCGACGCTATGACCCGGTCCGCCAGGATGTAGACGTTCTCTTCCCCGCACGCGAACGTCAGCGTGTACGCGCCCGAGATCCCCGAACCGCCCAGCAGATACGGCGTCTCACCGGCGCCCAGGGCGGCAGCCAAGCGCTCCGCCGTCTCCCGGTGCCCGGGTGTCATGCACAGGGTCGTGCCGTCGGCGAAGACATAGACGTCCAGCGTGCCCAGCGGGCCCGGGCGGACGTCGGAGAGTTCGACCTGGGACTCGGCCAGCTGCTCCAGCGTCGCGACCGTACGCTCGTGGTCGTTCACCACCGGCGACTGCACCGGTACGAAGTCCGGGTGGGACGGGTGGCGGCGGCGGGCCGCCGCCAGTTCCGGGGAGTCCCCGGCGAACTCGTCGGTCTCCGCCGTCGGCTCGGCGACCGGTTCCAGGCCCACGAAGTCCGTCTGCCGGGGCAGGAACGGCTCCCCGTCCGCGAGGCCCAGCAGCGACGGCGCGTCGGAGGCGTCACGCGCCTCCTGTGCGGCCCAGAAGGCACGTGCCTCCGCCAGTTCCCGCTCCCGCTCCTCGGCCAGCGCCTCCGCCACGGCGGCGCGTATCTCCTCGGCGTCGGCATGGCTGCGAGCCGCCGGCATGAGGGCGCGCAAGGTCGCGGCCTGGTTCTGGGCGAGTTGGGTGTGCAGCTCGGCGACCTGACGGCGCAGCTTCAGTACGGTGCGCAGGACAGCGACGCCCACGGCGCCCGTGGCGGCCGTGGTGAGCAGCAAGGCGATCGGCATGGCGCTCACTGACGTACTCCCGGTTCAAAGTCGACCCCCGACTTCCTACATCAGCTTGAAGGGTGGACTATCAAGCTGTCAGTGCGTAACGTCACGAAGCGGACAGGACTTTGGCCCTGGGGTTTACCGGGACAACGGCGCTGACCTGCGGCGATATCTCCCCAGAGGGAGATAGGTCACATCCTGGGGGAGATTGGATCACAAATCGGCCCGGTGTTCGGGGTTTTCTCGAACACCGGGCCTTGTCGTCACGGTGGGTCCCGTGACGGTCACTCAGGGGTTCAGCTGAGGCGCTCGATGACCATCGCCATGCCCTGGCCGCCGCCGACGCACATCGTCTCCAGGCCGAACTGCTTGTCGTGGAACTGGAGGGAGTTGATGAGCGTGCCGGTGATGCGGGCGCCGGTCATGCCGAAGGGGTGGCCGACGGCGATGGCGCCGCCGTTCACGTTCAGCTTCTCCAGCGGGATGTTCAGGTCGCGGTAGGAGGGGATCACCTGGGCGGCGAACGCCTCGTTGATCTCGACCAGGTCGATGTCGTCGATGGTGAGACCGGCGCGGCTCAGGGCCTGCTTGCTCGCCTCCACCGGGCCGAGGCCCATGATCTCGGGGGAGAGGCCGGTGACACCGGTGGACACGATGCGGGCGAGCGGGGTCAGGCCCAGCTCGCGGGCCTTGGTGTCGCTCATGATGACGACCGCGGCGGCGCCGTCGTTCAGCGGGCAGCAGTTGCCGGCGGTGACCAGGCCGTCGGGGCGGAAGACCGGCTTCAGGCCGGCGACGCCCTCCAGGGTGACGCCGGCGCGCGGACCGTCGTCCTTGCTGACGACCGTGCCGTCGGGCAGCGTCACCGGGGTGATCTCCCGCTCCCAGAAGCCGTTCTTGATGGCTTCCTCGGCGAGGTTCTGGGAGCGGACGCCGAACTCGTCCATGTCCTGGCGGGTGACGCCCTTGATGCGGGCCAGGTTCTCGGCGGTCTGGCCCATCGCGATGTACGGGTCGGGGAGCAGGTCGTCCTCGCGCGGGTCGTGCCAGGTGGAGCCGGTCGACGCGGCGGTGGCGGCGGTGCGGGCCTGGGCCTCGGCGAAGATCGGGTTCGTGGTGTCCGGGAGGCCGTCGGAGCTGCCCTTGGCGTAGCGGGAGACCATCTCGACACCGGCCGAGATGAAGACGTCGCCCTCGCCGGCCTTGATGGCGTGCAGGGCCATGCGGCTGGTCTGCAGGGACGAGGAACAGTACCGGGTGATCGTGGTGCCGGGCAGGTAGTCCATGCCCATCTGTACGGCGACGATCCGGCCGAGGTTGTAGCCCTGCTCGCCGCCGGGGAGGCCGCAGCCGAGCATCAGGTCGTCGATGTCCCTCGGGTCCAGCTCGGGGACCTTGGCGAGGGCGGCCTGGATGATCGTCGCGGTGAGGTCGTCGGGGCGCAGGTCCTTCAGGGAGCCCTTGACGGCGCGGCCGATCGGGGAACGGGCGGTCGAGACGATGACGGCTTCGGGCATCTCACGGCTCCAATGAAGAAGGGGCGGCGCGCAGCGCCTCGTTGAGGGGTGGCGGCCGGGCGACGGGTGGGCGTACGGGGGTTGGCAGGGCCGCTTCGGAAGTTACCTGTACGTATGTCATCGGTCACCGGTGTCGGGGTGTGACACTGGCCGCACTTTCTAAGCGCTTGCTTGGTTGGGGTGGGAGTGCGTGGTCCGGTGCGGGTGCGTGGGGGCTGGTCGCGCAGTTCCCCGCGCCCCTGAAAGACAAAAGACACAGCTGCGGGCAGGCGTGCCTCCCCCAGTGCCTTAAGGGCCTGGGAGGTGCCCCCAGGCGGCACGGGTGGGCGCAGCGGCACCCTGCAAGCGCCGGTAAGCGTCCCCGCCCCCCGGCCCCAGCGCACGTCTTCCTACTCGGTCGTACCCGCCCTCGACCTCGCCTCCTCGGAAGCCGAGTCGGTTGGGAGGGTGGGCGGCTCGTCGACCTGGTGGCGCCGGCGCCGTTTCAGCAGGGCCCACGGTCCGCGCGGCCCCGTCGGCATCGCCGCCGTGACCTCCGTGCCGGCCTCGGCTGCCGCCTCCGCCGCGGCCCGGGCGACCGGCAGGAAGCCCTCGCGGCGGCTGACGTCGGGGCGCTCCTCCTCCGCCGGCCACAGGCCGAGGGCCGCGCAGACCGTCGGCAGCACCGCCATCGCCGCCGTGGCGTAGCCCTCCGCCGAGGGGTGGAAGTTGTCGGGGCCGAACAGCTCGCGGGGGTTGGCCGCGAACTCGGGGCCGAGCAGGTCGCCCAGCGACACCGTGCGGCCGCCCTGCTCCACCGTCCCGATCGTCTGGGCCGCCGCCAGCTGCCGGGAGGCCCGCCGGGCCAGCCAGCGCAGCGGCTGCCGTACCGGCTCGATCGTGCCCAGGTCGGGGCAGGTGCCGACCACGACCTCGGCCCCCGCCGTGCGCAGGCGGCGGACGGCCGCCGAGAGGTGGCGGACCGAGCGGGTCGGCGGCATGCGGCGGGTGACGTCGTTGGCGCCGATCATGATCACGCAGACGTCGGGGACGGGCGAGGCCGTGCCCAGCACCAGGGCGACCTGGCGGTCCAGGTCGTCGGACTGGGCACCGGGAAGGGCCACGTTGCTGAGCTCCACCGGGCGTTCCGCGACCGCGGCGAGGCCCGACGCCAGCAGCGCGCCCGGCGTCTGGGCGGCCCGGTGCACGCCCTGCCCGGCGGCCGTGGAGTCGCCCAGCATGGTCAGGCGGATGGGCGGCTCACCGGAGGCGTCGTATCCTCCCCCACTCTCGGCTTCGCCCGAGCGGGGGGACCCCCACCCGTAGCGGCCGTCCGCCGTCGGCACCCGGCCGCCGCTGTTGCCGTTGTGCACCGCCGTCCTGGCCATCCGCACCTCGGCCAGCACCAGGCCCACCGCGGCCGCGCCGACCAGCCCGACCCCGCCGCCGCCGTACGCCGCCCCGGCCGCGATCCGCCGGGCCACCCGCGCCCTCGACATGTTCGTCATGCGTCGCCGCCACCTCCTCGTTGCCGCTCATCCACTCCTTGCCCCGTACAGCCCGTGCGTCAATCTCAACGGGGAGTGAACCTCCGGAGCGGGGCCTTAGGCTGGCCACACCACTAGGACCACACCTTTTGCAAGCAACCGGAGACAACGGTGCGATTCCACGACTCGATGATCAGCCTCGTCGGCAACACCCCGCTGGTGAGACTCAACAGCGTCACCCAGGGCATCCAGGCCACCGTGCTCGCCAAGGTCGAGTACTTCAACCCGGGCGGTTCCGTGAAGGACCGCATCGCGCTGCGGATGATCGAGGCCGCGGAGAAGAGCGGGGAGCTTCAGCCGGGCGGGACGATCGTTGAGCCGACCAGCGGGAACACCGGGGTGGGGCTGGCGATCGTGGCCCAGCAGAAGGGGTACAAGTGCATCTTCGTGTGCCCCGACAAGGTGAGCACCGACAAGATCAACGTGCTGCGGGCGTACGGCGCCGAGGTCGTCGTCTGCCCGACCGCCGTCGACCCGGAGCACCCGGACTCGTACTACAACGTCTCCGACCGACTGGTCCGCGAGACGCCCGGCGCGTGGAAGCCGGACCAGTACTCCAACCCGAACAACCCCCTTTCGCACTATCACTCGACCGGCCCCGAGCTGTGGGAGCAGACGGCGGGGAAGATCACCCATTTCGTGGCGGGGGTCGGGACCGGCGGCACCATCTCCGGTACCGGGCGCTACCTGAAGGACGCCAGTGACGGCCGGGTGCAGGTCGTCGGCGCCGACCCGGAGGGCTCCGTGTACTCCGGCGGGTCCGGACGGCCGTACCTCGTCGAGGGTGTCGGCGAGGACTTCTGGCCGACCGCCTACGACCGGACCGTCGCCGACGAGATCGTCGCCGTGTCGGACAAGGACTCCTTCCAGATGACCCGGCGCCTCGCCAAGGAGGAGGGCCTGCTCGTGGGCGGCTCCTGCGGCATGGCCGTCGTGGCCGCGCTGCGGGTGGCCGAGCGGCTCGGCCCGGACGACGTCGTGGTCGTGCTGCTGCCGGACAGCGGCCGTGGCTACCTGAGCAAGATCTTCAACGACGAGTGGATGGCCGACTACGGCTTCCTGGAGGACGAGGGCCCGAGCGCCCGCGTCGGCGACGTGCTCAGCGACAAGGCCGGCGGCTCCATCCCCTCCCTCGTCCACATGCACCCGGACGAGACGGTCGGGCAGGCCATCGAGGTGCTGCGCGAGTACGGCGTCTCGCAGATGCCCGTCGTCAAGCCGGGCGCCGGCCACCCGGACGTGATGGCCGCCGAGGTCGTCGGCTCGGTCGTCGAACGCGAGCTGCTCGACGCCCTGTTCAGCAAGCGCGCCTCCCTGGAGGACCCGCTGGAGAAGCACATGTGCGCCCCGCTGCCCCAAGTCGGCTCCGGCGAGCCGGTCGCGGACCTGATGACGGTGCTGGGCGCGGCCGACGCCGCGATCGTCCTCGTCGAGGGCAAGCCCACCGGTGTGATCAGCCGGCAGGACCTGCTGGCCTTTCTCGCCAAGGGCGGCAAGCACTAGCGAACCTCCGGTGAACAGCCCGTGACACGGGGGAACTTGCCGTTTCCTATCCGAGTGGTGGACTTCGCGGAAGTGGTACGAGCGTGTCACGTGCGCGCAGCACCCGCTTAACACGGGTCCGGCAGATTAGTGGGTGTCGGCAGGGCGGGAGCGGCTCCCCGCCTCGGCCGACACCGAACGTCCAAGGACCTCCGGAGCGGCTCCCGGACCTCCATGGACGCCTGGACGCGCAAGCCCGGCCCTGACCCGGCTGCCGTCCCTCGCGGGGACCGCCGTCGTCCCGCCCCCCGGTAACGGGGGTGCGGCGGTCCCCGCGCATTACTTTTCCCGGCCTCAGCCGGTCGTCGCCCAGCTCCCCAGCAGCGCCAGTCGTTCCGCTGTCTCCGAACCCGGCTCCGGGGTGTACGCCACGATGGTCTGGTCCGGGTCGGTCGGGACCGTGAGGGTCTCGTAGGGGAGGGTCAGCAGGCCCGCCACCGGATGCTGGATGCGCTTCGTGCCGTACGCGCACTCCTTGACCTCGTGGTCCGCCCACAGCCGGCGGAAGTCCGCGCTCTTCAGCGAGAGTTCGCCGACCAGCGCGGCCATGCGAGGGTCGTCGGGGTGGTGACCCGCGTCGATGCGCAGGTTGGCGACGGTCTGGGCGGCGACGGCGGCCCAGTCCGGGTAGAAGCCCGCGGCCGCCGGGTCGAGGAAGACCTGGCGCGGGATGTTCCGCTCGGCCGGGGCCAGGGCGCTGAACCCGTTCACCGCGTCGCCGAGCGCGTTCCAGGCCAGGACGTCCATCCGGCGGCCCAGCACGAAGGCGGGTGTCCGCTCCATGCCGTCCAGCAGCAGTTGTACGCCGGGGCGGACGCGGGGGCCGGCCGGGCGCCTGGTGCCCTTCTTCTGCGGGCGGGCCACCGTCAGCAGATAGGCGTGCTCGGTCTCGTCCAGGCGCAGCACGCGGGCGATCGCGTCGAGCACCGCGTCCGAAACTCCCCCAGACTTCGTCCGGGAGGGGCCCCCAGGGCCACGGCCCTGTTCGAGGCGGATGTAGTAGTCGACGCTCACGCCCGCCAGCTGCGCCACCTCCTCGCGGCGCAGGCCCGGTACGCGGCGCCGCCCGTGCGAGGGCAGCCCCACCTCCTCGGGCTGGATGCGGGCGCGACGCGAGCGCAGGAAGTCTCCGAGTTCCCCGTCCATGGGTTCGATCGTAGGGGAGTCGCGTCCTTCCAACCTGGTTCTGCCAGACCCAGGAAAAGCTCAGCCCTGGGTAGGCCGCCCGGCCCCGGCGAGTGTGGAGACACGCCACCGGGGCAGTCCCGGCGGCACTTCACCAGGGAGTACCTCATGTCGTACGACAACCTGTCCGGCCGTACCGCCGTCGTCACCGGCGCCGCCAGCGGGATCGGGGCGGCCGTCGCCCTGCGGCTCGCCGAGTCGGGCGCCCGGGTGGCGCTGCTCGCCCGGCGCGCGGACCGGCTGGAGACGGTCGTGGCGAAGATCCGGGCGAACGGCGGGGAGGCCCTCGCCGTCGTCGCCGACGTCACCGACGACGCCTCCGTGCAGGCGGCGGCCGACGCCGTGCACGCGGCCTACGGGAGCGTCGACCTCGTCGTCAACAACGCCGGCGTCATGCTGCCCAACCCCGTCGACGACGGCCGGATCGACGAGTGGCAGCGCATGCTCGACACCAACGTCACCGGTGTGCTGCGGGTGCTGCGGGCCTTCACCGGGGACCTGGTGGAGGCCGCGGCCGAGGGCCGTACCGCCGACCTCGTCAACGTGTCGTCCATCGGCGCGCACGTCGTCTTCCCCACCTTCGCGGTGTACGGCGCCACCAAGGCCGCCGTCACCTTCCTCTCGCAGTCCCTGCGCGCCGAGTTCGGGCCGCGGGACGTGCGGGTCACCAACGTCGAGCCGGGTCTGACGGACACCGAACTCGGCACGCACATCGACGGCGAGGAGCTGCGCGAGCAGGTCGCGGGCATGTTCGACGGGATGGGCGCGCTGGCCGCCGAGGACCTCGCCGACCTGGTCGGCTACGTGGCGAGCCGCCCCCGACACGTCAACCTGCGGCAGGTCGTCGTCCAGCCGACCCGGCAGGTGTGAGGCGGTCGGCCCGGCCCCGGCTCGGGCCCCGGGTCAGTCCTCGTGGTCGCGGTCGCCCCGGTGGAACAGGCCGGGGTTGATGCGGACGGCCTGGGTCGCGTTGACGCCGACGATGCCGATCCAGGTGACGATCACGCCCGTCATGCCGCCGAACGCGCCGCTGATCGCGGAGAGCGGGATCGCCAGCACCAGCGAGACGATCCCGAAGCCGAAGCGCTCGCCCCAGGAGTCGGTGCCCTTCGGCCTGCGGGCCCCGCGGGCCGCCTGCATCTGCTGCTCGGCCAGGCCCCGGCGCAGCCGGCGCTCCACCGCGGAGTCGATGCGCTGGTCGATCTTCTCCAGGAAGGAGTCGACCAGCTCCGACTCGTACTCGGGCCCCAGGTCCCTGCGGGCGTGCAGGGTGGCGGCGAGGTCCTTCTTCAGGTCGGTGTCGTGAACGTCCGTCATGGCGTCCACCGTAGGGGCCGGAAGAGCCCGTCGCACTGGGGAAATCCCCCGGATCCGGCGGGGGGACCGCCCTCAGGGCAGCAGTGACACCAGCCCGCTGCCGGCGTCGAACCGGGCCGCCACCACCGACGCCCCCGCGAACCCGGAGTCCGCCCGGATCGCGTCCCGCGCCCACACCGTCTGGGCCCGCATGGTGTGCTCGGCCCAGTCGCCGGGCAGCGCCCTGGTGCGGCGGGCGGCCGGTGCGATCTCGTCGACGAGGAGTTCCAGGTGACCGGGGACGGGCGCGCCGGTGCGCAGCCGGGCGAGGGTGGCGGCGACGGCCTCGCAGCCCTCGTGACCGAGGACCACGACCAGCGGGACGCGCAGTTCCTGCACGCCGTACTGGAGGGAACCGAGCACCGCCTCGTCCAGCACCTGCCCGGCCGTCCTCATGGTCAGCAGGTCGCCGAGGCCCTGGTCGAAGACCAGTTCCGGGGCGGCGCCGGAGTCCACGCAGCCGAGCACCACCGCGCACGGGTGCGGTGCGGCGGCCCGGCTCCGGCGGGTGCGGCCGGTGGCGTACCGCCGGTTGCCCTGGAGCAGCTCGTCGAGGGCCGCGCTCGCCGAGGCGGGGACGACGGCCGCCGGTGCGAGGGCGACGGCGGGTGCGCCGACGGCGGTGGCCGTCGGAAGGGCCCTGGGGTTCGAGGCCATGACGCTTCCTCAGGTGCTGGCGCTGATAGTGCTCATCACTGTACGCGGCGGAAACGTTACGTTCGGTATCGGTTTAATGGCTCTTGGCCGGATCATCGCCCGCGCGATACCGAGCCGGTGGGCGGTGGCCGGTGATCAGTAACGGGCGGTCAGGCCAGCCCGTGCTGCTTCGCGTAGGCGGCCGCCACGTCCTCCGGGTCCTTCTTGTCGTTGTCGACCTGGCTGTTGAGCTGGGTGAGCTGCTCGGTGGTGAGGACGTTGCCGAGTCGGGCGAGGGCCTTGCGGACCGTGTCGTCGGCCTTGCGGTCGGCGATCAGCGGGACGATGTGCTGGCTGGGGATCAGGTTCTTCGGGTCGGCCAGCACCACCCAGCCGTTGGTGGCGATGTCGGTGTCGGTGGTGAACAGGTTCGCCACGTCCACGTCGCCCTTCTTCAGCGCGCCCTTGACCAGCGGCCCGTCCGAGTCCAGTGACTTGAACTCCTTGAACTCGACGCCGTACACCTCCTGCAGCCCGACCGCGCCCACCCGGCGCTTCTTCACCTCGGGCGCGGCCCCGATGACCAACTTGCCGTTCTGCCTGGCCAGGTCGGCGAGGGAGGTCAGGCCGTACTTCTGGGCGGTGGCCCGGGTGACGACGAAGCAGTCGGAGTCGGCGGCCTGCCCGTACGGCAGCACCTGGAGGCCGGCGGGCAGCGCGAGGGTGAGCGCGTTCTGCATGGTGCCCGGCTCGGCGGAGGCGTCCTTCGGGGCGAGGTAGTTGAGCAGGGCGCCCTGGTACTCGGGCAGCAGGTCGATGTCGCCGGCCTTGAGCGCCGGGATCACGATCTCCCGGGTGCCGAGGTTCGGGCGGACCTTCACCTTCACGCCGGCCTTCTCCAGTACGGCCGCGTAGAGGTAGCCGAGCACCTGGTTCTCGGTGAAGTTGGCGGTGCCGATGGTGATGCCGCCCTTGCTGGAGCCGCCGCCGGCGGTCGAGCCGCTGCTCTCGTTCAGGGAGGTGATACCGCTGGAGCAGGCGGCGAGGGCGGGGACGGAGCCGGCGGCGAGCAGGCCACCGAGGAGGGTACGACGGTTCATGCGAGTTCCCTAGGCAGTGCGGTGGCGGAAGAGGAAGCGCTGGAGGGTGCTCAGGAGCAGGTCGAGGACGACGGCGACGAGCGCGACCAGCACCGCGCCGCCGAGTACCTGGACGAGGTCGCGCTGGGCGAGTCCGTCGAAGACGTAGCGGCCGAGGCCGCCGAAGGAGACGTACGCGGCGATGGTCGCGGTGGCCACCACCTGGATGAGCGCGAGGCGCAGGCCCGTCATGATCAGGGGGAGGGCGAGCGGCAGCTCGACCTGGAAGAGGACCTGGTGGCCGCGCATGCCCTGGCCGCGGGCCGCGTCCTTCACGTCCGGGTCGACGGCGGTCATGCCGGCGTAGGTGTTGGTGACGATCGCGGGGACGGCGAGGGCGACCAGCGCCACGTACACCGGCAGCATGGACAGGCCGCCCGCGAGGAAGACCAGTACCACCAGGCCGACGGTCGGGAGGGCGCGGCCGAAGGACGCCAGGTTGATGGCGAGGAACGCGCCCTTGCCGGTGTGGCCGATCAGCAGGCCGAGCGGGAGGCCGATCGCGGCCGCGATGAGGGTCGCGAGGAGCGAGTACTGGAGGTGCTCGGCGAGCCGGTGGGCGATGCCGTCCTGCCCGGCCCACTGGGAGCCGCTGGTCAGCCAGGTGCCGAGGTTCTTGAAGAGTTCGAACATGTCAGGCTCGCCTCCGCCGCCACGGGGTCAGTACGTACTGGAGGGCCACCAGCAGCGCGTCCGCGACCACCGCGAGCAGGATCGTGAGGACCACGCCCACGATCACCGGGGTCGGGAAGTCGCGCTGGAAGCCGTCGGTGAAGAGCTGGCCGAGGCCGCCGTCGCCGATGTAGGTGGCGACGCTCACCAGAGAGATGGACATGACCGTGGCGATCCGGACGCCCGCCATGATCACGGGGAGGGCCAGCGGGAGCTCGACGGTGAGGAGGGTGCGCAGCGGGCGGGTGCCCATCGCCTTCGCCGCCTCCTTGGTCTTCGCGGGGACCGAGTCCAGGCCCTCGACCGTGTTCCGCAACAGCACGACCAGGGTGTAGACGGTCAGGCCGATGACGGTCGTGGTCCGGGTCAGGCCGCTGACCGGGAGCAGCAGTACGAAGATCGCGATCGAGGGGATCGTGAAGAGCACGTTGGAGAGGCCGAGCAGGAAGCCGCGCAGCGGGCGGACCCGGTGGGCGACCACCGCGAGCGGCAGCGAGATCACCAGGCCGAAGAAGACGGCGGTCATCGCGGCCTGGAGGTGGGAGAGGGTGAGGCTGGTGAGGTCGTCGGTGTGGTCGCCGATCCACGACCAGTCGACGGTCATGCCGCCACCACCCGGGCCGCGCTGTGCGCCTGACCGGCGTGCACGTGGATGTCGTCGCGGGAGGAGACGCCGGTGAGCCTGCCTTCCGCGTCGACGCGGGCGACGAGCCCGGTCGGGGAGGCGATCGACTCGTTGAGCGCGGAGAGCAGGGAGTCGTCGTCCGTCAGCGGCCGTACGGGGAGTTCGGCGTCCTTCGCGGTCCAGTGCAGGGGCTTGCCCGCCGGGTCCAGGACGAGGGTCCAGGTGCCGTCCTTGGGTGCCGGGCCCTGCGGGACGTCGGCGAGGGTCTTCAGGGAGAGCAGCTTCAGGCCGCGCTCGGCGCCGAGGAAGTCGGCCACGAAGTCGTCGGCCGGACGGGCCAGAAGTTCCTCGGGCGGGGCGCACTGGACCAGATGGCCGCCGGTGCGGAAGATCGCGATCCGGTCGCCGAGCCGTACGGCCTCGTCGACGTCGTGGGTGACGAAGACGATGGTCTTGTTCAACTCCTTCTGGAGCCGGAGCAGTTCGTCCTGGAGCTGGGTGCGGACCACCGGGTCGACGGCGCCGAACGGCTCGTCCATCAGCAGCACCGGCGGGTCGGCGGCCAGCGCGCGGGCCACGCCGACGCGCTGCTGCTGGCCGCCGGAGAGCTGGTGCGGGTAGCGCTTGCCGGAGTCGGCGGCGAGGCCGACGGTCTCCAGGAGTTCGGCGGCGCGGGCGCGGGCCTTCTTCCGGTTCCAGCCGAGCAGCAGCGGGACGGTGGCGACGTTGTCCAGCACCGTGCGGTGCGGGAAGAGGCCGGCCTGCTGGATGACGTACCCGATGGACCGGCGCAGCTCCGCGGCGTCCTGCTCGGTGACGTCCTTGCCGTTCACCTTGATCGTGCCGGAGGTCGGCTCGACCATCCGGTTGATCATCCGCAGGGTGGTGGTCTTGCCGCATCCGGAGGAGCCGACCAGGACGGTGACCCCGCCCTCCGGCATCTCCAGGGAGAGATCGTGGACTGCTGTCGTGCCGTTGGGGAAGCGCTTGTGGACCGCATCGAACTGGATCATGAGATGTCCCTTGCCCGGCTGTATAACGTCATGCAGAGTTCTCGGTAGGTGAATAGGTTGTCAACGGTCTCGCGTTAATCCGAGGTAACGGATGACCGCAACGCAAGATCGGGTGTCCGGATCGAGGGGAGTTTGGGCGTAATGTCGTCTCGTATTGTGGACGCTCCCGGAATAGCGCATTCCGGCCTGGTGGTCCTCGACGGCATCGGCATGGGTGTCGAGGACGTCGTACGTCTCGCCGACGGCAGCGCCCGCCCGGTCCCGGGCACCGAGGCGATGCGCCGTGCGGAGGAGTCCTGGAACGCGGCCCGGCAGATCGCCGCGACCGGCCGCGTCTACGGCCGATCCACCGGCGTCGGCGCCAACCGGAACGAGGACGTGCCCACCGAGGCCGCCGCCGGACACGGACTGCGGCTGCTGCGCAGCCATGCCGGGGCGATCGGTGACGAACTGCCCGCCCGGCAGGTCCGCGCGATGCTCGCGGTGCGGGCCAACCAGCTGCTGGCCGGCGGCGCGGGCCTCAGGCCGACCGTCGTGACGGCCCTCTGCGAGGCGCTGGAGGCGGGCGCCTATCCGGTCGTCAACGAGTTCGGCTCGGTCGGCACCGGGGACATCGCGGCGCTCGCCCAGGTCGGCCTCGCGCTGGTCGGGGAGCACCCCTGGCGGGGCTCCGGGGCGCCCGAGCCGCAGCCCCTCGACAACAACGACGCCCTCGCCCTGATCAGCAGCAACGCCCTCACTCTCGGCCAGTCGGCGCTCGCCCTGCACGAGTTGCGCGGGCTGATCGAGGCCACCCAGGTGGTGGCGGCCCTGTCACTGCTCGCCGTCGACGGCTCCCACGAGGCGTTCGCTGCGCCCGTGCACGCGGCCCGCCCGCACCGCGGCAGCGTCGAGGTCGCCCGCCGGATGCGGGAGCTGATCGGCGCCGCCGACCGGCCGACCCCGCCGCTCGGCCGGATCCAGGACCCGTACGGCTTCCGCTGCCTGCCCCAGATCCACGGCCCGGCCCATGACGCGGCCGACGCCCTGGAGCAGGTGCTCGCCGTCGAGATCAACGCGGCCGCCGAGAACCCCCTCATCTCACCCGAAGACCTGGCCGCCTACCACCACGGCGGCTTCTACCAGGCCCAACTCGCCCTCGCCCTGGACCACTTCCGGCTCGCCGTCACCCAGGTCGCGCGCCTGTCCACGTCCCGCCTCTCCTCCCTCAACGAGCCCGCCTTCACCCGCCTGCGCCCCTTCCTCGCCGACCAGGAGCCCGCCTCCTCCGGCGTGATGATCCTGGAGTACGCCGCCGGCGCCGCCCTCGGCGACCTGCGCGCCTTCTCCGCGCCCGCCTCCCTCGGGCACGCTGTACTCTCCCGAGGCGTCGAGGAGCAGGCCAGTTTCGCCTCGCTCGCCGCCCGTCAAACGCTGCGCGCCTGCCGTGCGTACCGTCTGGTGGTCGGCTGCGAACTCGTCGCCGCCGTACGGGCGCTGCGCCAGCGCGAGCTGCGTCCCGACCCCGGGCTGGGGGCGGGGCGGGCGCTGGAGCTCGCCGAGGCGGCGCTGGAGGCGGACCCGGCCGACCGGCCGCTCACGGGCGACGTCACCGCGGCGGCCGGGCTGCTCGACCGGTTCACGGACATCTGGAGGGGGAGCACGTCATGAACGTGACCGACAGCCCTGCGACTCGCTTGCAGGCGCTCTTCGAGGGGCACCGGCTCACGCCGACCCAGCGGCGCATCGCGCACAGCATGGTGCGGCGCGCCGCCGACGTGCCCTTCCTGTCCAGCGTGGAGCTGGCCGAACTGGCCGGGGTCAGCCAGCCCTCCGTCACCCGCTTCGCGGTCGCCCTCGGCTTCGACGGCTACCCGGCGCTGCGCAAGCACCTGCGCGAGGTCGTGCCGCCCGAGCAGGCGGCCGGGTCCGGGTCGTACAACGAGTACCAGCAGGCCGTCGAGGCCGAGATCGAGAACCTCCGGCACCTCGCCGAGGTGCTCGCCGACCCGCGTCCGGTGCAGCAGGCGGGCCGGCTGTTGGCCGCCTCCCGGCCGCTCCCGGTCCTCGGACTGCGCGCCGCCGCCTCGCAGGCGTACGGCTTCGCCTACTTCGCCGCCAAGGTGCATCCGGATGTACGGCTCCTCAACGAGGGCGGCACGATGATCCACGACCGCATCGACGCGGCCGTCCTCGCCGGTGCCTCGGCGCTGCTGTGCTTCGCGCTGCCCCGGCATCCGCGCGAGGTCGTGGACACCCTGGGCTATGCCAAGGAGGCCGGGCTGACCGTCGTGACCGTCGCCGACTCCGCCTTCGCGCCCGTCGCCAAGGTCTCCGACCTGCTGCTGCCAGCCGCCGTCGGCACCGGGCTCGCCTTCGACACCGCGTGCGCGCCGATGCTGCTCGGCCGGGTGCTCCTGGAGGCGATGTGCGACGACCTGCCGGACGCGCAGGCCCGCCTGGAGGAGTTCGACACCCGGGCGGCGGCGCGGGGGCTGTTCGTGGAGTGACGGCCCGTCTGTGAATCCTCTTACAGGAGGATCCTCGTTTTCGGGCTGTTCCTTTAAGGCTCGTCTCACGTTCGCTGGTTAGCGTCCCGCCATACGGACTGGACCGACACCGGCGAGGAGGCTGCGGACATGGCGCGTGCGGGACGAGGGGTACGAGGCGGGCAGGGCCTGGCCCGGGTGGCCGTGGTCGTACGGGCCGGGGCCGCGCCGCTGTGGTGGGCCGGGGTGTTCGCGGCGGGCGTCGGGGTGCTGCCGCCGGGGTTCACCGGACGCCGTATCGGCGTCATGGCCGGGGCCGCGCTGTTCATCGTCGGCGCCGCCGTTGTGGCGCTCACCCGCCGCAAGCGGTACACCGCCCTGGTGCACGGGGCCGCCCGGGCCGGCAAGCACGACGTGCTCCAGGACCGGGCGGTGACCGTGCGGAACTGGCGCCGGGGGCACCGCTGGTGGCTGCTGCTGGCCGTCGCCGTCGCCCTCGGCTCGGCCTTCGTGGTGCCCGCGGCGGGCGGCATGCTGCTCGCCGGGACCGGCACCGGGCTGCGCCTGAAGGCGGCCTGGCTGGGCCGCCGGGAGAAGGCCGGCGAACAGCTGGTGTGGCTGCGCGTCGACTGGCTCGACCAGCGCGGCGGCCGCCCGGCCGGCAAGACCGTCAAGGCGTACCGCGGTACCGGCATCGCGGCGGGCGACGCGGCCCCGGGCGGGGCCCGCCGCCGCACCGCGGCGCTGGTGTGAGGTCCGGTCAGACCTCCAGGTCCTCCTCGATCTTCTTCAGCTGGTGCCGGGCCATCGCCAGGTTGGCGCGGTTCTGGTCGAGCACCAGGTAGAGGAAGAGGCCGTTGCCGCCCCGGCCCTTGAGCAGCCGGATCAGGTGGTACTGGTTGGAGAGCGTGATCAGGATGTCCTCGATCTCGCCCTTGAGGCCGAGGTGCTCCATGGTGCGCATCTTGGCGCGGATCACGTCGGTGTTGCCGGCGGCGGCCACGTTCAGGTCGAAGGACTTGCTGCCGCCCATCGTGCCCAGCGCCATCCCGCTGGTGTAGTCGACGAGCGCCACGCCGGTGGCTCCCTCGATGGAGGCGAGGCACTCTTTCAGCGCGGTTTCGGTGTTGGCCATGACTCTCTGGTTCCTTTCAACTGTCGGTTGCAGTGCGCGCGTCGGTGTTGGTACTGGTGCGTGCCGTGCGCGTGGTTCTGGTCCGTGTGGCTGCGGTGCGGGCGGGCCGCAGGGCCTTGGCGGCGGCCTCGGCGGCGTCGACCACCTCGCCGATCCGGGCGGCGGCCCGGCGGCCCTCCAGGTGGAGCCGGCCGACGTTCACCCGGTCCTCGGCGAGCAGGGTGAGCACGGCGCTGCGGCCGGCGGCATAGGTGGCGACGTACCCGTCCTCGCCGCGCACCAGCAGCTCCCTGAGCTCGCCCTTGCCGGTGGCGTCGGAGACCCGCACGGCGACGCCGAGCTCGGCCGCGGTGAGCGCGGCGAGGCCCTCCGGGTCGACGCCCGGGCAGTCGTGGGCGACGACCAGGCCGTCGACACCGGCCGCGAGGGCGCCGGTGAGCTGGGGCATCCGGGTGCGTAACCGGCGCAGTTCGTCGAGGACGGCCTCTCTGTCGGAGCTGCCGGGTTCTGCCGCCATCAGCTGTCTCCTCTCGGCGGGGCGGTGCCGTTCAAAGGGCCTCCAGCGCATCCCTGAGCCTCTTCAGCAGCGCGATGTCGGGGTCGGTGACCGGGGGAAGCGGAGGCGGGACGGGCGCGGTGTTCCTCGGGGCGAGGAGTCCGGCCGCCGCCAGCCGCCGTACGTCCACCAGCGTGTGGAAGGCCGGCCGGCCCAGCTCCCGGGCGATCTGCGGGGCCGTGCGGACACCGTCCACCCGGTCCAGGACCGCCCGCTGCCTGGGCGTGACCGGCGGTGGTGCGACGGGGTCGGCGCGGATCAGCGGGGCGCCGTCCGCCGACGGGTCGGGCCACATGCGGTGCAGCAGCTCGCGGCGTCGCAGGGTCTCGCGCTCCAGGGCGGTGACGGGAAGCGCGCGCAGCGGGCCGGCGGCGGCCGTGGTGCCGTAGCGGAACCGGCCCGGGGTGCTGCTGGGCGCCAGGGCGAAGTACCCGGCGTCGTACAGGGCGGCGAGCCGGCACACCTCCAGGGCGCCCCTCGGCAGCAGGCCGGCGGCGAGCAGCCGGTGGACGGCGGCGGGTATGTCGTCGGTCCAGGGCCAGGCCGCCGCGTCGAGCGTGCCGCGGGCCGTGAGGAGCACGTCGAGGCCGGGGGCGAGCGGGCTCTCGGCGTGCACCACGCGGCCCTCGGCCAGGTGCAGGGTGCCGTGCTCGCGGACCAGGACCCCGGTGGCCCGCTCCTCGGCGAGGCGTATCAGCATGGGTGAGAGCGCGCCGGACGCTCTCTCGTGCAGGGCCGTCCGGTCCCGGACCGGCAGCGGCGGGGGTGTCTCGACCACGGTCATCCCAGCACCAGCCGCTCGGCCATCTCGCCGAGCCGGATCCGGGCGAGGGCGAGATTGCCGTCCTCGCGGGTCAGCCACAGATGCAGGAACACGGTGGCGTCGAAGGACGTGACCACGAACCGCAGCAGGTGGTAGCTGTCCCGGTTGCTGACGATCAGGTCCTCCACCGGAGGGCTCACCTCGGTGTCGTCCGCCGTGCTGAACGCCCCGTGCTCGGCGGCCAGCCGGGCCAGCTCGGCGGCCTCCGCGGCAGTGGTCTCGTGGTCACCGCCGGGCGCCTCCCCGACCGTGCCCAGGGCCAGCCCGCTGGTCCAGTCGACCAACGCGGCGCCCCGGGCACCGGGCAGCCGCATCGCTTCCAGTAAGCACTCGTCGATTCCGGGCACCGTGGCTCCCCTCCCGCCGCGTGGGCCTCCGGTTGAGTGACGCAGACACTACGCAACGTGTGCGGGAGGAGTGAGTCGTTTGGCATTTTCCAGTGGAACATGCGTCCGGCAGGCTAGTGTTGGTCAACTGGGCTGCTTTTCACACCAGTTGATCCCTGCTTTCCGAGGTGTCTCAACGGCTCCCGGTTGCGCGCAGGGTGGTGAGCGCGTCGGCGTGCGCCCCTCCGGATTCGGCCACGACCTCGGCGACCGTCTGCGGTTCCCGTACGACGGCGAACGCCACGCCCCCGTCGCCGTCCGGAGCGAAGCCGTAAACCCCCGGCCGGGCAAGGGAGTTGTAGGAGTAGTGACTGCCGAAGTAGTACGCCCCGGTGTCCAGTGCCGCCGCGAGGTCCCCCTGCTCCAGCGGCGGCAGCGCGCGCCCCTCGGCGAGCAGATCGCCCGCGAAACAGGCCGGCCCCGCCACGTCCTGCACCACCGGCGCCCCCTCCTTGGGCCGCCCCTTCGCGTCGTACGCGGCGATCCGGAGCGGCCACGCCCCCGGCACGTACACCGTCCGCGGTGCCACCTGCACCCCCGCGTGCGTCACCGCGATCCGCCGCCCGCCGGAGCTCTTCGCGTACTCCACCCGGGCCACCACCGTGCCGTGCCGGGCCAGCAGCGACCGCCCGAACTCCGTCACCAGTCCGTACCGCCCGTCGAACAGCCCCGGCACCGCCTCCGCCAGCAGCCGCGCGTACTGCGCGAAGGTCGGCTCCGTCGCCTCGGAGGCGAAGTTGACCGAAAGCCCGCCCCCGATGTCGAGGGTGTCGACCTGCTGCCGCCCGACCCGCGTGTTGATCTCCTCGGCCAGCGCGTACGTCTCCGCCACGCCCCGTGCCAGCAGCGACAGCGAGATCCCCTGCGACCCGGTGTGCGCGTGCAGCCGCGTCAGCCACGGCCGCTCCGTGAACGCCTGGACGACCCACTCCCGGGCTCCCTCGTCCCGCAGTCCCACCCCGAATTTCGAGGTCGCGGTCGCGGTGGAGGTGGCCCCGATCGTCCCGGCCCCGATCTGCGGGTTCACCCGGATCCCGAGCGGTGGGGAGGTGGTGCCGGCCGTGTTCACGAGGGCGTCGAGGCGCCGGAGCTCCTGCGGGTTGTCCGCGTTCACGGCGACGCCCAGCGCCAGCGCCTCGCGCAGCTCCGGCTCCGTCTTCGCGGGCGCGTCGAACACGATCCGCTCCGCCGGGGTCCCGGCCGCCCGCGCCAGCGCCAGCTCGCCCGCGCTCGCCACCTCGGCGCCCAGGCCGGCCTCGGCCAGCAGCCGAACCACCGGGACCAGCGGGTTCGCCTTCACCGCGAAGGCGTGCAGGACCGCGGTGCCGGGCGCCGCGACCGCCTCGAACGCCCGGTGCAGCTCCGCGGCCGACGCGCGGATGCCCGTCACGTCCAGCAGGCCTACGATCGGCGCGTCCGGCCCCAGCAGTCCCTGCTCCACCGCCGCCCGCACGGCGTCGTCCCGCCGCCCGACCCGCTCACCGTCGTCCCCGTGTCCGTCCCTGTACCCGTCGTGCCCGTCGTACCCGTCCATGACGTCCCCCGACATGTCAGCGTCCGCACCCTTGAGGCCCATAAGTCCAGCGAAACATCCGGAACGCGACCGTGCTGGCGGACCGGACGTATTGACTAGTTCTATTCAGCGAGCCAGGATGTGAATAACCGCAGGAACACCACACTGGCCGTTGATCCCTGATCCGCTAGGAGGCAGACCATGTCAGGACCCCGCCCCGTACGAGCACCGCGCGGTACGGAACTGAGCGCCCTGGGATGGCAGCAGGAAGCCGCCCTGCGGATGCTGCAGAACAACCTGGACCCCGAGGTCGCCGAGCACCCCGACAAGCTCGTCGTCTACGGCGGCACCGGCAAGGCCGCCCGCGACTGGCGCTCCTTCGACGCCATGGTCCGCACCCTGCGCACCCTCAAGCAGGACGAGACCATGCTGGTCCAGTCCGGCCGCCCGGTCGGCGTGATGCAGACCCACGAGTGGGCGCCGCGCGTCCTCATTGCCAACTCCAACCTGGTCGGCGACTGGGCCAACTGGGAGGAGTTCCGCCGTCTGGAGGCCCTCGGCCTCACCATGTACGGCCAGATGACCGCCGGCTCCTGGATCTACATCGGCACCCAGGGCATCCTCCAGGGCACCTACGAGACCTTCGCGGCCGTCGCCGCCAAGAAGTTCAACGGCACCCTCGCCGGGACCATCACCCTCACCGCCGGCCTCGGCGGCATGGGCGGCGCCCAGCCCCTCGCCGTCACCATGAACGACGGCGTCGCGATCTGCATCGACTGCGACCCGCGCGCCATCGAGCGCCGCATCGAGCACCGCTACCTCGACGTGAAGGCCGACTCCCTCGACCACGCGCTCCAGCTGGCCACCGAGGCCCGCGACGCCCGCCGCCCGCTCTCCATCGGCGTCCTCGGCAACGCGGCCGACCTGGTGCCGCAGCTGCTCGCCATGGACGCGCCCATCGACATCGTCACCGACCAGACCTCGGCGCACGACCCGCTGGCCTACCTGCCGGTCGGCGTGGCCTTCGAGGACATGGCGGACGCGGCGGCCAAGGACCCGGCCGGGTTCACGACCCGCGCCCGGGAGTCGATGGCCAAGCACGTCGAGGCCATGGTCGGCTTCATGGACGCCGGCGCCGAGGTCTTCGACTACGGCAACTCGATCCGCGGCGAGGCGCAGCTGGCCGGCTACGAGCGGGCGTTCGCCTTCCCCGGCTTCGTCCCCGCCTACATCCGCCCGCTCTTCTCCGAGGGCAAGGGCCCCTTCCGCTGGGCGGCCCTGTCCGGCGAGGCCTCCGACATCGCCAAGACCGACAAGGCGATCCTCGACCTCTTCCCGGAGAACGAGTCCCTGCACCGCTGGATCAAGCTGGCCGGTGAGCGGGTCCACTTCCAGGGCCTGCCCGCGCGCATCTGCTGGCTCGGCTACGGCGAGCGGGACAAGGCCGGCGAGCGGTTCAACGACATGGTCGCGAGCGGCGAGCTGGCCGCGCCGCTGGCGATCGGCCGCGACCACCTCGACTGCGGTTCCGTGGCCTCCCCCTACCGCGAGACCGAGGCCATGCTCGACGGCTCCGACGCGATCGCCGACTGGCCGCTGCTGAACGCGATGGTCAACGTGGCGTCGGGTGCGTCCTGGGTCTCCATCCACCACGGCGGCGGGGTCGGCATGGGGCGGTCGATCCACGCCGGGCAGGTGACCGTCGCCGACGGTACGAAGCTCGCCGGTGAGAAGATCCGCCGGGTGCTGACGAACGACCCCGGTATGGGCGTCATCCGGCACGTGGACGCCGGGTACGACATCGCGGAGTCGGTCGCCGAGGAGCGCGGGGTTCGGGTGCCGATGCGTGAAGGTGAGTCCGCGTGACGAAGGGCGGGGACTCTTCGGTGGGGGCCGAGCTCTCGTCGCCGGGTGCGGGTGCGGGTGCGGGTGCGGGTGCGGGTGCGGCTGTGCCCACCCGTTCCGCCCTGTGGAACGACTGCCCACATCCTGTACGGCCTGTACGGGGCGAGGGCTCGCAGCCTGGTGCCACGCCGGCCGGCAGCGCGGCCTCCTTCCACTCCATGTGGCGTGACCTGCTCCCCGTCGGCCGGCACCCCGACTCCCGCGGTTACCGGCGCTACGCCTGGACCGGGGCCGATGGCGAGTGCCGGGCCTGGTTCCAGGAGCAGGCCGAGGCGCGCGGGCTGACGTACGAGGTCGACCGGAACGGGAACCAGTGGGCCTGGCTCGGGGATCCGGCGGCCGGGGACGCCGTCGTCACCGGGTCGCATCTGGACTCCGTGCCGGACGGCGGCGCCTTCGACGGCCCCCTCGGCGTCGTGTCCTCCTTCGCCGCCCTCGATGAACTCCGGGGGAGGGGAGCCGAGTTCACCCGGCCCCTCGCCATCGTCAACTTCGGTGACGAGGAGGGCGCCCGGTTCGGGCTCGCCTGTGTCGGGTCCCGGCTGACCGCGGGGCACCTGACCGTCGAGCAGGCCCACGGGCTCACCGACGGGGACGGCGTCACGCTGCCGCAGGCCATGGCGGCCGCCGGCTACGACCCCGACGCCATCGGGCCCGACCCCGAGCGGCTCGCGCGCATCGGTGCCTTCGTCGAGCTGCACGTCGAACAGGGCCGGGCGCTGGACCTGTCCGGCGACCGGGTCGGCATCGCCAGTGCCATCTGGCCGCACGGACGCTGGCGGTTCGACTTCCGCGGCGAGGCCAACCACGCGGGCACGACGCGGCTGGCGGACCGGCGCGACCCCATGCTGTCGTACGCCGAGACCGTGCTCGCCGCCCGCCGCGAGGCCGCACTCGCCGGTGCCGTCGCGACCTTCGGCAAGATCGCCGTCGAGCCGAACGGCGTCAACGCCATCCCCTCCCTGGTCCGCGGCTGGCTCGACTCCCGCGCCGCCGACCAGGCCACCCTCGACACCGTCGTCGGCGGCATCGAGAAGGCGGCCCGGGAGTACGCGGAGGCGCACGGCATCGACCTGGACGTGGTCCGCGAGTCGTTCACGCCGGTCGTCGAGTTCGACCACGCCCTGCGGAACGAACTGGGGCGCATCCTCGGCCGGGACACCGGTCTCACCGTGCCCGTCCTGGGTACCGGTGCCGGACACGACGCCGGGATCCTCTCCGGGAGCATCCCGACCGCCATGCTGTTCGTGCGCAACCCCACCGGCGTCTCGCACTCCCCGGCCGAGTTCGCGGCCGAGGACGACTGCGTGGCCGGGGTGAGCGCGCTCGCCGACGTACTGGAAGGGCTGGCCTGCGAGTGACGACACGGACGACGTACTGGTTGGAGCATGCCTGGCTGGACACGCACGTCGAGCCGGGCGTCGCCGTGGAGGTGGCCGGCGGCCGGATCACGGCGGTGCGGACCGAGGTGCCCGCGCCGCCGCCGGGTGCCGAGGTGCTGCGCGGCCTCACCCTCCCCGGCCTGGCCAACGCCCACTCGCACGCCTTCCACCGCGCCCTGCGCGGCACCGTCCAGGTCGGCTCCGGGACCTTCTGGACCTGGCGCGAGCTGATGTACACCTTCGCCGACGAGCTGACCCCGGAGACCTACCACGCGCTCGCCCGCGCGGTGTACGCCGAGATGGCGCTGGCGGGCGTCTCCTGCGTCGGCGAGTTCCACTACCTCCACCACGCCCCCGGCGGCACCCCGTACGCCGACCCCAACGCCATGGGCGAGGCGCTGATCGCGGCGGCCGCCGACGCCGGGATCCGGATCACCCTCCTCGACACCGCCTACCTCTCCTCCGGCATCCTGAGCGAGCACCGTGGCGAGCCGCCCAACACCCACCAGCTGCGCTTCTCCGACGGCAGCGCGGAGGCCTGGGCCGAACGCTGTTCAGTTCTCAAGGAACGGGATCACGCACGGATCGGGGCGGCGATCCACTCCGTACGGGCCGTACCCGCCGGGCAGTTGGCGACCGTGGCCGGCTGGGCCGAGGAGCGGCGGGCCCCGCTCCATGTGCACCTGTCCGAGCAGACGGCGGAGAACGACGCCTGCCTGGCCGCCCACGGCCGCACCCCCACCCGGCTGCTCGCGGACCACGGTGTCCTCGGCCCGCGCACCACGGGCGTCCACAACACCCACCTGACCGACGAGGACATCGCGCTGCTCGGCGGCTCCGGCACCGGCACCTGCATGTGCCCGACCACCGAGCGCGACCTGGCCGACGGCATCGGACCGGCCGTCGCCCTGCAGCGCGCGGGCTCCCCGCTCTCCCTCGGCTCCGACAGCCACGCCGTCATCGACCTGCTCGAAGAGGCGCGCGCGATGGAGCTGAACGAGCGGCTGCGCAGCCGCACCCGGGGCCACTGGACGGCCGCCGCCCTGCTGCGCGCCGCCTCCGCCGACGGGCACGCCGCCCTCGGCTGGGACAACGCGGGCGCCATCGAGACCGGCATGCTCGCCGACCTGACGACGATCGCGCTCGACTCCGTCAGAACAGCGGGGCCGGTACCGCGACTCGGCGCCGAGACGGCCGTATTCGCGGCGACCGCGGCGGACGTACGGCACACGGTCGTCGGGGGCCGGCACGTCGTACGGGACGGCGCGCACACCCTCGTACCCGATGTGCCACAGGCCCTCGCACGGGCCGTCGAAGCCCTCCGCACCTGACGACCAGCCCCCACAAGGACTCCGACGAGGCCATCATGAGCAGCAGCACCGCCATCACCAACATCGCCACGCTGGTCACCAACGACCCCTCCCTCGGTGACAACTCCCCTCTCGGTCTGATCCAGGACGCGGCCGTCGTCATCGAGGACGACCGCATCGCGTGGACCGGTGAATCCAGCAAAGCACCCGCCACTGACAATCGGGTCGACGCGGGCGGCCGGGCGGTGCTGCCGGGCTTCGTGGACTCCCACTCCCACCTGGTCTTCGCGGGCGACCGCACCCAGGAGTTCAACGCCCGCATGTCCGGCCGCTCCTACACGGCGGGCGGCATCCGGACGACCGTCGCGGCCACCCGCGCCGCCACGGACGAGGAACTGGAGCGGAACCTCACGCACTACCTGGCCGAGGCCCTCCGCCAGGGCACCACCACCTTCGAGACGAAGTCCGGCTACGGCCTGACGGTCGCCGACGAGGCGCGGGCCCTGCGCATCGCCGCCGCCCACACCGACGAGGTCACCTACCTCGGCGCCCACATCGTCTCCCCGGACCACGCCGACGACCCGGCCGCCTACGTCGCCCTCGTCACCGGCGAGATGCTCGACGCCTGCGCCCCGTACGCCCGCTGGATCGACGTCTTCTGCGAGAAGGGCGCCTTCGACGGCGACCAGGCCCGGACGATCCTCACCGCGGGCAAGGCCAAGGGCCTGACCCCGCGCATCCACGCCAACCAGCTCTCCTACGGCCCCGGCGTCCAGCTCGCCGTGGAACTCGACGCGGCCAGCGCCGACCACTGCACCCACCTGACGCCCGAGGACGTCGACGCCCTCGCCAACAGCCGGACCGTCGCCACCCTCCTGCCCGGCGCCGAGTTCTCCACCCGCGCCGAATGGCCCGACGCCCGCCGCCTCCTCGACGCCGGCGCGACGGTCGCCCTCTCCACCGACTGCAACCCCGGCTCGTCCTTCACCTCCTCGGTCCCCTTCTGCATCGCCCTGGCCGTGCGGGACATGCGCATGACCCCCGACGAGGCGGTCTGGTCGGCCACGGCAGGCGGCGCGGCGGCCCTCCGCAGGACGGACATCGGCCGCCTGACCCCGGGCGCCTACGCCGACCTGCTCCTGCTGGACGCCCCGAGCCATGTCCACCTGGCGTACCGGCCGGGGGTGCCGCTGGTCAGCGGGGTGTGGCGGAAGGGCGTCCGGGTCGTCGGCTGAATCAGCCCGCCCCCGCCCGCCAGCGCTGGCCCGTGCCGTCGTTCACCGGGGACAGGGAGAGCTGGTCGTCGCCGGTCGGGGTGAGGGCCGTTTCGAGGGCGATCTCCGGGCGGATCTCGCCGTCGGGGGTCACGGTGAAGCGGAGGTTGTCGCCGTGGTCGCCGTCCACCGAGGCGCAGCTCCAGATACCGACGCCCTTGTCGACCGAACCCCGGCTGTCCAGGCAGAAGTCGGGGTCCGCGGCGGACTGCAGGACGCCACGGTCCGGGTCGACCCGCCAGCGTTGGGTGGAGGAGCCGGAACAGGGGGCCGTGACGACGTCGGTGCCGTTGTCGAAGTCGCCGTCGCGGACGTCCAGGCAACGGGCGGTGGCGAGGTTCACGACCTGGGCGTAGGACGTTCCCGGGGGTTTGGGGGTGGGGCTGGGGGAGGGGGTCGGAGTGGGGGTCGGGGTCGGGGTATGTGACATAGCACTGGCACTGGCACTGGGCGTGGGGGAGCCACCGGACGGCGTCGGGGAGACGGTCGCCGTCGCCGTCACGGTCACCTGAGGGCTCGGCGGTGGTGGGGTGGCCGCGGCGGGGTCCGGGGTGTGCGTGTCCCGGTGGGCCAGGAGGACCAGCAGCAGCGGTACGAGGGCCACGCCCAGCGCCGTGGAGGTCAGGAGCAGGCGCCGGGACGGCAGGCGGCGCTGCCGGGGCGGGTCGGGGTCGGCGAGTGGCGGCGGCGGGGTTTCGTGACGTGCGTACGCCGTTCCGGCCCACGGCAGCAGGCCATCCGCGAGGGTCTCGCGCGGGGTGTCCCGGAGCGCGGTGAGGTCCTCGAACGCGGCCGTGCAGTGCGGGCAGTGGGCCATGTGCGCGTGCAGGTCGGGGCTGTGGCGGGGGCTCTCCGGGCGGACCGACTCCTCGATCAGGCGGCGGAAGTCCGCGCAGCGCGGGTCGTCCGAGGCGGCCAGGCGGGTGCGCAGACAGGCCTGGGCCAGGGACTGGAGGGCGGGCGGGGTGTCGTACCGGACGTCCTCGGGGGTCAGGCCGAGGTACCTGGCGGTGCGCTCGGCGGGCTCCTGGTCCAGCACGCCGTACCAGATCAGGCCCTGGGTGCGGGACGGCAGGGACTGGAACGCCGGGAGCAGCGACGGGGTCGGGCCGCCGGGGGCACCGGAGGAGTTCAGGACCAGCAGGAGGGTGGGGTCCAGGGCGGCGGAGTGTTCGTTGCCGGACCAGCCGGCCGCCAGCCGGGCGGTGAGCAGGAGCAGGTGGTGGCGGAGCGGTACGACCGGCTCGGCGCCGCGCGCGATGTCGCGGGCGGCGGTGGTGAAGGTCTGCGCGGTGAGCCGGCGGGCCGCCGCGTCGCCGGCCGTGCAGAGGCGGGCGTAGCCGAGGACCGCGGGGTGGTGGCGGGCGCGGAGTTCCTGGAGGGCGGGGTAGGCGGTGGCGGTGGGGGTGCGCAGGAGCTCGGTCAGGCGAGCGTCCGAGGGCGGGTCGCCCTGGATGTCCTGGACCATCGTGCACCCCTTCTCGCGGGCCGTCCTTCCTGACGTACCGGCCAGTTTGGGGTGTGACTCGCGGTAGCGGGGGAGCTTTGGCCAAAGACGCAGCGGGCCGGGGCGGGGGCCGGGCGGGGGGATCCCCGTCGCCCCAGCGGCGCAACGGTCCGGCCGGGGCTATTCCTCCAGGGTCAGCGCCCTGCGCAGCTGCACGAGCGTGCGGGACAGCAGCCGGGAGACGTGCATCTGGGAGATCCCGAGTTCGTCGCCGATCTCCGACTGGGTCATGCCCGCGACGAAGCGGAGGGAGAGGATGGTGCGGTCCCTGGCCGGGAGTTCGGCGATGAGGGGCTTCAGGGACTCGATGTACTCGATGCCCTCCAGGCCGTGGTCCTCGTAGCCGATGCGGTCCGCCAGGGCGCCCTCGGACTCGTCCTCCTCGGGCTGTGCGTCCAGCGAGGACGCGGTGTAGGCGTTGGACGCCGCCATGCCCTCGACGACCTCCTCGTTGGAGAGGCCGAGACGTTCCGCGAGTTCCGTGACGGTGGGGGCGCGGTCCAGCTTCTGGGCCAGTTCGTCGCCTGCCTTGGCGAGGTCGAGACGGAGCTCCTGGAGGCGGCGCGGGACGCGTACCGACCACGACGTGTCGCGGAAGAAACGCTTGATCTCGCCGATGATCGTCGGCATCGCGAAGGTGGGGAACTCGACGCCGCGGGAGAGCTCGAAGCGGTCGATCGCCTTGATCAGGCCGATGGTGCCGACCTGGATGATGTCCTCCATCGGCTCGCTGCGGGAGCGGAAGCGGGAGGCGGCGAACTTGACCAGCGCGAGGTTCAGTTCCACCAGGGTGTTGCGGACGTACGAATATTCGTGCGTGCCTTCCTCCAGCGACTCCAGCCGCTCGAAGAGGGTCTTCGACAGGGCTCGCGCGTCGACCGCTTCGACCTCGTCGTACGGGGGGATCTCCGGGAGTCCGAGTTCCGCGAAGAATCCCTCGATGGCATCCAGTGGTTCCGGTGGGGGTGTCGACGTCGCCGTCAGGGTGTGCGAGGCGTCGAGCCGGGGTGACATGGTGTCCTCCATCGTTCTCGGCAATGAGGCTGCCGGAGCCGTGCGTGCACTGCGGTGTGCGGCGCCTCCAAAGCCGGCCGAGTCGGTTACGTGTCCCTACTAGCCCTACCCGCTCCGCCGAGCCACTCGCAAGTCCGTTCTATTATCATTTGTCCCGTTCTGAGAGGTTGTTCGGGTGTCGGGTTGCGTGCAGAAGGCGTAATGTTCGAGGGCGTCGACACGCCGTTCGGCGGACATCGGTGGGCATCGTCAGACAACGGTCAGACGGTGGCAAAAGCGGTCACGACCTCGAGAGAGAGACGGCAATGGACCACGGGACGGTCGGCAGCGCACAGTCGGGCCGGCTGCTGGTGGAGGTACGGGAAGAGGGCTCCAGCGCTGTCGTGACTCCGGCGGGTGAGCTCGATCACCACACCGCCGACCTGTTGCGCGAGCCGCTGGACGATCTCCTCGACAAGGGGTTCTCACGCCTTGTCGTCGACTGCTCACGCCTTGAGTTCTGCGACTCCACCGGGCTGAACGTGCTGCTCGGTACCCGACTGCGGGCCGAGGCCGCCGGGGGCGGGGTGCACCTCGCCGGGATGCTGCCCGTCGTCGCCCGGGTCTTCGAGATCACCGGAGCCGAGGCGGTCTTCACCGTCCACGACTCCGTCGAGGCGGCGCTGGCCGACGGGGACGGCACGGGCGGCGGGACCGGCGCGACCGGCGGCGAGGGCTGAGCCCCGGCCGGCCCGGCGACCGGAACCGGGGGGTGTTCCCGTGGATCGCTCGGGCAGGAGAGATTCTGGATCTGTCACCGCCCGGCCCTGTTCGAGTCGATCGCGCCGACCGGTCCGTACGAACTGCAGCAACGCGAAATTTTCCATGTGAACCGGTGAATCGGTGAGGTGAAGCGCTGATGAGCACCACCCGGCCTTACCCGCCGGGCGACCGCGGCCCGGAGCCCAGCGGCGCTTCGGGGATGTCCGAGGAGGCGGCGGCCGACGAGCTGCCGGCCTCGACGGGGGGTCGTCAGGTCCGCAGGCTGCGTCTCCACGGCGAGAGCGGGGTCGTACCGCTCGCCCGCGATTTCACCCGTCAGGCGCTGCACGCGTGGGGGTGGCTGCCGGCCGCGACGGCCGACCGCAGGGCCGCCGCCGAGGATGTGCTGCTCGTCGTCTCCGAGCTGGTCACGAACGCGTGCCTGCACGCGGAGGGGCCGGACGAGCTGTTCCTGGCCTGCGACAGGAAGGTGATCCGGGTGGAGGTGTCCGACCGGGGGGCCGGGCAGCCGGCGCCGCGGACGCCGCACCGGGCGGGGCGGCCGGGGGGGCATGGGATGTTCATCGTCCAACGGCTCTGTCTGGACTGGGGAGTTGTGCGTACGGCCGGGGCGGCCGGGAAGACCGTGTGGGCGGAGTTGGGGGCACCGGCGTAAGAGGGCGCCGCTCTATGGGTCGTTTTTCGGCCGACGGCCGGTGGGGGCTGGTCGCGCCCACGCGGCGGCAGCCGCATATCGAATGCAGCCCCGCGCCCCTTGCGGGGCGCTACAGCTCTCGCGGCGCTTCGGCATCCCCACACTTCCGCCACGCCCTTTCTCTTCCCTCCTCATGGGCCCCGGCGTACCTTGACGGCCGAATCTGATACCTCGTCAGTAACGAATGGGGTGGACCGACCGTGTCGTCGTACCCGAAACGTACCGCCGTGCTCGTGTCCGCCGCCGCCCTGGCCGGGTCGGCGGTGCTGCTCGCCGCCCCCGCGGCGCACGCCACCGTCGTCAACGTCAACTACCACTGCAAGACGCCGATCGGCGACAAGAGCGCCGTCTCCCCGATCGACATCACGGGCGTCAAGAGCGGCAGCGGCTACAAGATCACCATGTCCTGGCAGAAGGGCGTCTCCTCCAGCCCCGTCGAACTCGGCAAGGGCGCGATGAACCCGAGCGCCACCATCAAGCTCGGCGGCGCCGACAGCGGCACCCTGAACGTCACCGGCAGCGCCAACCAGGCCGCGATCCCCGCCAACACCCCCATCAAGATCAACGACTTGAGCGGCACCTACACCCCGGAGAAGTCCGGCAAGGTGACGTTCACGGCGGGCACGCTCACCATCAAGGCGCTCGGTACGACGACCATCTGCACCCCCACCAACAACCCCGGCCCGTCCCTGACCCTGGACGTGACCGCGGCGGGCGGCGGGTCGAGCAGTTCCGGCGGCTCCGGATCGTCGTCGTCCGGCAGCACCGGCACCGACTCCGGAGGCACCCTCCCGAAGACCGGTCCCGAGGACTCGTTCGTCGCCCTCGGCACCCTCGGCGGCACCGTGCTCCTCGCGGGCGCGGCCGGCACGCTCTGGCTGACCCGGCGGAACCAGACCGTACGCCGCTGACCTCCGGGTCCGACCGCTGGAGCCGCCCATGCCGCCCGCCCAGTCCGCCGCCCCGTCAGCCGTCCGGTCCGCCGTCCGTGTCCTCGGCCTCGCCGCGCTGACCCTGCTCGCCACCGCCCCGCGCGCGTCGGCCGCCGAGGGCTGGTCCCTCGCGCCCGCGGGCGGCGGCCGCCCCTCCTTCTACGCCGAGGGCGCCCCCGGGGCGGTCCTCCAGGACACGGTGTCGGTGACCAACTCAGGCGGCCACCCCGTCACGGTACGGCTGACCGGCACCGGCACCGGCACCGGCGTCCCCGTCACCTTCGCCGAGCCGACCGTCCGGGTCCCCGCCCGGACCCGCGCCGACGTCCCCTTCACCATGACCGTTCCGGCGGGCGCGGCCCCCGGCGACCGCTCCGGCGCGCTCGTGGCGGAGGACGCCGACGGCCGCACCGCAACCGCCCGCATCCGCCTGCGCGTCGGCGGCCCCGCGCTCTCCGCGCTGACCGTCGAACACGTCGTCGTCCACGGTGACCGCATCACATACGAGCTGGTCAACCGGGGTACGACCGTGCTCGCACCGAAGCTGGCGGTGCGCGCCCACGGCCTGTTCGGCCGGGTCCTCCTGGACCGGGCCGCGCGCACCCTGCCGGTCCGGCTCGCCCCCGGCACCCGCACCGAACTCAGCGAGCCCTGGCCCGGCCGGCCCGCCCTGGACGCGGTCGACGTCCGGCTGACGGCGACGGCGGCGGACGGCGCGCACGACACGGCGGACACCGAGGCACGGTTCGTGCCGTGGGGCGCGGTCGCGGGGGTCGCGGGCGCGCTCACGGCGGGGGCCGCCGTGACGGCCGTACGACTGCGCGGGCGGCGTGCCGGCCGGGTGGCCGAACCCCTGTCCATGGACGTCGAGTTGACGGGAGCAGCGAGGTGAGGGTGCGTGCGGTCCCGAGACCGGTCCCGGTGCTGGCGGCACTGACGGCGCTGGCGGCGGTGTTCTCGCTGCTCCTCGTGCCCATGGCGGCAGCCGCCGACGGGCCGGCCGTCAAGGTGTCCGAGTCCCAGGCCGGCACCGGTGGTTCGGTCACCGTCAGCGGCACCGGCTGGCGGCCGCACACCCTGCTGATGATGCTGGTCTGCGGCCAGTCCAGCCCGTCCCGGGGCGTGATCGGCGGCACCAACTCCTGTGCCAACGCCGACGGGCGGGCGGTCACCACCGACGCGAACGGCGGCTTCAGCAAGCAGCTCCCGGTCGCCGAACCGCCGGTTCCCTGCCCCTGCGTGGTGCACGTGGCCACCGTGACCGGCAGCAGCGCCGACGCGGACGTCGCCTTCCAGGTCGCCGGACACCCCGTCAAGGCGCTGCCCGCCGAGTCCACCGGCGGCCGCCTCTCGATGCTCACCGACACCCGCCTGGACGGCTCCTCGGGCCTGCTGACCTGGTTCGGCGCACCCCCGTCCCGCACCCTCGTCTTCACCATCGGCAACGCGGGCACCTCCACCCTGAAGGACCCCGTCTTCCAGGTCGGCACCGCGCACGGCGTGTTCGCCCCCCAGTGGGACGAGCAGCAGTGGCACGGCACCCTCGCACCCGGCAAGAAGGCGCAGGTCAAGTTGCCCGTCGAACTCTCCGCCGGGGCGCACGGCGACTACACCGTCTCCCTCAGGTACGACGCCAAGGTCCTCGCCGAACAGCCCTGGGGCGTCGGCCGCCCCTGGGGCGTGACCCTCTTCTGGCTCCTGCTCTGCGTGGTCGTACCGGCGGCCGTCTTCCGCATCGGCATGGCGGTGGTGGATCGGGTACGGCCACCCCGCGCCGGCGGCATCCGGCACCGGGGAGTGCCCCGCCCGGTCTTCCGCGTGCCGCACCTGCACGCCCCGGAGCCCGCGCCCTCGACGACCCCCACCACCTCGACCCTGCCGTGGTTCACCCCGGACTCCGATCCGGGCACGACGGCCGGCCGGCTCTCCGCACCGCACGACGACAGCTCCACGAGTCCCACGACTCCGACCACGAAAGGACCGACGTGATCATGCGAAGGAGAGTGACACCGGTACCGGCCAGAGTGGGCGCGGCGGCGGCCGCCCTGGTCCTCGCCGGGGCGGGCGCCCTGCTCGGCGCGGCCGCGGGGACCGCCCAGGCGGCCGAGGTGTCGTACGCCACCCACTGCGTACCGCCCGCCGGGGTCGCCGACCCGATCGACGGGACCACCAAGGTCGAGATCACCGCGCCCGCCACGGCGAAGGTCGGCGACACCGTCGACATCACCTGGAAGTTCGTGCAGGCCGCGTCCAAGAACCCGGACATCATCGACCTGCCCGCGAACACGGTCCAGCCGTCCGGCACGGTCAAGGCGGCCGGCGTCCAGACCGCCGACATCGCCATGCAGGGGCCGCGCGAGAACCCGGCGATCCCCAAGGGCGGCGACATGGTGCTGTCCGACATGACGGGCTCGCTGAAACTGACGTCGCCCGGCGAGGTGACGCTCACGCCGGACGCGTACACCGTCAACGCGTACGGGACGAACACCGTGTGCACCCCGACGGGCACGGTGGAGAAGGCGGCCACGATCGAGGTGACCGGCAGCGGTTCGAGCAACTCGGCGAGCCCGACCGACACCAGCTCGGCCTCGGCGTCCCCGTCCGGCTCGGCATCCCCCTCCGACTCGGCGTCGGCGTCCGCCTCCGACGGCACGGGCAGCGACCAGACCGACTTCACGGGCAAGGAGGTCGACATCCCCTACGCCTGCAAGACCCCCATCGGCGACAAGAGCGCGACCTCGCCGGTGCAGATCAACGCCAAGAAGGACGGCGGCAGCTTCGACCTCACCGTGCAGTTCAACGGGTCGGTGATGGACAGCCCCGCCGACATCCCGGCGGACTCCGTGAAGCCGTCGATGGAGGTGGTCCTGGGCGGCGCCGACAAGGGCACGGTCCATGTGGAGGGCCCCACCAACTCCTCCGCGATCAAGTCCGGCGACCCGATCGAGATCCCGGACCTGACGGGCACGTACAAGCCGGGGGCGAGCGGTGAGTCGACCCTGTCGCCGGGCGTCCTGACGGTCGAGGCACTGGGCACGACCACGACGTGCACCCCGACGAAGACGGCGGTCTCGCTGACCCTGGACACGACCGAGCAGGCGAGCGGCGCGTCGGGTTCGTCGACGTCGGGCGGCTCGTCGAGCAGTTCGAGCAGCAGCGGCGGCCTGGCGGAGACAGGTGACAGCAGCAACGGCGCACTGAAGGCGCTGGGCCTGGTGGCAGGAACGACGATCCTGCTGGGAGGCGCTGTGTTCACGTTCATGCCTCGAAAGAGGATGCGTTGATCGCCCTGCTTTTAGGGGCGCGGGGCTGTATCTGATGTGCGGCTCCGCCGCGTGGGCGCGACCAGCCACACACAACGGATAGCCGAAAACGCAAGAGGGCCACCAGGATCCCAAAATCCCGGTGGCCCTCTGTCGAAGACGCTAGTGAACGTCCCCCATAAGCTCCCGAACCTTCTTCCGGTACATCCACACCGCCGCACCGGCGAGCACCGCCAGCGCCGCCTGGCACGCCACGATCCCCGTCTTGTTCAGGTCGACACCCGCGATGGACAGCAGACCGGTCGTCGCGTCACCCGCGGTGACCGCCAGGAACCACACACCCATCATCTGGGACGCGTACTTCGCCGGCGCCATCTTGGTCGTCACGGACAGACCCACCGGGGAGAGCATCAGCTCACCCACGGTCTGCACGAAGTAGATCCCGACCAGCCACATCGCGGCGGCCTTGTGACCGCCGTCGGCGATCGACAGCGGCGCGAGGAACAGGAAGAACGACGCACCGATCAGCACCAGACCACCGGCGAACTTCACGGCCGTGCTCGGCTCCTTGCCGCGCCGCGCCATCGCCAGCCACGCCCAGGCGAAGACCGGCGCGAACGCCATGATCATGACCGGGTTGACGGACTGGTACCAGGAGACCGGGAAGTTCCAGCCGAAGATGGTGTTCTTGGCGGACGCGTCGGCGAACAGGGAGACGGTCGAACCGCCCTGGTCGTAGATCATCCAGAAGACGGCCGCGGCCACGAAGAACCAGATGTACGCGCTCATCTTGGACTGCTCGGCGCGGTCCAGGTCCTTGTCGCGCTTGATGCGGGCGATGACGACGACCGGGATCAGCAGACCGGCGATCGTGATCGGGACCAGCAGCCAGTTCAGCGTGTAGACGCCGGAGACACCCACGACGACGTAGAAGACCGCGGCGACGGCGGCCCAGAAGCCGGCCTTCGTCAGCGTCGCCTTCTTCTCCGCGGCGGACAGCGGCGTCGGGACGATGTCCGAGCGCGAGCTCAGGTGGCGGGTGCCGAGCAGGAACTGGGCGAGACCCAGCGCCATGCCGACCGCGGCGAGCGCGAAGCCCAGGTGCCAGTTGTAGTTCTCGCCGACCGTGCCGATGACCAGCGGCGCGGCGAACGCGCCCACGTTGATGCCGATGTAGAAGAGCGTGAAGCCACCGTCACGGCGCGGGTCGTCCGGGCCCTCGTACAGGTGGCCGACCATCGTGGAGATGTTGGCCTTCAGCAGACCGGAACCTATGGCGACCAGCCCGAGGCCCGCGAAGAAGGTGCCGGCGCTGGGCAGCGCCAGCGTCAGGTGGCCGAGCATGATGATCGTGCCCGCGACGGCGACCGTCTTGCGGGGGCCGAGGACACGGTCGGCGAACCAGCCGCCCGGCAGGGCGAGCAGGTACACGAGCGACAGGTACACGGAGTAGATCGCCGTCGCCGTGGCCGCGGTCATGTGCAGGCCGCCGGGAGCGACCAGGTACAGCGGGAGCAGGGCCTTCATGCCGTAGTAGGAGAATCGCTCCCACATCTCGGTCATGAAGAGAGTGGCCAGTCCGCGGGGGTGGCCGAAGAAGGTCTTCTCGGAACCGGGGGTGCCCGGTCGGACCGAGTCCTTCGTCAGGCTGGACGCCATGGGTCGTTCCTTGCTGGTCGGGACGCGCGGTGGGGCTGTGCGCGCCCGTGGGGGGAGCGGCCGGCACCGGCGGGTCGGACCGCCCACCCCACGCCCAGGGAGAGTCCGCTCCGGATCACGGAGCGGCGGACGGCGACCACCGGGATCCACGCCCCGTGACGCTGTGTCGCGTCCGGAGCCCGGCCAGAGGTCATTCCTTTCAAGGCTGGCGGGCCAGCCCGCACACAAAAGAGACCTTCAGCGTCAAGATGCCCACCAAAGGTCCCCGGGTGTACTACAGGCGTTCACGTCACTGTACGTCAGGACACTGCCGGATATGGAAGGACTTGAGACACGGATCACAGGTGTCGGGGGAACCTCGCACCCGGTTTCGAAGGTCCCTTCTACGATCGCACCTCACGCACACAGGTTCGTACCACTGTGCCCCAAGGTAAGAATCCCTGGTGCCGATCACACTCCAGTACTGCGCGTAATCGGACTACCATCACCCCATGACCCGTGTACTGCTCGCCGAGGACGACGCGTCCATCTCGGAGCCGCTGGCCCGCGCACTGCGCCGGGAAGGTTACGAGGTCGAGGTGCGCGAGGACGGACCCACCGCGCTCGACGCCGGAATGCAGGGCGGCATCGACCTGGTCGTGCTGGACCTCGGGCTGCCCGGCATGGACGGCCTGGAGGTGGCGCGCCGACTGCGTGCCGAGGGCCACGCCGTGCCGATCCTCATCCTGACCGCGCGGGCCGACGAGGTGGACACCGTCGTCGGCCTCGACGCGGGCGCCGACGACTACGTCACCAAGCCGTTCCGCCTCGCCGAACTGCTCGCCCGGGTGCGGGCCCTGCTGCGGCGCGGTGCCGCGGAGCCGGCGCAGCCCCCGGCCACCCACGGGGTGCGGATCGACGTCGAGTCGCACCGGGCGTGGATGGGCGACGAGGAACTCCAGCTCACGGCCAAGGAGTTCGACCTGCTGCGGGTGCTGGTGCGGGACGCGGGGCGGGTCGTCACGCGGGACCAGCTGATGCGGGAGGTCTGGGACACCACGTGGTGGTCGTCGACCAAGACGCTCGACATGCACATCTCGTGGCTGCGCAAGAAGCTCGGCGACGATGCGGCGAACCCGCGGTACATCGCTACCGTGCGTGGTGTCGGGTTCCGTTTCGAAAAGAGCTAGGTCGGCTACGCGCGTCGCGCCGTGGTGGCTCGGGTAGGTGCGCGACCTGCCGTCGTGTGTGGCTGGTCGCGCCCACGCGGCGGAGCCGCACATGTCAGCGCCCCGCGCCCCTGAAGGGGCGCTGAAGTCGCCGTTTCTCGGAGAGTGCCGTGCGTCGTCGTCTGATTCAGTCCACCCTCGCCGTCGTACTCGTCGTCATTGCCGTGTTCGGCGTCTCCTTGGTGATCGTCGAGAGTCGCACCATCAGCAACAGCGCCCAGGAACGCGTCGACTCCGAGGCGCTCCGTCTCGCCAGCATCGTCGACAGCCGGATCCTCGGGGACGAGGACGTCACCGCCGAGATACTGCGGAGCCAGGTCGGCAGGGACCAGTACGCCGTCATCCTGATCCCGGGCAAGGCGCCGATCGAGCTCGGTGTGAAGCCCGAGGGCGATGTCATCCACTACACGGCCGACGGTGAGGAAGGCGAGACGGTCACCGTCCAGGAGCCGCGGTCGACCGTGACCCGGGAGGTCGGCCGTACGCTGCTGATCATCGGCGCGGTCGCGCTGCTCGCCGTGATCGCCGCCGTGCTGCTCGCCATCCGGCAGGCCAACCGGCTGGCCTCCCCGCTCACCGACCTCGCGGAGACCGCCGAGCGGCTGGGTTCCGGTGATCCGCGCCCGCGGCACAAGCGGTACGGCGTGCCCGAGCTGGACCGGGTCGCCGATGTGCTGGACTCCTCCGCCGAGCGGATCGGGCGGATGCTCACCGCCGAGCGGCGCCTCGCCGCCGACGCCTCCCACCAGCTGCGCACGCCCCTGACCGCGCTGTCCATGCGGCTCGAGGAGATCACCCTCACCGACGACCCGGACACCGTGAAGGAGGAGGCGAACGTGGCGCTCACGCAGGTGGAGCGGCTCACGGACGTCGTGGAGCGGCTGCTGACGAACTCCCGGGACCCGCGCACCGGCTCCGCCGTCTCCTTCGACCTGGACGAGGTCATCCAGCAGCAGCTCGCCGAGTGGCGGCCCGCCTACCGCGGCGTGGGCCGGGCGATCGTCAGTTCCGGCAAGCGGCACCTGCGCGCGGTCGGCACGCCGGGCGCGGTGGCGCAGGTGCTGGCCGCGCTGATCGAGAACTCCCTGATGCACGGGGGCGGCACCGTCGCCCTGCGGACCAGGGTGACCGGCAACCAGGCGGTGGTCGAGGTGACCGACGAGGGCGCCGGCGTCCCCGCCGACCTCGGCAACCGCATCTTCGAGCGGACCATCAGCGGCCGGAACTCCACCGGGATCGGGCTGGCCGTCGCGCGTGACCTCGCGGAGGCCGACGGGGGCCGGCTGGAACTGCTCCAGGCCCAGCCGCCGGTGTTCGGCCTGTTCCTGTCCCGCACCCCGCCGCCGCACAAGCCGGACGACGACCTGCCGATGGTCCGCTAGGACCTGCCCGGGATGGCCCGGGGCGCCCTACCGAACCCGCTGCGTGGGCTTCCCGGTGTCGGCGGCCCGCTCCAGGATGGCCTCCGCGTCGGCGACCGCCTCGCGCGCCGGCAGCGCCTTGAACACCCACGTGCGGTACGACCAGAAACGGAACAGCGTCGCCACGCCGATGCCGACGAACTTGAAGACGTTGCTCTGCAGCGGGCTGTCCCAGCCGAAGCCGTAGGTGGCCAGGTACAGCAGACCGTTCTCGATCACCAGGCCGACCGCGCTGAACAGCAGGAACAGGGTGAGTTCCTTGGTACGGCCGCTCTTCTCGCGGTCCCGGTACGTCCAGTAGCGGAAGCCGAGGTAATTGAAGATGATCGCGACGACCGTCGCTATGACGCTCGCCCGCACCACCGGCAGGTCGGTGACGTGCCGGACCAGGTTGAAGACGCCGAGATTGACGAGAATGCCGGCCCCGCCGACCGCGCCGAATTTGGCGACCTCGCGTACGAGCCGTTGCAGCCCCGAGGAACCACGTTCCATGGTTGTAAGGGCTCCCGTCCGTAGGTATTGCGACCCAGCCACTCTAACGACCCAGTATCTCCGATGCCTGTGGATGGCGACACAGGTCGGGAAAGGCTTGGGAAGAGCTCCGGAAAGGCGCGGGAAAAGCGGGGCAAGAGGCGCTGAAGCGGCGGGTAAGAGCCCAGGTCACGGCGGCGGAAACCGGCCACCCCGGCGCGGCCGATACCCTAGGGGCGTGACGTTCCCGGTAGTCGGCATGGTCGGCGGGGGTCAGCTCGCGCGTATGACGCACGAGGCAGGCATCCCGTTGGGCATCAGGTTCAAGCTCCTCAGTGACACCCCGCAGGATTCCGCGGCCCAGGTGGTGAGCGATGTCGTCATCGGCGACTACCGCGACCTGGAGACGCTGCGTGCGTTCGCGCGCGGCTGCGACGTGATCACCTTCGACCACGAGCACGTGCCGACCGAGCACCTGCGGGCCCTGGAGGCGGACGGCATCCCCGTGCGCCCCGGCCCGGACGCGCTGGTGCACGCCCAGGACAAGGGTGTGATGCGGGCGAAGCTCACGGAGATCGGCGTGCCCTGCCCGCGGCACCGGATCGTGACCGACCAGGAGGACGTGGTCCGGTTCGCGGCCGAGGGCGACGGCTTCCCCGTCGTCCTGAAGACCGTGCGCGGCGGCTACGACGGCAAGGGCGTGTGGGTCGTCGAGACCGCCGAGGAGGCCACCGACCCCTTCCGGGCCGGCGTGCCCGTCCTCGCCGAGGAGAAGGTCGACTACGTCCGCGAGCTCGCCGCCAACGTCGTACGCTCCCCGCACGGCCAGGCCGTCGCCTACCCGGTGGTCGAGTCCCAGCAGGTCAACGGCGTCTGCGACACCGTGATCGCGCCCGCCCCCGACCTCGACGAGTCCCTCGCCCTGCAGGCCGAGGAGATGGCCCTGCGGATCGCCAAGGAACTCGGCGTGGTCGGCCACCTGGCCGTCGAGCTGTTCCAGACCCGCGACGGCCGCATCCTCGTCAACGAACTGGCGATGCGCCCGCACAACTCCGGTCACTGGAGCCAGGACGGCGCGATCACCAGCCAGTTCGCCAACCATGTCCGGGCCGTTCTCGACCTGCCCCTGGGCGACCCGCGGCCCCGCGCCAGGTGGACGGTCATGGTCAACGTCCTGGGCGGCGACTACCCGGACATGTACTCCGCGTACCTGCACTGCATGGCCCGCGACCCCAAACTGAAGATCCACATGTACGGCAAGGACGTGAAGCCCGGCCGCAAGGTCGGTCACGTCAACACCTACGGCGACGACCTGGACGACGTTCTCGAGCGCGCACGTCACGCTGCCGGCTACCTGAGAGGCACGATCACCGAATGAGCCCCCTTGTTGGCATCGTCATGGGTTCGGACTCCGACTGGCCCGTCATGGAGGCCGCCGCCAAGGCCCTCGACGAGTTCGAGATCGCGTACGAGGTGGACGTCGTCTCCGCGCACCGCATGCCGCGCGAGATGGTGACGTACGGCGAGCAGGCCGCCGAGCGCGGCCTGAAGGTGATCATCGCGGGTGCGGGCGGCGCCGCCCACCTCCCGGGCATGCTCGCCTCCGTCACCCCCCTCCCGGTCATCGGCGTGCCCGTCCCGCTGAAGTACCTCGACGGCATGGACAGCCTCCTGTCCATCGTGCAGATGCCGGCCGGCGTCCCGGTCGCCACGGTCTCCGTCGCCGGCGCCCGCAACGCGGGTCTGCTGGCCGCCCGCATCCTCGCCGCCCACGACGAGGACCTGCTGCAGAAGATGCGCGAATTCCAGCAGGACCTCAACGACCAGGCCACCGAGAAGGGCAAGCGGCTGCGGGCCAAGGTCGAGGGGCCGAGCGGCTTCGGCTTCGGCAAGTAGGACTCCGGGAAGTAACACGCAATGACGTCCCTCGATGAAGCCCGGTCCCTGCTGCGCGAGTTCCCGGTCGTCGACGGCCACAACGACCTGCCGTACGCACTGCGCGAGCAGGTCCGCTACGACCTCGACGCCCGTGACATCGCCACCCACCAGAACACGCACCTGCACACCGACATCCCGCGGCTGCGGGAGGGCGGGGTCGGTGCGCAGTACTGGTCGGTGTACGTCCGCTCGGACCTGCCGGGCGCGGTCCCGGCGACCCTCGAACAGATCGACTGCGTACGGCAGCTGATCGCCCGTTACCCGGCCGACCTGCGGGCCGCGCTGACCGCCGCCGACATGGAGGCGGCGCGCGCCGAAGGCCGTATCGCCTCCCTGATGGGCGCGGAGGGCGGCCACTCCATCGACAACTCGCTGGGCACCCTGCGCGGTCTGTACGAGCTGGGCGTGCGCTACATGACGCTCACCCACAACGACAACAACGACTGGGCGGACTCGGCGACCGACGAGCCGAACGTGGGCGGTCTGTCGGCCTTCGGCCGCGAGGTCGTGCGCGAGATGAACCGGCTGGGCATGCTGGTCGACCTCTCCCACGTGGCGGCCACGACCATGCGCGCCGCCCTCGACACCACCGCCGCCCCGGTGATCTTCTCCCACTCCTCCTCCCGGGCCGTCTGCGACCACCCCCGCAACATCCCGGACGACGTCCTCGAACGCCTCTCCGGCAACGGCGGCATGGCGATGGTGACGTTCGTACCGAAGTTCGTGCTCCAGGCGGCGGTCGACTGGACGGCGGCGGCCGACGACAACATGCGCGCCCACGGCTTCCACCACCTCGACACCACCGAGGCGGCGATGAAGGTCCACCGGGCCTTCGAGGAGACCACCCCGCGCCCGATCGCCACCACCGCCACGGTCGCCGACCACCTCGACCACATGCGCGAGGTCGCCGGCGTCGACCACCTCGGCATCGGCGGCGACTACGACGGCACGGCCTTCACCCCCGACGGCCTGAACGACGTCTCCGGCTACCCCAACCTCGTCGCCGAGCTGCTGGACCGCGGCTGGTCCAGGTCCGACCTGGCGAAGCTGACCTGGCAGAACGCGGTCCGGGTGCTGGGCGCGGCGGAGGACGTGGCCCGCGGCCTTCAGGAGACGCGGGGGCCGTCCCACGCGACCATCTCCGAGCTCGACGGCTGAACGGAGGAGGGCGGCCCTCGAGTGCCGCGCGGAGAACGTGGGCGTTCGGGGCGTACCCCCGAACGCCCCATCCACCAGGAACCCTCCCGGGCGGCCGTGCGACGGTGAGCTACAGCCCCATCACGACGTAGCTCACGACGACGTACGGAGCCCTTCATGGCCGACCTCCAGCACGACATCCACACCACGACCGAGGTCGGCAGGGAGGACGTCTTCCCGGACGACCCGTTCCCCGTGCAGTCCGGTACCGCGTTCCTGGAACGGGCCCACGCGCTGCTGGAGGCGCATCCGGTCGCGGACGGCTACAGCGGGCTGCCCCGGGCGCTCGGGGCGCTGCCCTGGTACGACCTGGAGCTGGGCGAGACGGCCGTGGACACGGACGTGCCCCGGCTGCGCGAGGGGCACGTGGGCGCGCTGTTCTGGTCGCTGGACCTGCCGGCGCGGGAGTGGGGCGAGCGGGCCGTGGGGGCCACCCTGGAGCAGCTGGACCTGGTGCGCCGGGTGGTCGAGATGCACCCGGAGGGGCTCCGCCTGGTGCGCACCGCCGGGCAGGTCATCGACGCCCGCAACTGCGGCCGGGTCGCCGTCGTCCTCGGCCCTGCCTCCGCCGCCGCCCTCGGCGACTCCCTCGGCATCCTGCGGGTCCTGCAGTCCCTGGGCCTGCGCGTGCTCTCCCTGGCCGGTGCCGCCTGGGCGGGGGAGGAGGGGCTGACCCGGTTCGGCGAGGAGGTGGTCCGGGAGATGAACCGGCTCGGGGTGCTCGCCGACCTGTCCGGCGCCCCGGAGGCCACTCTCGCCCGGACGCTGGCGCTCTCCAAGACCCCGGTCCTGTGCACCCGCTCCGCCGCCGCGGCCCTGCGCCCGCACCCCGCCAACCTCTCCGACGAGCTGCTCGGGCAGCTGGGGGAGCACAAGGGCGTGTGCATGGTGCCGCTGGCCGCCGAGCAGAGCGGGCCGACCGTCCCGGACGTCGCCGACCACCTCGACCACGTCCGCGTGGTCGCGGGCCCCGAGTGCGTCGCCCTGTCCGGCACCTACGACTCCGGCGCCGCCCACCCCCGCGACCTCGACGACACCTCCGGCTACCCCCACCTGATCGCCGAGCTGCTCCGGCGCGGCTGGTCGGAGACCGAACTGTCGCTGTTGACCTGGGGAAACGTCCAGCGGGCCCTGCGCAGCGCCGACTTCACCGCCCGCGCGACCCAGCGCCGCAGGGAACCGACCCCGCCCCGCCCGGCCGACACCGAGGTCTGATCAGTCGATCCGGCACAGACAGAACGGATGGCCGGCCGGATCGGCGTACACCCGGAAGTCCTCCTCGACCGGGTCCTCCTCCCGCCGCAGCAGCCGCGCCCCGAGGGCCAGCACCTTCTTCTCCGCCACGTCGACGTCCTCCCAGGCCGGCCCCGCGTCGAAGTCGAGATGGAACTGCTGGGAGTCGTGGTCGGCGCGCGGCCACTCGGGCGGGGTGTACCCCTCCGCCAGCTGGAAGCACAGCCGCAGCCCGTCCGGCAGCCTCAGCACGACCCAGTCCTCCTCCTCGACCACCAGGGAACCGCCGGCGACAGCCGCGTAGAAGGCGGCCAGCGCGTGCGGGTCGGGACAGTCGATCACCACGTTGCGCAAGCGGGCGATGGACGCCATGAGCACTCCTCCTCTGTCTCCGTCTTCACCTTCTGCTGCTTCTTCTGCTCTTCCCTCAGCAGGCGCAGAGACAGAACGGATGCCCCGCAGGGTCGGCGTACACCCGGAAGGTGCGCTCCCGGTCCGCCGCGTCCAGCGGCTTCGCGCCCAGCTCCAGGACTCCCTGCTCGGCCGCGTCCAGGTCGTCCACCACCAGGTCCAGGTGGAACTGCTGCGAGCCGTCGGGCGCCGGCCACTGCGGCGCCACGAATCCGGGCGCCCTCTGGAACGCCAGCGCCTGCCCGCCGGGCACCGTCAGGTCCACCCAGTCCCCGTCCCCCTCGACACTGCCGCCCAGCACGCCGGCGTAGAAACCGGCCAGCGCGGACGGGTCGGGGCAGTCCAGGACGACGACACCGAGCTTGGCGAGAGCCATGACTTCCTCCTTGCAGTGGGAGCTACCTCTAGGACTTCCTCACCAAGTGGGAGGTTCCTCAGTCGTCGCCGGCACCCACCGATCGACCTCCCGCCCTGGGCGGCGTTCGGCACCGCAGCGGGCGATGTCTTCGTATTCCTGGTCGGGACTTCACCAATGGATCAGCACGCCCGATCCGAAGGGCGCCGTTCTGTCAGGAGTGGGGTTCCTGTTAATACGGCCGGTCTCGATGACCCGGCGGCGTGTTGGCTTCGATGACCCTGGGCTTCGTGTGGTTATATCGGCGCGGCGAATCTGCTATTCCGCCCCCCCGGCCCCCCGATGGGCATTCGTGGCAGGAAGGTGAAGTCACGGCCATTCGGGCGGGTTGGAAATTCGATGCCGGATGATGGCAGACATCTGTTCCACAGCGAGGGAATCATGACGGACGGCAACGAGAACGGGCCTGCGGGCGGACCTCGACAAGCCCTGAACAGGCGACGCCTTCTCCAGGGGACGGCGGGCACCTTCGGTGCCGCTCTGGCCTCTGTCGGCATCTACAAGATGATCGATGGGATGGTGGAACCGCCGGACCGCCCGACCGCCTCGGAGGGCCCGCCCGTGCAGGAGCAATATATCCTGCAGAACGAGCAGGTGGCCATGGTCGATGAATCGGCCGTGCACAGCAGCAGCGGTACGATCGCGGTCCGGGTGCCGGCCCTGCACGATCACGTCATTACCGCGAAGCTGAAGGTTCCGGCGAATGCCAAGGCGTTGCAGGAGGCGCAGCACCAGCTCGAGTCCGCGATCGTGGCTCTGGAACGCGAATATCCGCCCACTCCCACGGGCGTGGGCGTCACGGTGGCCTGGGGAATTCCGTATTTCCACCACTACGTCCCCACCCTGGGCAAGGGGTCGGGCTTTTTCAAGGCGGGAACACGTTACCCGTCCTATCTGCCGGTCGACCTGATGACCTCCAAGACGGAGGGCCGTACTGTCTATGCGGTGCAGGACGCCAGGACGTTCCCCAGCGACCAGCCTCCGCCCGGCTTCGGGCCGGTCCGCCTGGAACAGAATGACGTGGCGGTGCTGCTCCGCAGTGACACACTCGCCAATATCACGGCGGCCTCCAACGCGATCTTCGGAACCGGAAGCAACCAGGCGGGCAGCCTGTTCAAGGTGACGAGTATCCGCCAGGGTTTCTCCGGAGGCGGTTTCTTCGGGAAACAGGGCCTGCCGAGCAAGCTGGCGCTGGCGGCAAACATCCCCGGTGCGCAATCGATTCCTCGGCAGGCGCAAGGTTTCCTCGGCTTCGCCACCACCCTGGTGTCGAACATGGGACCTGACAACATCGCCAATCTTGAGACCCTGCCCGGTTTCACCGATCAGTGGCCCAACGGCTACTTCAAACAGGGCACCACCATGCATCTCTCGCACCTGTTCCAAAACCTGGAGGCCTGGTACGAAAAGAGCTACCCGCGGTACTCGGACCGCGTCCAGGCGATGCTCCTACCGGGCCTGAAGCCCGCCCCCGCGCCGGGTACGTACGCCCTCCAACCGCCGGGGCCGACCGTGGCCCAAGTGGCGGAAGGGGTCAAGCGGTACCACGCCTACGGCCACACCGGGAGCATGTCGGAGGTGGACAGCACCACAAAGCAGGAAACCAGCAACTACGGGAAGTCATATCCCTCGGGGACCACCATCCCGGTGCGCGGCGACTTCGATACGCTGGACAATCCGTTCCACTACACGTCCGATCCGACAGGAGACCACTACAGCCCGAAGCCGGCGGCCGGGCTGCACTTCATTCAGTTCCAGCCGACGATCGGAATCTTCAATATCGTTCGGCTCGCCATGGACGGCCACTATCCCGGCATGACGCTCCCCGTCTCACCGCGCAGCATCCACGCCGGCGTCAACTCGGTCCTGAACACGACTCACCGGCAGAACTACCTGGTTCCACCGCGTCGCCATCGCTCCTTCCCGCTCGCCGAGTTCCTGACCTGACGCGAGCGGCCCTCGCGAGCGGCCCTCCGGCGGACCGGAACGGGGCGTGCGCACTAGGGATGGGTGTATTCGACCGCCGCAGGTTCCGCGAAGGCGTCCAGTTCTGGCAGGTTCACCACGATGGGATCGACGCCGGAGCGCACCACGACCCAGACCGTCTCCGCCTCCGGGGAGGCGTTGATCTCCTGATGGCTGACGTGCCCGGGGATGAACACGAAGTCCCCGGGGCCCGCCTCGGCCACGTTCTCCAGCTTTTCGCCCCATCGGAAGCGGGACGTGCCGCTGATGATGTAGAGGATCGTCTCCTGGTCGCCGTGATGGTGGGCGCCGGTGGCGGCGCCGGGCTTGACAGTGCTGCGGAAAGCCGAGAGGTGAAGCGCGCCGGGATTTCGACTGTCGAAGGCGGCCTCTCGGACCAGGCCGGGGGTCTGCGGCGTATCACCGTCGAGCTGGTCCGCATGGACAACCCGGACTTGAGCACCGGAACGCGTTTCGGTCATGAGTTCTCGCCTCCAACATCTGCTTGATTTGGAGATCAGGCGGTCCTCACGCAACGTGTCCTATTATCAGCCTCAGAATAACAGTGGAGGCTGAAAGCGGCGAATGTGCCGGTCTGGCTCAGTTCAGGGTCTTGAGGTGGTTCGCCGGGACGTGGACCTGTCCCCCGCCCGCGCCTCGGTTCACCGGATATGCACGTGCCGCGTGGTGCAGAATGCAACAAGACACCGGTTCGGCCGACTGAGCCTCGGCCGAACCGGTGTCGTCTGTTGATCTTGGGCGGATGCGGTGCGATCCAGCGCCCCGCACTGGAGCGCCCCTTAGGAACTGCGCGACCAGCCCCCACAAACCCGCAGCCTCACGCGGTCGGACGCCCCATCGCGCGATACGTCCACCCGGCCCGCCGCCAGATCTCAGGATCCAGCGCATTACGCCCGTCGAGGATCACCTTCTCCGTGGCCGCTTCTCCCAGCGCCGCCGGATCCAGCTCCCGGAACTCCCGCCATTCCGTCAGATGCAGCACGACATGCGCCCCCCGCACGGCCTCCAGTGCGGCCTCCGCGTAGCCGAGCGTCGGGAACAGCCGCCGCGCGTTGGCCATCCCCTTCGGGTCGTACACGGTCACCTGGCCGCCCTGCAGATGGATCTGCCCGGCGACGTTCAGCGCCGGCGAGTCCCGGACGTCGTCCGAGTCCGGCTTGAACGTCGCGCCGAGCACCGCGACCCGCTTCCCGAGGAAGGACCCGCCGCCGAGCGCGTCCCGGGCCATCTCGACCATCTGCCCCCGGCGCCGCATGTTGATGGAGTCGATCTCGCGCAGGAAGGTCAGCGCCTGGTCGGCGCCCAGCTCACCCGCACGGGCCATGAAGGCGCGGATGTCTTTCGGCAGGCAGCCGCCGCCGAACCCGATCCCGGCGCGCAGGAACTTCTTCCCGATCCGGTCGTCGTGCCCGATCGCCTCGGCGAGCTTGGCCACATCGCCGTCCGCGGCCTCGCACACCTCGGCCATGGCGTTGATGAAGGAGATCTTGGTCGCCAGGAAGGAGTTCGCGGCCGTCTTCACCAGCTCGGCGGTCGGGAAGTCGGTCACCACGAACGGCGTGTCCTCGCCCACCGGCGTCGCGTACACCTCGCGCAGCAGCTTCTCGGCCCGCTCGCTGCGCACGCCGACCACGATCCGGTCGGGGTGCAGGGTGTCCTGGACGGCGAAGCCCTCCCGCAGGAACTCCGGGTTCCAGGCCAGCTCGGCGTCGGCGCCCGCGGGCGCGTGCTCGGCGAGATAGGCGGCCAGCCGCTCCGCCGAACCGACCGGCACGGTCGACTTGCCGACGACGAGCGCGGGCCCGGTGAGATGCGGCGCCAGCGACGCGATCGCGGAGTCGACGTACGACATGTCGCAGGCGTACTCGCCGTGCTTCTGCGGGGTGTTCACACAGACGAAGTGGACGTCACCGAAGGCCCCCACCTCGGCCCAGTCGGTGGTGAAGCGCAGCCGCCCGGAGGAGCCCTCGAAGCCCGCCACGTGCCGGCGCAGCAGCTCGTCGAGACCCGGCTCGTACATCGGGGTCTCGCCGCGCTCCAGCATCGCGATCTTCTCGGGTACGACGTCGAGCCCGAGCACCTCGAAGCCGAGCTCCGCCATGGCCGCGGCATGCGTGGCGCCGAGATAGCCGGTGCCGATCACAGTGATCTTGAGGCTCATGGAATGCTCCAGCTCGGGGATGTTGGTGCTGCTGCGGGGCCGAGCATAACCGGGCCCCCTTTCGGGCAACTTTCCCGCTGTCGCGTACCTCACGTCACCGTTCCGTGGGCCGCGCTCTAAACTTTGAGTTACTTAACAGTAATTAGCGTCAGCACCACTGCGTCTGGAGTGAGAGACCTTGGCCGGATCGGCTGACTTCGACCTGTACCGCCCGTCCGAGGAGCACGACATGCTCCGGGACGTCGTCCGCGCGCTGGTCGAGGCGAAGATCGCCCCGTACGCCGCCGCGGTCGACGAGGAGGCCCGCTTCCCGCAGGAGGCGCTCGACGCCCTGGTCGCCAACGACCTGCAGGCCGTGCACGTCCCCGAGGAGTACGGCGGGGCCGGTGCCGACGCGCTCGCCACGGTCATCGTGATCGAGGAGGTCGCCCGGGCCTGTGTCTCCTCCTCCCTCATCCCGGCCGTGAACAAGCTGGGCTCGCTCCCGGTGATCCTCTCCGGCTCCGAGGACCTGAAGAAGAAGTACCTCACGCCGCTGGCCAAGGGCGACGCGATGTTCTCGTACTGCCTCTCCGAGCCGGAGGCGGGCTCCGACGCGGCCGGCATGAAGACGAAGGCGGTCCGCGACGGCGACCACTACGTCCTCAACGGCGTGAAGCGCTGGATCACCAACGCGGGCGTCTCCGACTACTACACGGTGATGGCCGTGACGGACCCCGAGAAGCGCTCCAAGGGCATCTCGGCCTTCGTGGTCGAGAAGGCGGACGAGGGCGTCTCCTTCGGCGCCCCGGAGAAGAAGCTCGGCATCAAGGGCTCGCCGACCCGCGAGGTCTACTTCGACAACGTCCGCATCCCCGCCGACCGCATGATCGGCGCCGAGGGCACCGGCTTCGCCACCGCGATGAAGACCCTGGACCACACCCGCATCACCATCGCCGCCCAGGCCCTCGGCGTCGCCCAGGGCGCCCTCGACTACGCCAAGGGCTACGTCCAGGAGCGCAAGCAGTTCGGCAAGCCGATCGCCGACTTCCAGGGCATCCAGTTCATGCTCGCCGACATGGCCATGAAGATCGCCGCCGCCCGCGCCCTCACCTACCAGGCCGCGGCCGCCTCCGAGCGCGGCGACGCCGACCTCACCTTCCTGGGCGCGGCGGCGAAGTGCTTCGCCTCCGACGTCGCCATGGAGGTCACCACGGACGCCGTCCAGCTGCTCGGCGGCTACGGCTACACCCGCGACTACCCCGTCGAGCGCATGATGCGCGACGCGAAGATCACCCAGATCTACGAGGGCACCAACCAGGTCCAGCGGATCGTGATGGCGAGGAACCTGCCGTAGCAGGGTTTTCACAGGCCGGCGAACCGGCCACCCGGATGCGCGGTCTGCCTGGACCGCGCATCCGGGTGCTCGTCGTACCCTCGGGTCTGCCCTTCGGTCTGCTCTCGGGTCCTACCTGCCGCCGTACACGGCCAGTTCGCTGATCGCCATCTGGCCGCCGGTCTGGCCGCCGGCGTTGGGCCGGTCGGCGATGATCCGGACGTAGCGGGCACTGACCGGTGTGTCCAGGCGGACGCCGGTCGTGCCGCCGGCGCTGTCCGTGCGGTGGGCGACCGTCCAGAACGTCGAGCCGTCGAGGGAGACGTCGATGTGGAAGGCGGTCGCGTACTTGTCGGTGGGCATCAGGACGGACACCACGTCGACCGACTGCGCCTGCTGGAGGTCGACCTGCAGCGTCCACCGGTAGCGGTTGGTGGCCTGCGCGAAGGTCGACGGGTTGCCGTCGTCGCCGAGCGCGGGCGTGGAGTTCGGCTGCATGTCGGCCTGGGTTCCGTCGATGAACAGCGCCTGGGCCGGGGCGTTCAGCGCGGTGTTGCTGCTGCCCGAGGCGGCCGGGGCGTACGCCCCGAACTCGCTGATCGCCATCTGGTCGCCGCGCTGGCCGGAGTCGTTCGGCTTGTCGGCGACGACCCGCAGGTAACGGGCGGTCACCGGTGAGGAGAAGGCGACGGGGACGGTTCCCCAGCCGCTGTTGTTCACGGTGCCGACGGTGGTCCAGCTGGTGCCGTCGGTCGAGGCGTCCACGTGGAAGTCGGTGGCGAAGTGGGCCTGGGGCATGCCGACCGTGACGTATCCGAGGCGCTGCGACTGCTGGAGATCGACCACGAGCTGCCAGCGGAACTGCCCGCTGGCCTGGATGTACGTGGCGGGGTCGCCGTCGGTGGCGTAGGTGAGCTGGGACTCCGGCTGGAGCTGGGCGGTGCTGCCGTCGACGAACTGGGCCACGGCCGGCTTGTGCGCCGCGAGGTTGGCCGGGGCCGTCCCGGCCGGCGGCGCCGCGATGCCCGCGTACGCCGCTTCGAGGCCCGCGCCCGCCAGCAGGGACGCCGGTACGCCCACGCCGGCCGCGGTGACCTGGGTGTTGCCGCTGACGTTGGCGTTGGCGGGGTTGCCGCAGACCCAGTTGGGCGTGATGTTCTCGAAGTAGTTGCCGGTGAAGGAGAAGTCGCCGTAGGGAGTGGTGGTCCCCTCCTTGCAGCCGCCCATGGAGGAATTGTTGTTGTTGTAGGCGGCGTTGCCGGTCATCGTCACGTACTGACTGCCGCCGTCGGTGTAGATCGCGAACCCGCCGCCCCCGGCGCCTTCGTCATGCACGACGTTGCCGCTGATGACCAGGCCGTCGGCGAGCGAGGTGCCCTCCTGGCCCAGGACGTAGATGCCGCCGCCGTCGCTGCGCTGCTGCATGTAGTCGTAGACGAGGTTGTTGGTGATCCTGTTGCCCGTGGTCCTGGTGGCGGTGCGCCCCCAGCCCCAGTTCGAGCTGATCCCGCTGTAGGGGACGTTGTTGACCTGGTTGTGCGTGATGGTGTCGTTGCGGGTGTAGCCCTGGAAGATGCCGACACCGCCGGTGTACTCGACGGCGACGTTGTGTATCCAGTTGTCGGCGACGGTGTTCCCGGAGGGCATGACGGACACGTCGGCCGGGGTGGCGTCGGTGCCGTTGCCGATCTCGATCCCGTTGGAGGAGATGTCGGTGAAGACGTTCCCGGTGATCGAGGAGTTGGCGACGCCCTGGCCCAACTGGAGCCCCGCGGCGCCGAGATGCGTGAACGTGTTGCCGGTGAGCTGCAGCCCGTCGGTGTAGCGGAAGTTCACGTTGCCCGGGGTCATCATCCAGTTGCCGTACGGGCAGGTGCCCGGGTCGGTGGTGGAGAAGCGGTCGCACGAGCCCTGGTACTGCCAGGCGTTCGCACCGGTGAGGCGCATGTTGGCCTGCACCTCGGAGAAGCCGTCGGTCGTGTTCGGGCTGGTCCAGGCCCCGTACTCGACGGTGATGCCGCTGATGGAGAGGCCGCGCAGCGGGTTCGCCGCGGTGCCGCTGCCCTGGATCAGGTTCTGCAGGTGCGGTATCTCGGCGTCGGCGGTGCTCATCTGCTGGCCGGGGCGAGGCAGGTAGTAGAGGGTGTGGGCCGGCTTGTCGAGGTAGAACTCACCCGGTCTGTCGAGCAGTTCCTTCGCGTTCTCGACGGAGGTCGGAAGGTCCGCGTTCACGCCGTACTGCTTCTTCGTGGAGTTGTCGAAGCACGGCTGGTCCATCGTCACCGTGGTCCCCGACACCGACGCGACGCCGCAGCGCATCTGCGTCCACTCGACGCCGTACACGAACTCGACGTCGGAGATGTTCCCCCAGCCGGCCAGCGTCGTGTTGGAGGTGGTGTAGCCGGTGGCGGTACGGGTGAAGGTGGTCGCCACCGTGCCGGACGCGCGGTTGGCGCGGACCCCGTCGACGTAGAGCTGCCGGGTGTCGGTGCCCGCCGGGACCGACGCGCTCCACACCCCACCCGCCCCCTGGGTCCAGCCGGTCACCTGCTGCCCGCCGCTGAGCACCGGGTGGGCGCCGGGCGCCGCCTGGTAGCTGACGGTGTGACCGCCGGTCGCGGAGTCCCCCACCGCCGAGTCGAAGAAGAGCGGGGCGTCCAGCTGGTATTTCCCGCCGGCCAGCACGACATCGATGTCAGAGGTCATCGTGCCCGTCGCCGCCCGGACCTTGCTCTGCGCCGTCAGCAGCCCGCACGGCGCCGTGGCCGAGCAGGTGGATCCCGTGCCGTTCGGCGCCACGGAGTAGACGACGGGGTCGGTCGCGGCCGAGACGGGAGCCGCGCCGACGGCGACCGCGGCGCCGGCGAGGAGGGTGGTCAGTAGGCGGACGGCCATCCGGAATGAGGCCGGGCGCTGGAAACGTCGCTGCATGGATGCTCCGAGGCGTCGTTGGCGGGTGCGCGATCCACGTCGTATGTCCCCGAGAGGGAAATGAATAAGGTTCATAACCTCTTGGCTGACACGGCGAGTCACTATGACAGTGATGTGTCGTGGAGGGAAGACCTCTATCAAATCCCCGTCAGGAACGGCACTCACGCACCCCAACAGCTCATAACCGGGCAACAGTTGCCATAACTGCACCGGGGAGACGTCGATGTATGTGCCTGATCAGGGAAGATGAATATGACTCTTCCTGTGACCTGCGCAGCCGTGCCGAACCGGCCCGCGCCGGGCGGTCGCCGGTGTCGAGCTCCTCGAACCCGGGCCGGTCCCCGGCGGCGGTCACCCGCTTCGGAGCAGCGGGCAGGAGGCGGTGGCCCGGGTGGCGCTACCGGGCGGTCGGGCTTAGGAACGGAAACGTACGGGGCCTGCTGCGGGCCCTCTCCCTTCCCCTTGGAGGAGCCATGACCCAGACCGGACCCATGACGGCCATGTCCAAGCAGATGCAGGAGTGCGTCAACATGTGCATGGCCACCCACACGATGTGCGAGGAGACCCTGAGCTCCTGCATGTCGATGGAGGGCGGCCAGGCCCACATGCGCATCATGCGCGCGCTCATGGACTGCTCCGAGGCGACCCGAATGTGCGCCGACATGATGATGCGGCGCTCGCCGCTCTCGCCCGAGATGTGCGCGATGTGCGCCAAGGCCTGTGACATGTGCGCCGAGGCGTGTATGTCCATGCCCGACGACCCTCAGATGAAGCGCTGCGCGGAGGCGTGTCGCCGCTGCGCCGAGATGTGCCGCTCGATGGCGACCATGCCCATGTGACGCTCGTCGCGACCGAGTACGCCGATGGGGAAGGGCGCCGGGCCCTTCCCCACGTGGTGCCGCTCGCCGCCGCTACGGCCTAGTTGCCGCTGACGGTGACCTTCTCGTCGTTCTTCAGCTCGTCGACCAGGGTCTTCACCTTGGCCTTGTCCCAGACGAGGTTGCCGCCGGTGGAGCCGGAGACCGGCATGTTCATCGAGGTGCCGTCGCCGCCGTTGACGTCCTTCATCGCGAAGAACATCGACGCCAGGTCCCACAGGCTCATGTCCTTGTCGACGGTGAGGGAGTCGAGGCCCGCGCCGAGGGTGGGGTAGAGCTTGAAGGGGTTCAGGATCGTCGACGGGGTGGCCACCTGGTGGGCCAGGGCGGCCAGGAACTTCTGCTGGTTCTTCGTGCGCTGCAGGTCGGACGTGGCGAAGGCGTGCCGGGTACGGACGAAGGCCAGGGCCTCCTCGCCGTTCAGGGTCTGCTTGCCCGCCTTGAAGTTCGCGCCCGAGTAGCTGTCCTTGAAGCCCTTGTCGATGGTGATCGTGACGCCGCCGACCGCGTCCACGATGTCCGCGAAGCCGGCGAAGCCGATCTCCACGTAGTGGTCTATGTGCAGACCGGTGTTGTACTCGACCGTGCGGACGAGGAGGGTCGGGCCGTCCTCGGCGTAGGCCGCGTTCAGCTTCGTGTGGCGGCCGGTGCCCTGGTAGACCTTGCCGGACGTCGACCCCTGGTAGGAGGGGATCTCCACGTCCGAGTCACGGGGCAGCGAGATCAGGGTGTCGCCGTTGTCTCCGACGTGCAGGATCATCATCGAGTCGGTGCGCTGGCCCTCGGCCGACCCCGTGTGCAGCTTCTTCTTCTCCTCGGCCGACATGCCCTTGCGGCTGTCGGAGCCGACGATCAGGTAGTTGGTGCCCTTGCCCGCCGCCGGCCGGTCGATCACCTTGGACAGGTCGACGTCCCGGTGCAGCTTGGAGTCGGCCCAGAAGTAGGTCGCGACGGATGTGACGACGAGCACGCTCACGACGACTATCGCCGTCCACTTGATCCGCTTGCGCCAGTTGGGAGCCGGCCGCGGTTCGCGCTCACGCGTGCCGGAGGGACCGCCGCCCCCCGGGCCGCCGCCGTAGACCTGGCCGGTGTTGTAGCCGCTGTCGTAGCCGTCGTACCCGCCACCGTCGTCGTACCCGCTGTTGTACGACGGCTGCTGCGGGACGCCGGCGTACCCACCGCCGCCCTGCTGCGGGGCGCCGTACGGCGGCGCCGACGGCTCTCCGCGCCGTACCTGGCGCATGACGCGGGCGCCCTCAGGCTGCGCGCCTGCACTACCGCGTCCGTATTGGTTGCCGCGGTTGCCGTCCGACCGTCCCTCGGGCCATTCGTTCATGGGCCCCAGTGTGCAGGCAGCCACTGCGCTTCTTACAAGGGTCGTCGGAAAATCAGGGCACCGCTGTTGCGAACCCGACACAAATTCCGCGATTGTCACCTCGGCATAAGGTGGGGGCCATGACAGACCAGGCCCCCGAGGCGGAATCCGATATACCCGGCAAGCCGACGTCCGCGTCCCGGACCACGCTGAGCCACATCATGACCCACAGCGACACCAACCTCCTCGGGACGGTGCACGGCGGTGTGATCATGAAGCTCGTGGACGACGCGGCGGGCGCGGTCGCCGGGCGCCACTCGGGCGGTCCCGCCGTCACCGCGTCCATGGACGAGATGGCGTTCCTGGAACCGGTCCGTGTCGGCGACCTCGTCCACGTCAAGGCCCAGGTCAACTGGACCGGCCGGACGTCGATGGAGGTGGGGGTCCGGGTCCTCGCCGAACGCTGGAACGAGTCGACCCCCGCCACCCAGGTCGGCTCGGCCTACCTGGTCTTCGCGGCGGTCGACGCCGACGGCAAGCCGCGCCGGGTACCGCCGGTGATCACGGAGACGGACCGGGACCGCCGGCGCTATCAGGAGGCCCAGATCAGGCGCACGCACCGGCTGGCGAGGCGGCGGGAGATCAGGGAGCTGCGCGAGCGCAGGGTGGCGGAGGGGTACGTGGACTAGCTCGGTGCGTCGTCGGCTGCGGGCGCGTCGTGGCTGGTCGCGCAGTTCCCCGCGCCCCTAAAAGCAGGGCGCCGTCCAACCCCGTGCTTTCAGGGGCGCGGGGAACTGCGCGAACAACCGCCACCGGCCCGCAGCCGAAGTACGACCCTCAGCAGACCTTCTCGTCCCCCCGGATGACGGAAGCCTCTCCCTGCGGCGCAGGCTCGTCCACCCGCACCTTCCGCACGGCCCCCTTGAAGTCCGCCCCCACGGTCACCCGCAGCACCGGCCCGAGCCCCGGCACGGCCCGCAGCTCGCTGCCCGGCAGGGCCGCCGCCAGGGACCGGGCCGAGCGGTCCCACCGTGGATCGAAGGAGACCACCGTCCGCTTCACGTCGCGGTGCGCGGCCGTCACCGGCCGGTGGTTCGTCGCGAAGCCCGTCGCCGCAAGCGCCGCGTCCATCCGCCGCGCCACCCCCGCCGTACCCGTGCCGTTCTCCACCTGGACCCGGATCGTGGCCGGCGCCACCTCCACCGTCGCCGGCGGCGGCCCCTGCGGCTTCGGCGCGGCCGCGGGCGCATGCGCCGGTGCGGGCGGTGCGGGCGGTGCGAGCGGCTGGTCGTCGCGCAGGGACCGGAACAGCCGGTCCGACCCGGCCCGGTCCCACTTCAGCGTCGAGCCGATGCCCTTCACGGGGTACGCCAGCTGCCCGATGGGGACGGTCGTGAACTCGGAGGAGGACGGGGAGAAGTTGCGCATCGCCCGGCCGAGGTCCAGCAGTTCGTCCGTGCCGAAGCCGGTGTCGGCGCGCACCGACCCCAGTACCGCCCGCGTCACGTCCCGGAACCGGATCGGGTTGAGCAGCACCCCGCTCGACGTCGCCCGTTCGATCAGCGACGCCAGGAACCGCTGCTGCCGCTTCATCCGGCCCAGGTCGCTCGCCGCGTCGAGGTGCCGGGCGCGGACGTACTGCAGGGCCTGGCCGCCGCCCAGGGTGTGCGTGCCGGGGGAGAGGTTCAGGCCGGTGTAGGAGTCCTTCAACGGCAGGGCGGTGCAGACCCGGACCCCGCCGAGCACGTCGACGGTCCGCATGAACGTGATGAAGTCGACCTCCAGGTAGTGGTCGATCTTCAGATGGGTCATGTCCTCGACCGTGCGGACGGTCAGCTGCGGGCCGCCCTCCGCGTAGGCCGCGTTCAGCTTGATGGGGTGGGCCGGGTAGGTGCGGTGCGTCGTCTCGTCCACATGCGCCGGGACCTCGGCGTACGAGTCGCGCGGCAGGCTGACCACCGTCGCCCGCTCCCGGTCCGCCGAGATGTGCACGATCATGATCGTGTCGGTGCAGTGGCAGGGCGCCCCGCCCAGCCGGTACTTCCGCCGCTCTCGCTCGGTGATCTTGTCGCGGCCGTCGGTGCCGACCAGCAGCACGTTCATGCCGTGGCCGGCGGCGGGACGGTTCTTCATGTCCTTGAAGGGGTCGACCCGGGCGATGTCCGCGTCCAGGCCGGCCATCACCGAGTGCCCGATCCCGGCCGACGCCAGCACCACCACCGAGAGCGTGGTCACCGCCCGCATGGCCCAGCGCGGCCGCCGGGGCCTTGCGGGTCGTACCGGCGGCCGCGGGGCCTGACGGGTGGGCTGCGGTCGGCGCTGCGGCGGGGCGGGCCGGGCGGGGGACCGGGGCGGGCTGGCGGACAAAGGACACCTCCGGACGAGGCCGTACGTGGGATCCGTGAGCACCGTAGGCCGATACGACCTTCAGCCCGCTCCACCGCCGATGCGGCGCGCACCGCTGTCCCCCGTTCGCGGTAACGTGAGCCCCCTATGAACGCCAAGCCCGACGTGCGGCACCCCGCAGTTTCTGTGATCATGCCCGTCCTCGACGAGGAGCGGCATCTCCGCGGGGCCGTCCAAGCGATCCTCGCGCAGGAGTACGCCGGCGAGCTGGAGGTCGTCATCGCCCTCGGTCCGTCCACGGACCGCACGGACGAGATCGCCGCCGAGCTTGTGTCCGAAGATTCCCGCGTGCACACCGTCCCGAACCCGACCGGGCGTACCCCGGCCGCGCTGAACGCCGCGATCAAGGCCTCCAGACATCCGATCGTGGTCCGCGTCGACGGCCACGGCATGCTCTCGCCGAACTACATCGTCACCGCGGTACGGCTCCTGGCGGAGACCGGCGCGATGAACGTCGGCGGCATCATGCACGCCGAGGGCGAGACCGACTGGGAGCACGCGGTCGCGGCGGCCATGACCTCGAAGATCGGTGTCGGGAACGCCGCCTTCCACACGGGCGGCGAGGCCGGCCCCGCCGAGACGGTGTACCTGGGCGTCTTCCGGCGCGAGGCCCTGGAGCAACAGGGCGGCTACAACGAGGAGTTCATCCGCGCCCAGGACTGGGAGCTGAACTTCCGGATCCGGGAGGCCGGCGGACTGATCTGGTTCTCGCCGGAGCTGAAGGTGTCGTACCGGCCGCGGCCGAGCGTGAAGGCGCTCGCCAAGCAGTACAAGGACTACGGCCGTTGGCGGCACGTCGTCGCCCGCTACCACGAGGGCTCCATCAACCTGCGCTACCTCGCCCCGCCGACGGCGCTGTGCGCGATAGCCGCGGGGGTCGTCGTCGGGGCGCTGGTCACCCCGTTCGCCTTCGTGGTCCCGGGCGGCTACCTCGCGGCGATCGTCGCCGGGTCCCTCCCGGCCGGCAAGGGGCTGCCGCTCAGGGCCCGGCTGCAGATCCCCGTCGCCCTCGCCACCATGCACATGTCGTGGGGGTACGGCTTCCTGACCAGCCCCAGGTCGCTGGCGAAGCGGGTCATCGCGTCCCGTCGCCCCGCGGTGCTCAGCCCCTCCACGAACTGAGCACCGGCCCCCGGGGCGTCACCAGGTGTAGTCCGGGTCGACGTGCATGCACGCCTTGGTGTCCGAGGCGTTGAGGGCGTTCGCCGACGCCGGGGTGGTGTCATCGTCGTCGGCGGTGTACTTGGTGCCCGAGCGCCAGTCGGCGCCGACGACCAGTGTGACCCCGTCGACGTCGGTGGACTTCTTCACCTGGTCGGTGGGGATACCCAGGGCCTTCGCGACCCGCTGGGCGTCGCCCGCCAGGTCCGCGCTCGGATAGCGCACCAGCGTCTCGTCCTCGCTCAGCAGCGCCGACGTGTCGGCCGCCGCCTTCGTGAAGCCCTTGCCGACGAGGAGTTCGGTGACGGCGGCGGCCCGGCCGGTGACGGCGGTCTCCGTGCTGCTCTTCGTGCCGTTCTGGACCTGTACGGCGATCTTGTCGTCGGCCGCCGCCTTGTCGGTGACCTTCGTCGTGGTGGTGGTCGTCTTCTTCTTGTCCTTGCCGTCCAGCGCGACGTCCTCGCGGACCAGCCGCCACAGCTTGGCCGCGTCGGTGGGCTTGGGCAGGACGCGGTTGCCGTCGGAGGAGTACACGAACGGCATCGTCGTCATGGTGATGCGGTTCGTGGGGACCTTCTTCAGCTCCTTGCTGAGGTCGTAGAGCTTGGTGACCGAGCCGAGGCCGGTGTCGACCGTGAGCGCCTTGGTGGCGGTCTCGGCGAGCCCCAGGAGCTTGTCGGGGTTGCTGAGGGTGGCGTTGGAGCGCAGCTGGCGGACCATCGAGTTCATGTACATGTGCTGGGCCTTGGTCCGGGCTATGTCGCTGCCGTCCTCGAAGCCGTAGCGGGTGCGCAGCCACTGCAGGGCCTGCTTGCCCTTGACGGAGGTGGTGCCCTTCTTCAGCTTCAGGCCGGAGCCGTGACCGGTGGAGGTGTGCGAGTAGATGTTGGCGTCCACGCACACCGGCACCCCGCCGATCGCGTCCGCCATGGACACCACGCCCGAGAAGTCGACCATCATGAAGTGGTCGATGTGGATGTCGGTGAGCTTCTCCCAGGTGGCCACCGTGCAGCCGGGTCCGCCGCGTTCCAGGGAGGCGTTGGTCATCGTGTCGTCGGTGGCCGCGTAGACCTTGCCGGTCTTGGCGTCGGTGCACTTGGGTATGTCCACGAGCGTGTCGCGGGGCATGGACACCACCGACATGTTGGTGCGGTCGGCCGACACATGCAGCAGCATCTGGACGTCGGCGCGGGCGGCGGTGCCGATGTCCGCGGCCCCGCCCAGCTTCACGTTCTCGGCGGAGTCCCGGGCGTCGGAGCCGATCAGCAGGATGTTCAGCGGGGTCTGACCGGCCGCGTTCGCCTTGGTCTCGGTGGCGCGGTCCTTGGAGTCCCCGATGTTCAGGGACTCCTTCTTGATGTTGCCGTTGAGGTGCTCGTAGTACAGGTATCCGGCGGTGGCGGTGCCGGCCAGGGCCAGCGCCAGGACCGAGGCGGACCAGCGCACGATCCGGCGTCTGCGGCGCCTGCGGTCACCGTCCTCCGTGCCGCGTCTGCTCCGCCGGCCCCCGCCGTCCTGGGGCGTGAGAGACATGGTGTCCTCGACCGCGGACACCACGCCGGACACCTCCCCCCGCACACTGCTGCGCACCACCTGGCCCACCCTCCCGCTCGCACCTGCCACCACACCCGGAACTCCCGGGCACCTGGGCACGGCGGCAGTGTCATGCAGTGGTTTAGGAGTTACCTGTGCCTACCTGTGCGGACCTGTGTGTGAAGAGACCGTGCCGCCTGTAGCGATCCTGTACGGAACCCGGTACGGGACCCCGCACCGGACCGGCGGCACGGCCCGCTACCAGCGGTAGGGCGCGTACACGTCCATGCACTGCTTGGTGTCCGAACCGTTGATCGCGTCGGCGTTGTCCGGCAGGTCACCGGCCTTCGGCGCGGACTGCTTCGGGTACGCCGTCCCCTCCCGCCAGTCGGCGCCGACGACGAGCGTGACACCCGACACATCGGTGGTCTGCTGCACCTGGCCCGTCGGGATGCCCAGCGCCTTGGCGACCGCCTGCGCGTCGCCCTCCAGGTCCGCGCTCGGATACTGGACCACCGTCTTCTCCACCGACTCCGCGGCCCCCGAGGTGTCCGCCGCCGCCCTGGTGTAGCCCTGGGCGCCCAGTTCCTGGGCGAGCGACCGCGCCCGGCCGCCGACCGCGGCCTCGGTGGCGGTACCGGTGGCGTTCCGCACCAGCACGCCGAGGCTGCCCGCGGAGACGGACGGCTCCTTGGCCGGCTCGGCGCTCGCCGTGGTCTTCTTCTTGCTCTCCTTGGCGCCGCCGTTCTTGTCGAACGCCACGTCGTCGCGGAGCATCTGCCACATCTTGTCGGCGTTGGCGCCGTCCGGCAGGAGGTGGTCCTTGTTCTGCGGGTCCTGGACGTTCGGCATCGTGAGCGAGGTGATGCGGTCCGTCGGCACCGACTTGAGCTGCATGCCCAGGTCGTAGAGCTCCTTCGGGGTGCCGATCTCCTCGGAGACCGTCAGCGACTTGGTCGCCGCCTCGGCCAGGTCCATCAGCCTGCCGGTGTCGGTGAAGACGTTCTGCCCCTTCAACGTGCGGATCATCGAGTTGAGGTACATGTGCTGGGCCTTGGCCCGCAGCGGGTCACTGCCCCAGGCGTGCCGGGTGCGCAGCCACTGCAGGGCCTGCGCGCCCTGCACCTTGTGCGTGCCGGCCGTCATCTTCAGCCCGGAGCCGCCGGACACCGCGGCCGTCGGCCGGTCCCACACGTTCTGCTTCACACAGACGTCGACGCCGCCGATGGCGTCCGCCATCTTCACCACGCCGGCGAAGTCGATCGTGATCCAGTGGTCGATGTAGACCCCGGTGAGGTTCTCCCAGGTGGCCAGCGTGCAGCCGGCACCGCCCCGGGCCAGCGACTCGTTGATGATGGTGTTGGTCGCCGGGTACACCTTGCCGGTCTTCGGGTCCGTGCACTTGGGGATGTCGACGCGGGTGTCCCGGGGGATGCTCACCATCGCCGCGCTCTTCCGGTCCGCCGACAGGTGGATCAGCATCTGCACGTCGCCGAGCGGCGGGCTGCCCCGGTCGTACTTGGCCCCGCCGAGCTTCACGTTCTCGTCGGAGTTACGGCTGTCGGAGCCGATCAGCAGGATGTTCAGCGGCGTCTGACCGGCCGCGTTGGCCGCGGTCTTCCGTGCCTTGGCGTCGCCGATGTCGCGCTCGCCCTTCTGGATGTTGCCGTTCAGGTGCTGGTAGTAGAGGTAACCGGCACCGGCCGTACCGAGGATCACCACCGACAGCACGGTCGCCGACCAGCGCAGCACCCGCCGGCCGCGTCTCCGCCGGCCGCCGTGCGAGCCGGCCTCGGGGCGTCCGCCGCCGGTGCCGCCCGGCGCGTCGGGTGCCGTCGGTGCCTTGCGTGCCTTCGGTGCGAGCGACATCGTGTCCTCGACCGCAGGCACCTCCCCCCGCACATCGCTCTGCGTCAACTCCCCGCCCTCCCCACCCTGCGCCCTGCGCGCACAGGCCCGCCGCCACGCCCCCCGTCGGACGTCACACGGACCACACGGGTCCGCCCCGCGCCCGGTTAGACGCGTGACGGACCCATAGGGTTACCTACTTATTCGCTGTTACTTGGCGGTCATGCGAGGTAACTCTTCGTCGCGACGCCCTACTTGGCGCAGGTCACCTTGTCCGCCGTCGTCTTGCTGTCCACGTCCGGCGCCTTTGTCGGAGTGGTGAGGGAGACCCCCGCCCCCTGGTAGTCCTTGCCCAGCGTCAGAGTGATCGCGGGCAGGCCCTGGGAGTTGATCACGCTCTTGCCGGGCTTCATCGCGGAGCCGGACAGCCCCATGAGGCTGGCCAGTTCACGCGCCTGATCGGCCTGGTTGGGGGCGTACTCCAGGGTGGTCTTGCTGAGCTTCGCGTCCGCGTTGCCGGCGTTCTCCGACTTGACGACGCCCTCCTGGTTCTGCAGCCAGCTGAGGGCCTCCTGGGCGCTGCCGTCGGGGGCCCCGCCGTTGAGGATCCGCACCCGCACCTCGGAGGCCGCGGACTTGCTGCCCTCCAGGCGGGCGGCGGCCGCGTCCTTGCTGGCCTGCGCCTGCTTCTTCTTGACGGCCGTGAACGAGACGTCGCCCTTGATCGCCTGGAAGACCGCGGGGGCCTTCGTCTCGTTGAGCACGACGGTCGCCTTCACCTTCTCCGCCGGGTTGTCCAGCACCGGGATGGTGGTGAAGGTCAGGTTCTTCGGGTTGAGCTTGCCGAGCTCCAGACCGAGGTCCTTCAGCTTGCCGATGCTGTCCAGCTGGGAGTCGACGGTGAGCGCCTTGGTGCCGACCTCGGCCAGCTTCACCAGCTTGGTCGGGCTGGTGAGCGTCGAGTTGGAGCTGAGCTTGCGCATCAGGGCGCTCAGGAACTGCTGTTGGAGCTGGATCCGGCTCAGGTCACCGCCGAAGCCGACCGAGTGCCGGGTGCGCACGAACGCCAGCGCGGTCTCGCCGGAGATGTTGTGGGTGCCCTTGGACAGCTTCAGGTGCGAGTCCGAGTCGTCGATGTCCTTGGCGAGACACACCTCGACCCCGCCGACCGCGTCGGTCAGCGTCTTGACCGCGTTGAAGTCGGCCACCATGAAGTTGTCGGCCTGGATCCCGGTCAGCTCGGTCACCGTGCGCACGGTGCAGCTGGCGGTACGGCCGTCCTGGCCGAGGCTGGTGTTGAAGCGGACGTTCTCGGTGCCCGCGATGACCTTCTCGGTCCCGTCCTCCTGCTGCGTCTGGCAGTCGGGTACGTCGACGATCAGGTCCCGCGGAATGCTCAGCGCGGTGGCGTTCGAGCGGTCCTTGGCGATGTGCAGCAGGATCGTGGTGTCGGCGTGCCCGACGCTGCCGGCGTCGCCGTAGCCCTCGTTGCCCGAGCCCGTCCGCTTGTCGGTTCCGATGATCAGCAGGTTGATCGCCTTGTCCTTGCTGAAGCCACCGGTGCTCGCGCCGTCGTCGGAGACGGACGTGATGTTGTCGTTGAGGTGCTTGATGTAGAGGTAGCCGGCGGCCGAGGCGGCGACCAGCACGAAGGCCATCGTCCCGCCGGTCCACAGCAGGACCTTCTTGGCCTTCGACTTCTTCTTCACCGGCTGCCGCCGGGAGCGCCGTCCCGCCGGTGGCTCGGGCTCGGTGCGCCGTCTGCGCTGCCCCGGAATCTCCGGGCTCGCGGTCTCCCGGGTACCGCCCGCGCCGGCGCCCGGCGAGGCAGGTCTGCGCGGTCCGGGCACCGGCGACTGCGGTGCGGAAGGCGTCAGTCGCAGTTCGTATTCACCGGTGTTCGGATTGAGCACCCACTGGTCTGCGGGATCGATGTTGTCCGCCCGCCCACGGCCTTGCGCGTCCACGGTTGTCCGAATCCTCCGTCGGGGCCACGCGGCGCCTTCCCCCCACCAAGGCGCTCGGTCACGTTTCGCGGTGCGCGACCCCAGGACGGACCTCGCGGCCGGGTGCACCGGAGCGCTCACACTATCCGCCCAGTTCAGCGTCGAGTGACGCCAGTGACAAATTCGTCTTCCCTACAACCGGGCAATCCATCTCATTTAACTGACAACGAACGGCACGGAAGTTCGCCGCCTTGGCACGTGCTTTACGCGCAACTGTCCTCGGCGGCGGTGTTACCGCGAAACGCGGACGCCGAGGAGTCCGCGGCGGAGGAGGCGCTCTTCTTGACGACCTTCACCGGCCGGTCGGCCCGCAGCAGCGCGAACAGCGCGTCCGCCCTGCCCGCCACCAGCTGGTCCCGGTTGGAGTCGTACACGTACGGCTCCCGCGGCACGGTGAGGAACTGCACCTGGTCGGTGGGGATGTCCCGCAGCCCGCGAACCAGCTGGTACAGCCCCCGCAGACTGGCCAGTTCCGGATCGGTGGTGAGCGCGGAGGTCGCCGCGTCCAGCAGCGGGTAGAGCTTCGCCGGATTCAGCAGTACGTCACTGCTCTGCACCTTGTTGACGAGCGCCCCCAGAAACTGCTGCTGGCGGTCCATCCGCCCGGTGTCGCTGCCGTCCCCGAGCGACTTGCGCACCCGTACGTACCCCAGCGCCTGCTCCCCGTCGAGGGTGACCCGCCCGGCGGGCAGCCGCAGCTTCGCCGCCTTGTCGTCGATCGGCTTCTTCAGGCACACCTGCACCCCGTCGATCGCGTCGACCATGTCCTTGAACCCGCTGAAGTCGACGACGACGTGATGATCGATCCGGATGTCCGTGAGCTTCTCGACGGTACGGATGGTGCAGGCCGAACCCCCCACCTCGAAGGCCGAGTTGAACAGCGTGAACGAGGGCTCGCTGCGCCGCCCGTCGCCGCGCAGACAGCCGGGCACGTGCACCATCAGGTCCCGGGGCAGCGAGACGGCGGTGGCGCTGCGCCGGTCGCGGGCGAGATGCAGCAGGATGGCCGTGTCGGAGCGTTCGGTGCCCGAGTCCTTGCCGTAGCGGCCGTTGCCGTCCCCGGCGCGGGTGTCCGACCCGATGAGGAGGATGTTCTGCGCGCCCCGCACCAGCGCGGTGGGCCGCTCCCGCTCGTACCGGGCGAGCTCGGCCTCGGCCGCCTCGTCGGCGGTGATGTTGTGACTGAGCTTGGCGTACAGGGCCCAGCCGCCGCCGACGGCCCCGAAGAGAACCACACCGACCCCCAGGGCCGCCCCCCGCACCCAACGCCGACGCCGCCGCCGGGCAAGCCCGTACCCGGTGGCGGATGCCCCTACGACGTCGGTCACTCCTCAACAGTGCCCGGGGTGGAGGGTGCAGGCGGCGGTAACTAGTCCACGCGGGTGACTGGTCCCACCTTCTTGGGGGCGCGGGACTGTGTCGATTTGCGGCTCCGCCGCGTGGGCGCGAACGGCCCCCACCGGCCCGCAGCCGAAAAGCGACCTCAGCGAGCGGAAGCAGTAACCCGCTCACTCTCGATCCGCTTCGCGACCCCTTCCTCACCCAGCTCATCCAGATGCCGGCACAGCACCACCGACCCCCCGACCGCGAGCGGCGCGTACAACCCCGCGCTCAGCCCCTCCCACGTGTCGTACCCCAGCCCCGACAGCAACCGCGACCCCGGCCCGGTCAGATCCAGCCCCGCCGCGTCCCCGAGCGCCCGCTCCACGACCTCGGCGCCGCTCATCTCCGCCCCCGCGACGATCAGCGCGGGCTCCTCCGGATCCACCGGCGAGAACGGCACGAACCGGTCCCCCTGACTCGGCACCTCGACGGCGTAGTCGACGAACCCCTCCGGCGTCCGCGGAAACCGCCCACCCAGCGGCCGCAGCGCGAGAGCGACCCGTTCGCCCCGGCACGCCCGCGCCGCCTCCAGCGCGTCCGGCCCGCTGACGACCACGTCGGCCGCCGCCGGCTCCCCGGCCACGTCGGCGATCACGCCCACCGACGAACAGGCCAGCAACCACACCGCCGTCTGCCAGTGCGCCGGCAGCAGCAGAGCGACCCGGTCACCCGGCCCCGCCGCAAGATCGGTCTGCAACAGATTCGCCGTCTTCGCCACCCAATTGGCGAAGGTGGCCACGGACAATTCGACGCGCTCGCCCGTCGCGTCGTCGTAGAAGGTCACCAGGGGGCGTCCGGGATCCGCGGCGAGCGCGGAACGCAGCAGGTCGGCAGGGGTGCGATCGGTGGCGTTCACCCGCGCAAGCGTACGCCGAGCCCGGTGCCCGCACCGGCCGGCGGGGCCACCGGTTCGGCGTAGCGGGCCCCGACGGACCGTCAATTCCCCAATGGACACGTTTGTCTTACTATGTTCAATATCAGGGGCATGCGTGGATTCCTGACTTGCTCGATCGGCGTCACCTGCGCGGCGGCCCTCACTCTCCCGCCGGCCGTGCTGAACGTGCCGTCCGCGGCCGCCGCACCCGCGGACCGGGCCACGACCACCGCCCGCCCCGCCACGACGGCCCTCTCCGGCAGCACCCAGTCGCTGCCCCTCACCCCCCGCACCCGCGAGCGCGTCCTCGGGCAGGCCCCCGAACAGGGCGCGTACAGCACCGACGTACGGCACTTCTCGCTCCTCGGTGTCAGCTGGGACGACCCCCGAACCGAACTGCACGGCCGGGTCCAGGTACGCACCCGGTCCGCCGCCACCGGCCACTGGTCGGGCTGGCAGGACGTCGACACGCACAACGCCGACCACGGCGCCGACCCGGACACGGCGGAGGCCTCCGCCGGCCGGGCGCACGGCGCCACCGCGCCCCTGTGGGTGGGCGACTCGGACGGAGTGGACGTACGCGTGCGCACCGAAGCCGGCCCCGGCCCCGGCATCGGACGCGACCTGCTCCCGGCCGGCCTGCGCCTCGAACTCGTCGACCCCGGCGACGAGGCCCCGTCCGAGGGCCCGCCCGCCGACAGTCCGCGCACCGACACCGAGGCCGACTCGGCGGCCACGGTCAACGCCGACCTCGTGTCCTTCGCCGCCACCGAGATCCCCGCGCTGAGCCGGGAGGACACCGAACGCGAATTCCGCGAGCTGAACGCCGCCGCCGCCCCGCTCGCCAAGCCGTACATCGGACCGCGCCCGAGGATCGTCACCCGCCGCGGCTGGGGCGCCGACGAGTCGCTGCGCGAGAAGGGGTTCGTCTACACGGGGAAGGTCAAGGCGGCCTTCGTCCACCACACCGCATCCGGCAACGGTTACCGCTGCTCCGAGGCCCCGTCCGTCATCCGCAGTATCTACCGCTACCACGTGGTGAGCATGGGCTGGCGGGACATCGGCTACAACTTCCTCGTCGACAAGTGCGGAGCCATCTACGAGGGCCGCGCCGGGGGAGCGGCGAAGGCCGTCAGGGGCGCCCACACCCTCGGGTTCAACAACAACAGCATGGGTATCGCGGTGATCGGCACATTCGGCTCCCACAAGCCGCCCGCGGCCGCCGTGACCGCCGTCGCCAAGCTCACCGCCTGGAAACTCGGGCTCTTCGGGGCCAATCCGAAGGGAAAGACATATCTGAAGTCCGGGGGTGGCAATCTCTACCCAAAGGGGAAGAACGTACGACTGAACGTGATCTCCGGCCACAGGGACGGGTACGCCACCGAATGCCCAGGCGCCAAGCTCTACGCCAAGCTCGGCTCGGCCCGGACCAGCTCCGCGCACCTTCAGGGACGCTGAGTACGGGGCCGGCGGTCAACGCCGTCGGGGGCAGTCGGGGGAAAACCGCACACCCATGCCGCGTGGCACCGCGCGGCCGTCGAGGGCGCCGTCGCACGGTCTGCATACACTGGCCGGCCGACAGAGAGTTCGGCCGGTCCCGGCAGGAAGCAGAGACGACAGGTGACAGAAGCGATCCTCCTGGTCGGCGGCAAAGGCACCCGGCTGCGCCCGCTCACGGTCCACACGCCCAAGCCGATGGTCCCGGCGGCCGGCGTGCCGTTCCTGACGCACCAGCTGGCCAGAGCCAGAGCGGCGGGCGTGGAGCACATCGTCCTCGCGACGAGCTACCTGGCGGAGGTCTTCGAACCGTACTTCGGCGACGGCGCGGCGCTCGGCCTGCACATCGAGTACGTCACCGAGGAGGAGCCCCTCGGCACCGGCGGCGCGATCCGCAACGTGGCCCCCCGGCTGCACTCCGGCCCCGACGACCCGGTCCTGATCTTCAACGGCGACATCCTGACCGGGCTGGACATCCGCGCCCTGGTGGCCACGCACGAGTCGACGTCCGCGGACGTCTCTCTCCACCTCACGAAGGTGACGGACCCGCGCGCGTACGGCCTCGTCCCCACCGACGGGACGGGCCGCGTCCTCGCCTTCCTGGAGAAGCCGCAGACGCCCGAGGAGATCGTCACCGACCAGATCAACGCGGGGGCGTACGTCTTCCGCCGCTCGGTCATCGACACGATCCCGGCGGGCCGCCCGGTGTCGGTGGAGCGGGAGACCTTCCCGGAACTCCTCGCGGCCGGCGCCCACCTCCAGGGCATGGTCGACTCCACGTACTGGCTCGACCTCGGCACGCCCGCGGCCTTCGTCCGCGGCTCGGCGGACCTCGTCCTGGGCCGCGCCCCGTCCCCGGCGGTCCCCGGCCGCTGCGGCGACCGCCTCATCCTCCCCACCGCCCGGGTCGCGGCGGACGCGAAGCTGACGGGCGGCACGGTGGTGGGCGAGGGCGCGTTCGTGGCGGAGGGCGCGCGGGTCTTCGGCTCGACGATCCTCCCGGGCGCCGTGATCGAACCCGGCGCCGTCATCACCGACTCCCTCATCGGCAACCGCGCCCGCGTCGGCGAACGCTCGGTCCTCACCGGCACGGTGATCGGCGACGGCGCGGTCATCGGCGCCGACAACGAACTGCGGGACGGCGCGAGGGTGTGGTGCGACGCGATGATCCCGGCGGGGGCGGTGCGGTTCTCCTCGGACCAGTAGGGGTGGTGGCGGTGGCGGGCTGACCGCGGGCGCGTGGGGGCTGATCACGCAGTCCCCCGCGCCCCTTACGGGGCGCTTCACAGCTACCCAGCTGCGGGCAGGCGTGCCGCAGGGCGGCACGGGTGGGCGCTGGGGGTCCCCCCCTCTGGGGGAGGCACCCTGCAAGCGCCGGTAAGCGTCCCCCCGCCCCCACCCGCTCACAACCGGCCGATATCCCCCCGCGGCATCCGCGGCGCCCTCCTCGCCGGCGTATGCCCACTCAGCAGAATCAACCGAGCCGCCCGATGCCGCTGCCCCGCATAAGGCTCAAGCAGCCGCAGCATCACCTCGTCGTCGGCATGCCGGTCCCCGGCCAGCGCAAACCCGACGATCCCCGGCAGGTGCAGGTCCCCGACCGTCACCGCATCGGCCGCCCCATGACTGCGCTGCACGGTCTCCGCCGACGTCCACGGCCCCACCCCCGGCACCACCTCCAGCCGCGCCTGCGCCGCCTCCGCCGCCATCCCCACGGCCTGCTCCAGCCGCGCGGCGACCCGCACCGCCCGCAGGATCGTCGAGGCCCGCTTGTCGTCGACCCCGGCCTTGTGCCACTCCCAGGAAGGAATCAGCGCCCAGGTACGCGGTGCCGGCATCACCCACATCGGCCGCTCGCCCACCCCCGCGGGGCCCGGCGCGCGCTCCCCGAACCTGCGCACCAGCAACCGCCAGGCCCGGTACGCCTCGTCGGTGGTGACCTTCTGCTCCAGGACCGACGGGATCAACGACTCCAGCACCAGCCCGGTCCGCGTCAGCCGCAACCCCGGCCGCCGGTGCCGGGCCGCCGCCACGACCCGGTGCCGGGGCACGAACACGGACGGGTCATCGGCCGCACCGAGCATCTCCGGCAACTGCTCCAGCAGCCACTCGGCCCCCGGCCCCCAGGCCTCCCCGCGCACCTCACCGCCGTACCCGGCGACCCGCAGCGTCCCCGGCCCGGCAGGGGTGAGACTGGCCCGCCACACGGACCCGTCCCGGGTGGCCCGAAAGGTCGGATCCCCGGGCCCCCGCCGCAGCGGCCCCAGCACGAGCCCCAGATCAAGAACTCCGTCGGGCTTCCAGAGCCGAACCCGTGCCGGCGCGGCAGCCTGCCGAGGCACCCCGGCAGGCACGACAACCTGCCCACCCCGCACCGTCGTACGCGTGGGCTTAGGAGCAAACCGACCAGCCACTCAAAGAATCCTAGGCCTCAAGCGCCCCTGATAAGGGGCGCGGGGCTGTGTCTGATGCGGCTCCGCCGCGTGGGCGCCAGCCCCCACGAACCCGCACTCGCCCACGAAACCGATCCCCCCGAACCGAAGGCGCAAAGCAACTCACCGCACCTCGATAAAGTCCCCGACCTCCCTCGGCGCCCTCTCCCGCGGCTCCTCCGCGGCCTTCCCCACCGCAACCGCCCCCATCGGATCCCACCCCTTGGGCAGCTCCAACACCTCCCGCACCACATCCCGGCAGAACATCGTCGACGAGACCCACGCCGACCCCAGCTGCTCCCCGGCCAGCGCGACCAGGAAGTTCTGCACCGCGGCCCCCGCCGCGACCACGAACATCTCCCGCTCGGCCGCGTCCCGCCGCGCGTCCCCGTACGTGTGCGACCCGTCCATCACGAGACAGGGCACGACCAGGTACGGCGCGTTCCGCAGCACGTCCCCCCGCCGCACCCGCTTGGCGATGGACTCCTCCGACTTGCCGTCCTTGCGCAGGTCGGCGATCCACGCGTCGCGCATCGCGTCCAGCAGCCGGACGCGCGCCTCGGCCGACTCCAGCAGCACGAACCGCCACGGCGTCGTGTGATGCGGCGCCGGCGCGGTCACGGCCGCGGCGACCGCCCGCCGTACCGCCCCGGGGTCGACGGGGTCGTCGGTGAACGCCCGCACCGTCCGCCGCAGCGTCACCGCCTCCCGGACCGCCTCGGACGTCCCGAGCCGGAACATGTCGCTGCCCGCGTCCCGGACCAGCGCCCGCGCGCCGTCCCCGTCGTCGTCGGTGTCCGCCACGGCATGCGCGAGGCCCCGTACCACGGCGACCGGCATCCCTGTCGCCTTGCCCTTCACCAGATCGCCGGCGGCGGCCAGTTCGTCGGCCGTGGCGACGACCGTAGCGACCAGCGGATTGCCGTGGGCGTCCACGCCCCCGCGCAGATCGTCCAGCACCTCCACGCCGGCGGCGCCGATGGTGACGTCCGTGAGCCCCGAGCGCCAGGGTCGCCCGAAGGTGTCCGTGACGACGACGCCGACGTTGACGCCCAGCGCGTCCCGCAGGCCCGCGCGGACGGCACGGGCCGAGGCGTCGGGATCCTCGGGCAGCAACAGCACCGTCCCGGCGGGGGTGTTGGACGCGTCCACCCCGGCCGCCGCCATGACCAGGCCCTGCCGGTTCTCCACGATCCGCAGGATCCCGCGCCGGGCCACCACCCGCACGGTCTCGGCGTCGATCGCCGCCTCCCGGTCGGTGGCCTCGACGATCCGTCCCTCGGCCTTGGAGACGATCTTGGACGTGACGATCACCACGTCCCCGTCGGCCAGGCCCGGCTCGGCCGCGGCGATCAGCTTTGCCAGGTCGTCGCCCTGCTGGACCTCGGGGATCCCGGGCAGCGCCCACACCCGGTACGCGGGCACCGCGTCGGTCGTGTCGGTCGTATCGGTCGTGTCGGCCGTGCCGGTCGCGTCGATCGCGTCGGTCATGCCCCGCGCACCTCCTCGGCCAGCGCCAGTGCCTCCCGGGCCATCTGCGCGGCCGCGTCCAGGTCGGTCATCATCAGCGGTACGGCCCGGCAGCGGATGCCGGCCGCCTCCACGCGCGCGACGCCGCCCGCGTCCACGGAGTCGACGAGCCAGCCGTCCAGCAGCCCGGAGCCGTAGTGCTCGGCGACCGCCGCCGCCGTCGACTCCACGCCCACCGCCGCGAGCACCTTGTCGGCCATCCCGCGCACCGGCGCGTCCCCGACGATGGGGGAGAGGCCCACCACCGGCACCCCGGCGTCCGCGATGGCCTCCCGGATGCCGGGCACCGCGAGGATCGTGCCGACGGAGACCACCGGGTTGGACGGCGGGAAGAGGATCACGTCCGCCTCGGCGATGGCCTCCAGGACGCCGGGCGCCGGCTTGGACTGCTCGGCGCCGACCGGGACGACCGCCTCGGCGGGGACGCCCGCCCGCAGCCGTACCCAGTACTCCTGGAAGTGCACCGCCCTGCGCTCGCCGTCGAGCTCGACGGCCACGTGGGTCTCGACCCGGTCGTCGGTCATCGGGATCAGCTTCACGCCCGGCTTCCAGCGGTCGCACAGCGCCTCGGTCACCGCGCTCAGCGGATATCCGGCGCCCAGCATCTGGGTGCGCACGATGTGCGTCGCGAAGTCCCGGTCGCCGAGCCCGAACCAGTCCGGCCCCACCCCGTAGGCGGCGAGCTCCTCCTTGAGGTGGAAGGTCTCGTCGGCCCGCCCCCAGCCCTGCTCCTCGTCGATGCCGCCACCGAGCGTGTACATCACCGTGTCGAGGTCCGGGCAGACCTTCAGCCCGAAGAGGTGGATGTCGTCCCCGGTGTTACCGATGACGGTCACGTCGGCGTCCGGCACGGCCTGCTTCAGACCGCGCAGGAACCGGGCACCGCCGATGCCGCCTGCCAGAACCACAATGCGCATGCGCCAAGTCTTGCAGGCGGGTCCGACAACGCGTCACGCAGTCACGGGACGGGCCTCGCAAGCCGCGGCGGCCGCCGTGTGCATGGGCATCTCGGTCAGGCCCGGGTAGTAGACGTGCAGGCTCACCGCGGGCTCCAGCGCGTCGTTCACGACCTCGTGTGCGTACCCCGGCGCGAACACCCGTTGTGCGCCGGCGCCCAGCGCGCGCGTGCCGCGCTCGGTGCGTTCGGTGAGCGTGCCCTCCAGGACGGTCAGCACGCCGGAGGAGCGGCCGTGGTCGTGCAGTCCGCTGCCCTGGCCGGGCACCCAGGACAGCAGCCACACCTCGTAGCCGGGGCCGGTGCGCAGCCGGTGGTACCAGCGGCTCGTCGCGTCGTACTGGACGAGGTGCGCCCACTGCGCGCGGTCGGCGGCGATCGCACGGGCGAGGCCGACGAACTCGGCCACGGTGACCGGGTGCTCGCGCGGGGGCTGCAGCAGGTGCGTGACTTCGAGGATGTCGCCGGCGATCTGGAGGTCGTTGTCGCTGTTCATGGGGGTGCGGTGGTTCCTCAGTGAAGAAGGTCAGCGGGGAACGAAATGCGAAGACCGAGTCCGGGGGACTCGGTCTGCAGCCGGAGCGGGAGCGGTCCGGGACCGCCACGGCTCAACAGCTGCAACAGCAACAGCTACAGCGAGCGCGGGCAGCACCGTGGGACCCGGCGGTGCGGGTCGAGGTGAGTGCCAAGTTCGCGAGCATGCCCACAAGGACATCGGTTCACACCCCCCGTGTCAACTCGACGCCCGGTATGTGGGACACGGTTCACCTCATCCGGTTCACCTGGCTGCCGAAAGGTTTGTTCAGCCGGCACCCGGGACACATGGCGCACAACCGGCCACGCGAGCCACTTCGGAACGCGATCGAACATCTGGGCGTCCTTCTCCGTACAAGCTCTGTATGGGGTCGGAGGCCTCGGACGGGGCCTCGTCTGCATGTCAAGGTTTATGCCGATTTGAACACTTTCCGCACGGCCTTGGTTCCGCAGAGTGAATAACGGGCCCAATAGCAGATCTCGGCTTGACTCGCCCGGAGCAGCACACTTGTAATTTCACTCGTGTCGTTCAGCCGAAATCGGTAACGGCCGGGCACGGGGACGTGAAAGACAGACGAGGGGCGCACATGACCGAGCTGGTGCAGCAACTGCTGGTCGACGACGCGGACGAGGAACTCGGCTGGCAGGAGCGCGCGCTGTGCGCCCAGACCGACCCCGAGTCCTTCTTCCCCGAGAAGGGCGGCTCCACCAGAGAGGCCAAGAAGGTCTGCCTCGCCTGCGAGGTGCGCTCCGAGTGCCTCGAGTACGCCCTCGCCAACGACGAGCGGTTCGGTATCTGGGGCGGACTCTCCGAGCGGGAGCGCCGCCGGCTCAAGAAGGCCGCCGTCTGACCCGGGAGGGCTGCCGTCCGAAGCGGACGTTCACCCGACGCACACATCTGAGCTGCGCGAACGGCCCGTCGCCGGTGGGTTATCCACAGGCGGCGGGCCGTCGACATGCCCAGCCGATAGTGTGGGCGCTCGTCCGAGACGCCTCGCCGCCACCAGCGGGCGCAGGAGTCCACCGCAGTCCATCGAACCGGGGCCCGTACCTCGATGTCCGTGCACAGCCACACGGCAGCCGAAGCAACCGCTGCCACACCAGAGTTTCCGCGTCATGTGGTGACCGCGGTGCTCGTCTCCCACGACGGCGCCCGCTGGCTGCCCGACGCGCTCGCCGGGCTGCTCGGCCAGGAGCGCCCCGTCCAGTACGCGGTCGCGGCCGACACCGGCAGCGCGGACGACTCCGCCCAGCAGCTCACCGCGTCCCTCGGCGACGCCAACGTCCTGCACCTCGCCCGCCGCACCGGCTTCGGCCAGGCCGTCGAGGAGGCGAGCCGCACCGCGCCCGTCCTCACCCCGGACGACCTGCCGTACCTGAAGCGGCCCAGCGGCTGGGACCCGGTCACCCGCCAGTGGCGCGACGACGCCTACGACCTGCCCGAGCTGCCGTACGGCGAGCCGGTCCAGTGGCTGTGGCTGCTGCACGACGACTGCGCCCCGGAACCCGACGCCCTGGCCCAGCTGCTCCGGGTCGTCGACAACGAGATGGAGCTGGGCCGCGACGACGTGGCGGTCGTCGGCCCCAAGCTGCGCGGCTGGTACGACCGCCGGCAGCTCCTGGAGGTCGGCGTCACCATCGCCAACTCCGGCCGCCGCTGGACCGGCCTGGACCGCCGTGAGCAGGACCAGGGCCAGCACGACCACGTGCGGCCCGTGCTCTCCGTCTCCACCGCCGGCATGCTGATCCGCCGCGACGTCTTCGAGGAGCTCGGCGGCTTCGACCGCCGGCTGCCCCTGATGCGCGACGACGTCGACCTGTGCTGGCGCGCGCACAACGCCGGCCACCGCGTCCTGGTCGCCCCGGAGGCCGTCGTACGGCACGCCGAGGCCGCCTCCCGCGAGCGCCGCACCGTCGACTGCGCCGGCCGCACCGCCACCTCCCCGCACAAGGTCGACAAAGCCGGCGCCATCTACACCCTGCTGGTCAACGCCCGTACGGCCGTGCTGCCCTGGATCCTGCTCCGCCTGGTCCTCGGCACCCTGCTGCGCACCGTCGCCTACCTCGTCGGCAAGGTCCCCGGACAGGCCCTCGACGAGATCCGCGGCCTGCTGGGCACCCTGCTGCGGCCCGAGCGGATCATCGCGGGGCGGCGCAGGCGCGGCCGCTCCCAGCTCGACAAGGGCGAGCTGCGCCCCCTGTTCCCGCCGCCCGGCGCCACCGTCCGGGCCACCGTCGAACAGGTCGCGGGCAACCTCTTCGGCGCCGACGACGAGATCTCCGCGGCCGGCCGGCACGGCGGCGCGGTCGAGTCCGGTCCCGGCGGCGACGACGCCGACTTCCTGGAGATCGAGCAGTTCGCCCGCCTCAAGCGCATCGCCCGCAAACCGGGTCCGGTGCTCTTCCTGGTGCTGCTGCTGATCTCGCTGGCCGCCTGCCGCGCCCTGCTCGGCTCCGGCGCCCTCGCGGGCGGCGCCCTGCTGCCCGCTCCGGGCAGCGCGAGCGAGCTGTGGTCGCGCTACCTGGACGCCTGGCACGCGGTCGGCGCCGGCGGCACCCCCGCCGCACCGCCGTACCTCGCGATCGTCGCGTCGTTCGCCTCTCTGCTGTTCGGCTCCACCGGGCTCGCGGTCACCGTGCTGCTGGTCGCCTCGGTGCCGCTGGCCGGGTTCACCGCCTACTTCGCCTCCCGCCCGCTGGTCACCTCGCGCCTGCTGCGCGCCTGGGCGGCCATCGCCTACGCCTTCCTGCCCGCCGCCACCGGCGCCCTCGCGGGCGGCCGCATCGGCACCGCCGTCCTCGCGATCCTGCTGCCGCTGATCGCCCGCGCCGGCATCGCGGCCAGCGGCCTCGCGAACTCCTCCGGAGCGCGCGGCAGCTGGCGTGCCACCTGGGCGTACGCGCTGCTGCTGACCGTCACCACCGCGTTCACGCCGATCGTCTGGCCGATCGTCCTGGTCCTCGGCCTCGCCGTGCTCGTCGTGCGCCGCTCCGACCTGGTCGCCTCCGGCCTGCGGCTGCTGGTCCAGCTCGGCACCCCACTGCTGGTCCTCGCCCCCTGGTCGCTGACCCTGCTGCCGTTCGGCTTCTTCAAGGAGGCCGGCCTTGAGTACGGCTCCTCGGCCGCCTCCGCCCTCGACCTGCTCGGCGCCAGCCCGGGCGGCCCCGGCACCGTCGACGGGCTCCTGCTCATCGGCGTCGTCCTGGCCGCGCTCGCCGCCCTGCTGCGCTCGGAGCGCCAGTCGGCGGTCCGCACCGCCTGGGCGGTCGCCCTGGTCGGCCTGGTCTTCGCGGTCCTGTCCAACAAGTCCACCTGGGCCGGCCCCGCGACCCTCGTCTACGGCATCGCGATCCTGTCCGCAGCCGCGCTCGGCGCCGACGGGGCACGCTCGCGGGTCGCCGAGCAGAGCTTCGGCTGGCGCCAGCCGGTGGCCGCCCTGATCGCCTTCGCCGCCGCCGCGGGCCCGCTGCTGCTCGCCGCCGGCTGGATGATCGCGGGCGCCGACGGCCCGGTCGAACGCCGCGACCCCACCCAGGTGCCCGCCTTCGTCGCCGAGGACAGCAGCACCACCGACCAGGTCCGCACCCTCGTCCTCGACAGCGACAGCACCGCGCGCGTGACGTACATGCTGGTACGCGGCTCCGGCGCCCGCATGGGCGACGCCGAGGTGGCCGCCGCCGACGGCGAGAACGCCCAGCTCGACAAGGTCGTCGCCAACCTGGTCGCCGGCTCCGGCGCCGACCAGGCCGACCAACTCGGCGGGTTCGCGGTGCGCTACGTCCTGGTCCACAAGGGCGCGCCGCGTGACATCACGCGCGTGCTCGACGCCACGCCCGGCCTGTCCCGGCTCAGCCAGCAGAACGGCAGCGCCCTGTGGCGCGTCGACCAGCAGGTCTCCCGCGCGACCATCGTGTCGGCGAACGGCTCCGGCACACCCGCCTCCGTGGCCGCCGGACCCGTCGACATCCACACCACCGTCCCGACCGGCACCGACGGCCGCATCCTGCGCCTGGCCGACTCGGCCTCCCCGGGCTGGACGGCCACCCTGGACGGCAAGCCGCTCACCCGCACCACCGTCGACGGCTGGGCCCAGGGCTTCGAACTCCCCTCCTCCGGCGGGAAGCTGGACGTCACCTACGACACCCCGTTCACCCACACCGTCTGGCTGTGGGTCCAGGGTGCGCTCGCCGTCGTCCTGGTCGTCCTCGCCCTGCCCGGCCGCCGCCGTGACGTCGACGACGACCTCCCCGAGGAGCAGCCGATCCCCGCCCAGGCCACCGAGGGCGAGGGCCGCCGCGCCCGCCGCCTGCGCGCCCAGGCGGAGGCGGAGGAGGAGTTCCCGGAGTCCCAGGAGACCTCGGAGGACACCGACTTCCCGTCGACGGCTCCGCAGTCCCCGCAGTCCCCGCAGGAGGAGACCCCGGCCGCGGTCCCGCACCAGCAGTCGTACGACGAGTGGGATCCGGCGTCGTATCCGCAGGCCGACGGCTACGACACCGGTTACGCCGACCAGTACCAGGGCGCCGACGCCGGCACCGGCCAGTACCAGACCGGCGGCTACGACCAGCAGACCTACGACCCCTACCAGACCGGTCAGTACGACCCGTACGCCTACGGCGGTCAGCAGGGGCAGGCGGCGTACGACCCGACGTACCAGCAGGGCTACGAGCCGGCCTACGACCCCGCCTATGACCCGGCCGCCCAGCAGCACCACGGCACCGGCGGCGAGCACCACGACGGGAGCCAGCAGTGAACCGCACCACCCTGTCCCTGCTCGCCGGTACGGCGGCCCTCGCGGCGGTCACCGGGTTCGCCGAGCTCAACGCGCCGGCCACCACGCCCGCGCACACCGCCGAGGCGGCCGCCCAGCTGCCGGTGGAGCGCTCCACGCTGCTGTGCCCGGCGCCCAGCCTGTCCGACATCGCGGACACCTCGTACACGTCGTTCACACCCGTCACCAAGGGCACCACGAGCGACGGCAAGGCCGGACTCCAGGCCGCCACCGAGCAGTCGGCGGACGGGACGGGCGGCGGCAAGAAGAAGGCCGCCAAGCCCGTCCTCACCCCCAAGACGCCCGGCACACCGGCCACCGGCGACACCTCCGGTGCCGACGGGCCCGCCTACGTCGGTACCGCCGAGGGCAAGTACGCCCCCGGCTGGACGGTCCAGGAGACCACCGAGGTCGCCGCGGGCACCGGGCGCGGCCTCCAGGGGGTCAACTGCACGGCGGCCGACACCGACTTCTGGTTCCCCGGCGCCAGCACCGCCGCGAGCCGCACGGACTACGTGCACCTCACCAACCCCGACGACGGTGCCGCGGTGGTCGACATCGAGCTGTACGGCAAGGACGGCCAGCTCAAGTCCTCGGTGGGGGAGGGCATCACGGTCCAGCCGCACGCCAGTGAGCCGGTCCTGCTGTCCACGCTCACCGACGAGCGCCAGACCGACCTGACCGTGCACGTGAGCGTGCGCAGCGGCCGGGTCGGCGCGAGCGTGCAGGCCCTGGACGACAAGTCCGGCGGCGACTGGCTGGCCGCCTCCGCCGATCCGGCGGGCAGCCTGGTGCTGCCGGGCATCCCCAAGGACGCCACCGACGTCCGGCTGATCGCCTTCACCACCGGCGACAGCGACGCGGACCTGAAGGTGCGCCTCGCCTCCCCGGACGGCACGATCACCCCGGCCGGCAACGAGACGCTGCACGTGAAGGCGGGCATGACCACCGCGACCGACCTCGGCGACGTCACGCGCGGCGAGGCGGGCTCGCTCATCCTCACGCCCTCCGACCAGTCCGTCCCGGTGGTGGCCGCGCTGCGCGTCACCCGCGGCAAGGGCGGCAACCAGGAGACCGCGTACATCCCGGCGACCGCACCGGTCGGCACGCGCGCGACGTCCGCCGACAACAGCGGCAAGGGCACCACCCTCTCCCTGACCGCGCCCACCGGAACCGCCCAGGTCAAGGTCACGGCGTCGGCGGGCAGCGGCGGCGGCACGGCGGTGTCCAAGACGTTCACGATCAAGTCCGGCACCACTCAGAACGTCGACGCCCCGGTCCCGTCCGGTCTGAAGGGCACCTACGCCCTGACCGTGGAGACGGTCTCCGGGGGCCCGGTCTACGGCGCCCGCACCCTGGCGGCCACCGAGGGCGGCGTCCCGGGCTTCACGATCCAGACCCTCCCGGACGACCGCGGCACGGTGGCCGTACCGGAGGCGGACCAGGACGTGGCGGTGCTGCAGAAGTAGGCAGGCGGCGCGCGGTCGCCGGGGGCTCAGTCCTCGCCGTACCGGGGATCGACGGTCTCCGGGGTGAGGCCGAGCAGCTCGGCGACCTGCTCCACGACGACCTCGTGCACCAGCGCGGCCCGCTCGTCGCGCCCCTTGGTGCGGATCTCGACCGGCCGCCGGTAGACGACCACGCGTGCCCGGCGTCCCTCGCGCGCGGGAATGATGCCGCCCAGCGGCACCGCCTCGTCGCCCCAGCTCTCGCCGTGCCGGTCCTGGAGCCGGGGCACTTCGAGCACCAGAAAATCGATGTCGGCGAGCTGCGGCCAGCGCCGCTCCAGGCGCTCCACGGAGTCCTGGACCAGGTCCGCGAACACGTCGGCGCGGCTCGCGGCCAGCGGCACCTGAGGCGGTGCGATCGGCCCGCGCATGCCCCGACCGTGGCGATCGCGTCGACGAGGCCCGGGGCCGGCGGCACGGGGCGGTACACGGTTGTCCATCACTGGTGAAGCGTAGTCCTCGCGGGCTCCGGCCGCGCCGCTCCACGCACCGACACCGCCCGGGACGGCATGTCACAGGATGACCATTCCGGCCAAGGTTGGGCTCGTTTCCGTATCTCCACGAGACCGGCGAACTCAAGGCAATTGACGGTGTTTGTACCGACTCGTGACCGCATGAGGTGCTGGCCGTGCCGCTGGACGATCCCTTCCGTGCAGGTCAGAAGGGCGTGTCGGGAGGGGGGTGTGGGGCGTTTCACAGTACGACACGGTGGAGTGACCTGGGGGAGAGTCGTCGCGGCCCGCTCAAGAGTGCGGTACCGTCCAACGTCGTGAGCCCTGTACGTCGCTGTTCGCGAACTGCCTGCGGCCGACCCGCCGTCGCGACGCTGACGTACGTCTACGCCGACTCGACCGCGGTCCTCGGCCCGCTCGCCACCTACGCCGAACCCCACTGCTACGACCTGTGCGCCGAGCACTCCGAGCGCCTCACCGCCCCGCGCGGCTGGGAGGTCGTCCGCCTCGTCGACGGCTCCGCTCCCGCGCGTCCGAGCGGGGACGACCTGGAGGCGCTGGCGAACGCGGTGCGCGAGGCGGCCCGCCCCCAGGAGCGGGCGGCCGGGGCGGGCGGCGGCGGCCGCGGCGCGGACCCGATGGAGGTCGCACGGCGCGGCCATCTGCGGGTGCTGCGGTCTCCGGACAACTGAGCTCTCCCCGGGCCTCCCTTTCACGCCATCGCTTTCCACGCGGGTGACGCGGGTGCATTCCGCGGTGCACGCCCATTGACGCGCGCTTGTCGCGGACACGACCATTTCGGGTAGCCGTCGGCGGGAAATCGCTTTCCGCATGCCGGAATCCGGGGAGGCGCCCGTGTACGTCCAGGAACTGGAACCCGTCGCCGACTCGCTCGGCCTGTCCGCCCTCGTCGCCGCCCTGCCGCTGCTGATCGTCCTGGTCCTGCTCGGCGGGGTCCGCATGAAGGCTCACCTGGCGGGACTGAGCGGCCTTCTCGCCGCCGCACTCGTCGCGAGGCTCGCCTACCGCATGCCGCTGGACCAGACCCTCTCCAGCGCCGTCCAAGGCGCCGCGTTCGGCCTGTTCCCCATCCTGTGGATCGTCGTCAACGCCCTGTGGGTGTACCGCATGACGGTCCGCACCCGCCACTTCGACGTCCTGCGCCGCTCGTTCGGGCGACTCTCCGACGACCCGCGCATCCAGGCCCTCGTGGTCGCCTTCTGCTTCGGCGCCCTCCTGGAGGCGCTCGCCGGCTTCGGCGCCCCGGTCGCGATCTGCTCGGTGATGCTCGTCGCCCTCGGCTTCGACCCGGTCCGCGCGGCCGTCGTCTCCCTGGTGGCCAACACCGCGCCGGTGGCCTTCGGCGCGATGGGCACCCCGGTGGTGACGCTGGCTCAGGTCACCGGTCTGCCCCTGGACTCGGTCGCCTCCGTCGTCGGCCGCCAGACCCCGCTCCTCGCCCTGGTGGTGCCCCTGGTGCTGGTCGGCCTGGTCGACGGCGTACGCGGGCTCCGCGAGACCTGGGTGCCGGCCCTGATGTGCGGAGTCGCCTTCGCCGCCGCCCAGTTCGCCGTCTCCAACTACGTCTCCGCCCAACTCGCCGACATCTGCGCCGCCCTGGCCGGCGCGGCCGCCCTGCTCGCCGTACCGCACGCGCGCGTGCCCGCGGCCGAGGAGGTCCGCGCGGCCGTCCTCACGGGCGCCCGCAGCACGGACCTGGACGAGCGCGACGAACGGCCTCAAGTCCTGCGCGCCTACACCCCGTACGCCCTGATCATCGCGGTCTTCTCGATCGCCCAGATCCCGCCGGTCAAGGACTGGCTGGCGAAGGCGAACCGCGTCTACGACTGGCCTTTCCTGGACGTCGTCAACCCGAAGGGCGAACCGGTCGGAGGGAATCTCTTCACCTGGCCGGTCGTCTCCACGGGCGGCACGCTGGTCCTGTTCGCCGGCATCGCCACGGCGGCCGTCCTGCGCGTGCACGCGCGCGTGGCGGTCGCGGAATGGGCTGCGACCGTACGCGAGTTGCGGTTCGCGATCCTCACCGTGACGTCCGTCCTCGCCCTCGCCTACGTCATGAACCTCTCCGGACAGGCGGCGACGATCGGCCACTTCGTGGCGGCGGCAGGCGCGGGTCTGGCCTTCCTCTCCCCGGTCCTCGGCTGGTTCGGCGTCGCCGTCTCCGGCTCCGACACCTCGGCCAACGCGCTCTTCGGAGCCCTCCAGGTGAGCGCCGCCCACGAGTCGGGCCTCTCGCCGGAACTCCTGGCGGCCGCCAACAGCTCCGGTGGTGTGCTCGGCAAGATGGTCTCCCCGCAGAACCTCACGATCGCCTGCGCGGCGGTGGGCCTGGCGGGCCGCGAGGGCGACCTGCTGCGCAGGGTGCTGCCGTGGAGCCTCGGGCTGCTGCTGGTGATGTGCCTGATCGTGGTGGCGCAGAGCGGGCCGGTGCTGGGTTGGATGCTGCCGTGAGCCGGGGCGGGGCGGGGCGGGCGAGCGGATCCGGCCGTGACCGCCGGCCGCGTCGCGGGTGTGCACCTGGTTCCGTTGCGCGCACCTGATTCCATCCGAGCACGGCGCGCTGTGCCGGGCCGCGCTCGACCACGGCCGCCCACAGTCGACCGCGCTCGACCGCGCTCGACTGGGTCGGATCGCCGCAGATCACAGCCAGGAGCCCGCGACGTGTCCGCTGGGGGATCCGACGTCGGGGCCTCACCTGGGCCAGGTAGTTTGGGGCGACCGAGAGTATTCCAGGAGGGTTGGCCGGTGGCTGTTGCTGATCTGTCGCAGATCGTGAAGGCGTACGACGTGCGCGGAGTGGTTCCGGATCAGTGGGACGAGACGCTCGCCGAACTGTTCGGCGCCGCGTTCGTCCAGGTGACCGGTGCTGCCGCGATCGTCGTCGGCCACGACATGCGGCCCTCCTCGCCCGCTCTGTCCCGCGCCTTCGGGCGCGGTGCGGCGGCCCGGGGTGTCGACGTCACCGAAATCGGCCTGTGCTCGACCGACCAGCTGTACTACGCCTCGGGCGCCCTCGGCCTGCCCGGCGCGATGTTCACGGCCTCGCACAACCCCGCGCAGTACAACGGCATCAAGATGTGCCGCGCGGGAGCCGCGCCGGTGGGCCAGGACACGGGTCTGGCGGAGATCCGGGAGCTGACCGAGCGCTGGTTGCGGGAGGGCGCCCCCGAGCCGGCCGCCACGCCGGGAACCGTCACCACGCGCGAGACGTTGTCGGACTACGCGGCCTACCTGCGCTCACTCGTGGACCTGACCTCCATCCGCCCGCTGAAGGTCGTGGTCGACGCGGGCAACGGCATGGGCGGCCACACGGTCCCGACGGTCTTCGAGGGCCTGCCGCTGACCCTGGTCCCGATGTACTTCGAGCTGGACGGCACCTTCCCGAACCACGAGGCCAACCCGCTCGACCCCGCCAACATCGTGGATCTCCAGCAGCGCGTGCGCGCCGAGTCGGCCGACCTCGGTCTGGCCTTCGACGGCGACGCGGACCGCTGCTTCGTGGTGGACGAGCGCGGTGAGCCGGTCTCCCCGTCGGCGATCACGGCCCTGGTGGCCGCACGGGAGCTGGCGAAGAACGGCGGCACGGGCACGGTCATCCACAACCTGATCACGTCCTGGACCGTCCCCGAGGTGGTCCGGGAGAACGGCGGCACCCCCGTTCGCACGCGCGTCGGCCACTCCTTCATCAAGGCCGAGATGGCGACGTCCGGCGCGATCTTCGGCGGCGAGCACTCGGCCCACTACTACTTCAAGGACTTCTGGAACGCCGACACGGGCATGCTGGCGGCCCTGCACGTCCTCGCCGCCCTCGGCGGCCAGTCCGCCCCCCTCTCCTCCCTGGTCGACCAGTACGACCGCTACACCGGCTCCGGCGAGATCAACTCCACGGTCGCCGACCAGCAGGCCAGCCTCGCCGCGATCCGCGCGGCCTACGGCGACCGCGACGACGTCACCCTCGACGACCTCGACGGCCTCACCGTCACCGCCGCCGACTGGTGGTTCAACGTCCGCCCCTCCAACACGGAACCACTGCTCCGCCTGAACACGGAGGCAAGGGACGAGGCGACGATGACGAAGGTGCGCGACGAGGTACTGGCGATCATCAGGGCCTGACCCCGACTCCTCGCCCGCCACATCTGTCGGCGGTTTGAGTCGTCTGGTGCTGCGGGGACCTGTCGGCGATTCGAGTTACCTGGCCGCGGGGACCTGCCGGCGGTTGGAGTCGCCTGGTGCCGCACGGACTCGTCGGCGGTCCGAGTCGCTTGGCGCTACGGGGACCTGCCGACCATCCGAGCCGCGTGGCGCTGCGGGGACTTGCCGGCGGTCCGAGCCGCGTGGCGCTGCGGGGACTTGCCGGCGGTCCGAGTTGCGTGGCGCTGCGGGGATCTTTCGGTGGTCCGAGTTGCCTCGCGCCGCGGGGACCTGCCGACCATCCGAGCCGCCCCGCGCCCCGGGCACCCGTCGGCCTCCGAGGCGCCCGGTGCCCCGGGCGCCTCTCAGCCGGTCGAGTCGCCTTGCCCCGCCCTCGCTTCTCTAGCGACCGAGTCGGGTGGTGGGTGGGCAAAGGTCTCGGGGGTCCAGGGGGCGGAGCCCCCTGGGCGGTCACCCCGGCGGGGGGTCACCGGCTCTCGGCGGTCAGCCCAACCCACCCCACCGGCGGTAACCTGACCGCACGCGAACATCCACCCCCGAAGGGAACCCTCATGCCGCTCGAAGCCGGCCTCCTGGAGATCCTCGCCTGCCCGGCCTGCCACGCCACCCTCAAGGAGCAGGACGCCGAGCTGATCTGCACCGGCCAGGACTGCGGCCTGGCGTACCCCGTCCGCGACGGCATCCCCGTCCTCCTCGTCGACGAGGCCCGCCGCCCGGCGTAAGCAGCAGGTTCCACCACCGCGAAACATCAGGACCCCGGCAACCGGAGGCCGCTCCATGCTCGACGAATCGCTGCTCGACACCCCGGAGGGCCTCGCCGAGGCCGACCGCCGAGGTCTGCTGCGCGGCGCGGCCGAGGCCGGCGCCCGCGTCCGTACGGCCGCCCGGCACGCCACCGAGGCCGGTGTCCAGGAGCTGAAACCGGACGGCCGCCCGCGCGCCGTCCTGATCGCCGGCCCCGGCGTCGCCGCCACCCACGCCGCCGACCTCCTCGGCACGCTGGCCGGCCCCGGCAGCCCCGTCACCCGCCTGGCCCCCACCGGCGTCGCCCCGGCCGCCGGCGCCCTGCGCTGGGAGCTCCCCGGCTGGGCCGGCTCCGTCGACCTGCTGCTGATCGCCACCCCGGACGGCACCGAACCCAGCCTCTCCCTCCTCGCCGACCAGGCCTACCGACGCGGCTGCTCGGTCGCCGCCGTGGCCCCCGCCGACACCCCGCTCGCCGAGGCGGTGGCCGGCGCCCACGGCCTGTTCATGCCGATGGCGACGGCCCCGTACGACCAGGGCGAGCCGCTCGCCGGCTCCTCCCCGGGCGTCCTGTGGGCGCTGCTCACCCCGCTGCTCGTGCTCCTCGACCGCATCGGCCTGCTCGCCGCCCCGCCGGACGCGCTGGAGAAGGTCGCCGACCGCCTCGACCGCATCGCCGAACGCTGCGGCCCGGCCATCGTGACCTACAGCAACCCGGCCAAGACCCTCGCCGCGGAACTCGCCGACGCGCTCCCGGTGGTCTGGACGGAGGGCGACTCGGCAGGCCCGGCCGGCCGCCGCTTCGCCGCTGCCCTCGCCGAGCTGGCCGGCCGCCCCGCCCTGGTCGCCGAACTCCCCGAAGCCCTGGCCGCCCACACCGCCCTGCTCGCGGGCCCGCTCGCCGCCAGCGCCGACCCCGACGACTTCTTCCGCGACCGCGTGGACGAGTCGCCCGCGCTGCACGCGCGCGTGGTGCTGCTCCGCGACCGCCCCATCGGGGGCCTCACCGCCGCACCCGCCGCCCGCGACCTCGCCCTCGGTCACGACACCCCCATCAGCGAGCTGGAGCCCGAGGCGGGCGACGAGCTGGAGACCCTGGCGGAACTGATCGCCGTCACGGATTTCGCCGCCGTTTACCTGGCGCTCGCTTCGGGGGCCTGAAGTGGACACCGACACCGGGCCCGCCGCACGAAGGACGACCTGAGGGCCGTACCGAAGGCGAACCGGTAGGGGAACACACGGTGAACACGGCCGTCGTACGCCGCCGTACACCGTCGTGCGACCCGTGCGGCGCACCATGCACCATGTGCCTCCGTGTCCCGCGCCCCCGTGCAACCCCCGTTCGCCCCCGCCCGCAGAGAGAACCGGCAGAGAGAAGTCATGGACCTCCTCGACAACACCGTCCGCCCCTACGCCTGGGGTTCCCCGACCGCCATCCCGGAGCTGCTCGGGGTGGAGCCGAGCGGCGAGCCGCAGGCGGAGATGTGGATGGGCGCGCACCCGGGCGCCCCTTCGCGCACCGCGCGCGGCACGCTCGTCGAGGTCATCGACGCGGACCCGAAGGCCGAACTGGGTGAGGAGGCCGTGGCCAAGTTCGGCCCGCGGCTGCCCTTCCTGCTCAAGATCCTCGCCGCCGGCGCCCCCCTCTCCCTCCAGGTGCACCCCAACCTCGAGCAGGCCAGGGAGGGGTACGAGGACGAGGAGCGGCGCGGCATCCCGGTCGACGCCCCGGAACGCAACTACAAGGACGCCAACCACAAGCCCGAACTGATCTGCGCGCTCACCGAGTTCGACGGCCTGTGCGGCTTCCGTGACCCGGAGCGGACGGCCGAACTCCTCGACGGCCTCGGTGTCGACTCCCTCAAGCCGTACGTCGACCTGCTGCGCGCCCATCCCGAGGAAGCGGCCCTGCGCGCGGTCCTCACCGCGATCCTGACCGCCGACCGCGAGGAGATGGCCCGCACGGTCGCCGAGACCGCCGCCGCCTGCACCCGCCTCGGCGGCGACCACGCGCCCTACGCCGACCTCGCCCACCACTTCCCGGGCGACCCCGGCGTGATCGCCGCGATGCTCCTCAACCACGTCCGCCTGCAGCCCGGCGAGGCCCTCTTCCTCGGCGCCGGCATCCCGCACGCCTACCTCAACGGCCTCGGCGTCGAGATCATGGCCAACTCCGACAATGTCCTGCGCTGCGGCCTGACCCCCAAGCACGTCGACGTCCCCGAACTCCTGCGCGTCGTCCGCTTCGAGGCGGGCGACGCCGGTGTGCTGCGTCCCGAGGCGGCCCCGGACGGCGAGGAGGTCTACGAGACGCCGATCGACGAGTTCCGGCTCTCCCGGTACGTCCTGCCCGAGGGCACCGCGGCCCACGACCTGACCCTGCCCACCCCGCAGATCCTGCTCTGCACGGCCGGTGCGGTAGGCGTCGGCGAGTACGACCTGGCCCCCGGCCGGTCGGTGTTCGTCCCGGCGGGTGAGAAGGCGGAGGTGTGGGGCGCGGGCACGGTGTTCCGCGCCACGGTGATCGTCTGAGAGGTCCGCGTCTCTCGCGGGGTCTGATTGTCCTACCGGGGGTGTGGATACCTGATGAGCCGCTCCCGGACAGGGCTGCAAGAATGGCCCACCGGCAAAGCACGGGCAAAGACGAGTACCGGCAAGGACGGGTACACGCCCGGACGGCGTAGACGGACGACGGCGAGAACGAGAAGGGACACCGCGAACACATGAGCGCGTCAGGCGGCACCAGGGCGATCGTGGCGGCACTCGGCGCCAACCTCGCGATCGCGGTATCGAAGTTCGTGGCGTTCGCGTTCAGCGGCTCCTCGTCGATGCTCGCCGAGGGCGTCCACTCGCTCGCCGACTCCGGCAACCAGTTCCTGCTGCTCATCGGCGGCAAGAAGGCCCAGCGCGAGGCGACCCCGCAGCACCCCTTCGGCTACGGCCGCGAGCGGTACATCTACGCCTTCCTCGTCTCGATCGTCCTCTTCTCCGTCGGTGGCATGTTCGCCATCTACGAGGGCTACGAGAAGATCAGCCACCCGCACGAGGTGGAGCACTGGTACTGGCCGGTGGGCGTCCTCCTCTTCGCGATCATCGCCGAGGGCTTCTCCTTCCGGACGGCCATCAAGGAGTCCAACGAACTGCGCGGCAAGCTGTCCTGGTCGCAGTTCATCCGCCGCGCCAAGGCCCCCGAACTGCCGGTCGTCCTCCTCGAGGACTTCGGCGCACTCATCGGTCTGGTCCTCGCCCTCCTCGGCGTCGGCCTCGCCCTGATCACCGGCGACGGCGTCTGGGACGGCATCGGCACGGTCTGCATCGGCGTCCTGCTCGTCCTGATCGCCCTCGTCCTGGCCGCCGAGACCAAGTCCCTCCTGCTCGGCGAGGCCGCCGGCGTCGAGGAGGTCAAGAAGATCGAGGCCGCGATCGTCGACGGCGACACCGTCACCGGCATCATCCACATGCGCACGCTCCACCTCGGCCCCGAGGAACTCCTCGTCGCCGCCAAGATCGCCGTCCAGCACGACGACACGGCCGCCGAGGTCGCCAGGGCCATCAACGCCGCCGAGGCCCGCATCCGCACCGCGGTCCCCATCGCCCGCGTGATCTACCTGGAACCCGACATCTACAGCGAGGCGGAGGCCGCCAAGGGCCCCGACCCGGAAGCCACCCCGGGCGGCCCGACCCCCCACCCCGCCGGTCACTGACCCCCTCGAACGGCGTGATCTGTTCGGAGGCGGACTGGGGGCGGCCCGCTCCTCCGGTGTAGCTTGGGACGGAGCCAGACGTCGCTGCTGATGGCGGTCGGGCGGTCCCACACGGATCGTCCGAGGGAGAGAGGGCCTCCGACGGACTGCGCTGCGCGTACGTGGGCATGCCTGTGTCCTTTTCTCGGGCACCCCTGTCCGCGGCCGCGCAGACCAGCCCTACCCACCCTCGACCCAACCCGAGGAGCAGCTCGCAATGACGACTGTCGACAACCGACAGGACTTCAAGGTCGCCGACCTCTCCCTGGCCGCGTTCGGCCGCAAGGAGATCACTCTCGCCGAGCACGAGATGCCCGGCCTGATGTCGATCCGCAAGGAGTACGCCGAGACCCAGCCGCTGGCCGGCGCCCGCGTCACCGGCTCCCTGCACATGACCGTGCAGACCGCCGTCCTGATCGAGACCCTGGTCGCCCTGGGCGCGCAGGTCCGCTGGGCGTCCTGCAACATCTTCTCCACCCAGGACCACGCGGCCGCCGCCATCGCCGTCGGCCCGAACGGCACGCCCGACAACCCGCAGGGCATCCCGGTCTTCGCCTGGAAGGGTGAGACCCTGGAGGAGTACTGGTGGTGCACCGAGCAGGCGCTGACCTGGCCGGACAGCCCCACCGGCGGCCCCAACATGATCCTCGACGACGGCGGTGACGCCACCCTCCTCGTCCACAAGGGCGTTGAGTACGAGAAGGACGGCAAGGTCCCCTCGGTCGACACCGCCGAGTCCGACGAGCACCGCGTCATCCTCGAACTCCTGCACCGCACCATCACGGACGGCTCGCAGAAGTGGACCCAGCTCGCCTCCGAGATCCGCGGTGTGACCGAGGAGACCACGACCGGTGTCCACCGCCTGTACGAGATGCAGCGTGACGGCGTTCTGCTGTTCCCGGCGATCAACGTCAACGACGCCGTCACGAAGTCGAAGTTCGACAACAAGTACGGCTGCCGGCACTCGCTGATCGACGGTATCAACCGTGCCACCGACGTCCTGATCGGCGGCAAGACCGCGGTCGTGTGCGGCTACGGCGACGTGGGCAAGGGCTGTGCGGAGTCCCTGCGCGGACAGGGCGC